>JALERM010000104.1 GCA_022764165.1 Eubacterium sp. | reverse complement strand
AAGCAGGCCGCTCCTCCTCAACTATGCACTAAGCGCGACTAATTGACGCTCAGGAGAGCCTTCGCGCCAAAGTCTTGCTAAGTGCATATTTTCGGACTCGCTTTCCCCAATGCTTCTGAAAATCACAGAGATTCTCCTGTTCTGTTCCAAACGAAAGTAAATGCGGAGTGGAGGAGTGGCCTGCTTCTGAATACAAGGATAAAAATTTTCCGTCCTTCCCCAAACGAATTACAAAAAAGTGTAGCATTTTGCAGAACTCTCGGTTATAATCTATGTTGAACAAATTTAATTGAATCTATATACACAGGGAGAAAGCTATGAGTAAGAGAAATGATGTGCATAAAGTATTGATTATCGGCTCTGGTCCGATTATTATCGGTCAGGCCTGTGAGTTTGACTATTCAGGAACTCAGGCGTGTAAAGCTCTGCGTCAGCTGGGATACGAGATTGTTCTGGTAAACTCCAATCCGGCGACAATCATGACAGACCCGGGAATTGCTGATGTAACCTATATAGAGCCTTTGAATGTGGAACGTCTGGAACAGATCATCGCAAAAGAGCGTCCCGACGCAATCCTTCCCAACCTGGGAGGACAGTCAGGACTGAATCTCTGTTCTGAGCTGGCAGAAGAAGGTATTCTGGATAAATATAACGTAAAAGTAATCGGTGTTCAGGTAGATGCCATTGAGCGTGGCGAAGACCGTATTGAGTTTAAGAACACCATGAACCGCCTGGGTATTGAGATGGCAAGAAGTGAAGTGGCTTACAGTGTGGACGAAGCCCTTGCCATTGCGGACAAACTGGGTTACCCGGTTGTTCTGCGTCCGGCTTACACCATGGGTGGTGCCGGCGGCGGTCTGGTCTATAATGTAGAAGAACTGAAGACCGTATGTGCCAGAGGTCTGCAGGCCAGTCTGGTGGGACAGGTTCTGGTAGAAGAATCCATTCTGGGATGGGAAGAACTGGAGCTGGAAGTTGTCCGTGACTCCAAGAACAACATGATCACCGTCTGCTTCATTGAAAATATTGACCCGCTGGGCGTTCACACCGGTGATTCCTTCTGTTCCGCTCCGATGTTGACTATTTCTGAAGATGTACAGAAAGAATTGCAGCGTCAGGCATATAAGATTGTAGAAGAAGTACAGGTAATCGGTGGAACTAACGTACAGTTCGCTCACGATCCGGTCAGCGGCAGAATTATTGTTATTGAGATTAACCCGAGAACATCCCGTTCTTCTGCCCTGGCAAGCAAGGCTACCGGTTTCCCGATCGCTCTTGTATCTGCCATGCTGGCATCCGGGCTGAATCTGGATGAGATTCCGTGCGGCAAATACGGCACACTGGACAAATACGTTCCGGACGGAGATTACGTGGTAATCAAGTTCGCGCGTTGGGCATTTGAAAAGTTCAAAGGTGTGGAAGACAAGCTGGGCACTCAGATGCGCGCCGTTGGTGAAGTTATGAGTATCGGAAAGACTTATAAAGAAGCTTTCCAGAAAGCGATCCGAAGCCTGGAAATCGGCCAGTACGGTCTGGGATTTGCAAAAGATTTCCATGAAAAAACAAAAGAACAGCTGCTGAAAATGCTGATTGTTCCTACCAGCCAGAGACAGTTTATTATGTACGAAGCACTGAGAAAAGGTGCAACTGTTGATGAATTGTTTGAACTCACCAAGATCAAACATTACTTTATTGAACAGATGAAAGAACTGGTGGAGGAAGAGGAAGAACTTCTGAAAAATAAAGGTCAGGTTCCTGCACCGCAAGTATTGAAACAGGCAAAACTGGATGGATTTTCAGATAAATACCTGAGTCAGATTCTGGAAGTTCCGGAAGAGGATATCCGCAATGCCCGCATCAGTCAGGGTGTGGAAGAGGCCTGGGAAGGTGTTCACGTAAGCGGAACGAAAGACAATGCATACTATTATTCCACCTACCACGTAAAAGACGAGAGCCCGGTAAGCGGAAATAAAAACAAAATTATGATTCTGGGCGGCGGTCCAAACCGTATCGGACAGGGTATTGAATTTGACTATTGCTGTGTACATGCGGCCCTGGCACTGAAAAAAGCCGGATTTGAGACCATCATCGTCAACTGTAACCCGGAAACCGTATCCACTGACTACGATACCTCCGACAAACTGTATTTCGAGCCGCTGACTCTGGAAGACGTTCTCTCTATTTATAAGAAAGAACAGCCTCTGGGCGTGATTGCTCAGTTCGGTGGTCAGACACCGCTGAACCTGTCCGCTGATCTGGAAAAATACGGCGTGAAGATTCTGGGAACCTCCCCGGCTGTCATCGACATGGCAGAAGACCGTGATCTGTTCCGTGCCATGATGGACAAACTGGAAATACCGATGCCGGAAGCAGGTATGGCTGTCAATGTGGACGAGGCTCTTGCGATTGCTGAGAAAATCGGATATCCGGTAATGGTTCGTCCTTCCTACGTACTGGGCGGACGTGGTATGGAAGTTGTGTACGATCCGGAAAACCTGAAGATTTATATGGAAGCGGCAGAAGGGGTAACACCTGACCGCCCGATTCTGATCGACCGTTTCCTGCGTCATGCCATGGAGTGTGAAGCAGATGCGATCAGCGATGGAGAACATGCATACGTTCCTGCTGTTATGGAACACATCGAGCTTGCCGGTGTACATTCCGGAGACTCCGCATGCATCATTCCGTCCAAAAATATTTCAGAGGAAAATCTGAATACCATCAAAGAATACACCAAGAAAATTGCAGAAGAAATGCATGTACGCGGTCTGATGAATATGCAGTACGCCATCGAAGATGGAAAAGTATACGTACTGGAAGCCAATCCGAGAGCATCCAGAACCGTGCCGCTGGTATCAAAAGTCTGCAACATTTCCATGGTACCACTGGCTACAGAAATCATTACTTCTGAATTTACAGGAAAAGAATCTCCGCTGAAAAACCTGAAAGAGAAGAAAATTCCTCACTATGGTGTAAAAGAAGCAGTATTCCCGTTCAACATGTTCCCGGAAGTTGACCCGCTTTTGGGACCGGAAATGCGTTCTACCGGTGAGGTACTTGGTCTGGCAGATACTGTGGGAGAAGCTTACTTTAAAGCACAGGAAGCAACCAAGAGCAAACTTCCACTGTCCGGCACCGTACTCATCAGTGTCAGCGACAGAGACAAAATCGATCTGATCGATGTGGCAAAACGCTTCCACGAAGCCGGATTTAAGATCATTGCCACAGGACATACAAAAGAAATGATCGAATCCGCAGGTATAGAGGCAGAGAGAATCTGCAAAATGTCAGAAGGACGTCCGAATATTTACGACATCATCACCAACGGAAAAGTTGACCTTGTTGTCAATACTCCTAAGGGAGATGATCCGGGTCCGGACGACAGCTACGTAAGAAAAGCATGCATCAAGAGCCGTGTGCCGTATATCACCACCATGGCGGCCGCTCTTGCCAGTGCCGATGGAATCCTGACCGTACAGGGACAGGAACAAAAAGATGTAGTTTCCCTGCAGGAACTGCACAGTCGGATCCAGTAATTATTTGCCCCGGGGAGTTTTACATTATCCCCGGGGTAATTTTACAGAAAGAGGTTATTATTATGAGAAAATGGATGATACTATTGATGATGACAGCCAGCCTGCTGTTTATGTATGGCTGCGGCAAAAAAGAAGAATCTTCCGATAATACAGCAGCGACTGAAGAAACGAATGAAGGAAATTCCGGCGACCTGCTGTCCGGTCTGCATCACGCAGAAATCAATATAAAGGATTACGGAACCATCAAGGTGGAACTGGATGCGGATACGGCCCCCATCACCGTAACAAACTTTATCGATCTGGCAAATGACGGTTTTTATGACGGACTTACTTTTCACCGGATCATCAGCGGTTTTATGATTCAGGGCGGTGACCCTGATGGAAATGGTACCGGTGGTTCTGATCATACCATCAAAGGAGAGTTTTCTGCAAACGGAGTGGAAAATGATATCAAGCATGAGCGCGGTGTGATTTCCATGGCCCGGTCAAAAATGCCGGACAGTGCCAGCTCACAGTTTTTCATTATGCATCAGGATGCAGATTATCTGGATGGACAGTATGCAGCCTTTGGCCATGTGACCGAGGGTATAGAGATTGTGGATGCCATCTGTGAGGATACTCCGGTGCAGGACAGCAATGGAACAGTGGCGGCAGACGACCAACCGGTGATTAAAAATATAAAGGTGGTGGACTAGATGATGGAGGTAAGAGAATTTCAGGAAAAACTGGAACAGGTGATGAACCTGGCCATGAGTCATGATAAGAATCTGACAAATGAAGAAATCCTGAACATTTTTGGCTTGAATCAGCTTTCAACGGCTCAGCTGCAGAGTTTATATGAATATCTTAAGGTGCAGGGAATTCGGATTCAGGGAGCGGATCTGAATACCGTTGATTTTTCTTCAGAAGAAGCATTATCAGATACAGAAGAATCATCAGAACAGGAAGACGAAGAGCAGGTTCCAATGGCGGATGACGATGCCAGATGTCTTGAGGAGTATCGGGAATATATGAAAATACTTCCCACGGAGAAACCGGATGAAAAGGCTCAGCTGCTGGCTTCCTATGGGTGCGGAGACACTTCTGTCCTTGAGCGTCTGACCCAGCTGTACCTGCCGGACATTTTAGCATATGCCCGGAGGATTTACCGGAATGATATTTTTATCGGTGACCTGATTCAGGAGGGGAATCTGGGAATCCTGACCGTATTTCCGGAGGACATTCCAGAAACGGATGGAGATATTTGGATGAAAACCCAGATTTACTCTCACATGAATCAGTGGCTGGAAGAACAGACCGAGCAGAAAATCCACGACAACTACATGGTGGAAAAAGTGAGAAAACTGGAAGCCGCCATCCGGGAAATTTCCGATGATGATAACCAGAAGTTCAGTATCGAAGAATTATCTGCATACCTGGATATGGATGAGGATGAGATTCGTGCTGTTTTAAATCTGACCGGCGAAGGGTCGGAGGATGAACAGGAAGGGACGGTATCATGAAAAGAAAACGCAGGGGAAATAAAAAAAGGGGAAAAATAATTCTGATTGTGGGTATGGTTTTTTTGATTGCATTCCTTGGAACCGCACTTTTTCTGACTTTACAGAAAAATAAAAAAGTGGCTCCGGAGCAGCTGCTGGCTGATTATACAGAAAAAATCATACAGGGCGATTATGACGGAATGTATGATATGATATCTCTGGAAAGTCAGGAGAGAATTTCACGGGAAGATTTTGTGGAAAGAAACCAGAAAATTTATGAAGGGATTGAGGCTTCGGACATCCGACTGGAGCAGAAAGAACCGGAAGAACAGAATGGAAAAATAGTAATTCCTTACAAGTTTTCCATGGAAACCCTGGCCGGCTCCGTTTCTTTCAGCTGGAAGGCTGTCTTTGTGGAGGAGGAAGAACGGTATGCCCTGAACTGGACCCACACCATGATATTTCCGGATCTGGGTGAAAAAGACAAAGTCAGCATAAAAAAGGAAGCCCCGAAACGGGGAAATATCTATGACCGCAATGGCCTTATGTTGGCGGGGGAAGGTACGGCATCTTCCGTGGGACTGGTTCCCGGAAGAATGCAGGAGGACCCTTCTCAGGATCTGGAGCGGATGGCCGAACTTCTGGGTACGACAGCGGAAAATATACAAAAGAAGCTGGAGGCTTCCTGGGTAAAGGATGATTCTTTCGTACCGATTAAAACACTGGAAAAAGTAAATGAAATGGCCATCAATCAGGGAAATGCCACGGAAAAAGAACAACAGCTGGCAGCTCTTCAAGAACAGCTGCTGCAGATAGACGGCGTTATGATTACGGACACGCAGGTGAGACAGTATCCGCTGAAAGAAGCCGCCTCACATCTGATTGGTTATGTACAGTCCATTACAGCAGAAGAACTGGAAGAACATGCCGGTGAAGGCTATTCTTCCACCAGTGTAATCGGAAAAGCCGGTCTGGAAAAACTGTATGAAGAACAATTAAGAGGAACCACCGGCTGGAGAATTTCCATAGTAACTGAGAGTGGTGAAGAAAAAGAAATCATTGCCTCACGGCCCTGTATCGACGGGGAAGACATTTACCTGACCATTGATGCTAACCTTCAGAGAAAAATATATCAGGAATTCGGGGAAGATAAGAGTACTTCCGTGGCAATGAATCCAAAAACCGGTGAAGTGCTGGCTTTACTGTCCATGCCAGGTTATGATAATAACCTCTTCATCCGCGGCATGTCCCAGTCCGAGTGGGATGAACTGAGCAATGACGAAAACACCCCCATGCAGAACCGTTTTAAAGCAGTATGGTGTCCCGGCTCTTCCATGAAACCCATCACGGCTGCCATCGGGCTGAACACAGGAACCCTGTCAGAGACAGAAGAACTGGGCGAGAGCAGCCTGAGCTGGCAGAAAGATGAAAGCTGGGGAGACTACAAGGTGACGACCATCCACGCAGCACCAAGCCCTGTGATGGAAGAAGCCATTATATACTCTGATAACGTGTACTTTGCCAAAGCGGCCCTGCAGATTGGCCAGGACAACTTTGCAGAACAACTGAAAAAACTGGGATTTGGCGAAGAACTTACCTTTGACTTCGGACTGTCAGCTTCCCAGTACAGCAACAGTGATGGATTTGACAGCGAAATACAGCTGGCTGATTCCGGCTACGGGCAGGGACAGATGCTGGTAAATCCTGTCCATCTGGCATCCATATATTCCGCTTTTTATAATGACGGAAATATGATTGCACCGTACCTGCTGCGGGAGGCAGACGGCCATCCAACCTGGTGGAAAGAAAATGTATTTACATCGGAAACCGCTCAGAAAATCGAACAGATGCTGATACAGGTTGTGGAAAGCCCCAACGGCACCGGACACGGCGCCACAATCGAGGGACTCACCCTTGCAGGAAAAACCGGTACCGCTGAACTGAAAACATCAAAAGAAGACACCGAAGGAACCGAGTTGGGCTGGTTCTGCGTCTATACCGTCGATGCGGAAGAACCTATTTTAATGGTGACCATGGTGGAAGACGTGAAACAGAGAGGCGGAAGCGGATATGTGGTTGATAAGACACGGAACGTGCTGTTGAATTGAAAAATTGCCCCGGGGATTTTTACAAAATCCCCGGGGCAATTTGTTTACTCTGAATCTTCCTCTTTTTTAGATTTTTTAGAAAAATGTATTCTTTTTTTCGTTTTTTCCTCGCCATTTTTTCGCTTTGCTGCAATCTTTCTCACCAGGATTACAACAATTACAATAACTAACGCCCAGAGGAGCAATACCGGAAGATTAGATACCACAAATATAAATAATTCCACAAAGAATTCTTTTATGGATGTCAGGCTGGCTGTAAATCCGCTTCTGATCCGGCTCCCCACTGATGTGGAAGTTTCTGTTACCTGCTTCACTTCGTTGATATTGATATTCACTGTGCTGTAGGATATCAGATTATCATAGGTACGAATCTGTGATTCATAGCTGTTAATCTCATAACGCAGATTAGACAATTTGGATTCCAGTGCCAGAATCTGATCCAGATCGGTGGCTTTTTCCAGAAGCTCCATCACACGTTCATATTCCACTTTCAGAGAATCTCTGTATGCAGTTTTGTCCACATACGCCAGCGTTACATCTTCAACATTCTCAGATTTGTTGGTAAGGGTCCCCAGGTTTCCTGCTGTCTCCACAAATTCATCCAGTTTATCAGCCGGAATTCTTGCGGTAATTGAATAATAGCGAAGACGGTAGCCGCCCTGAGGTGCACTGAAATCCGAATACTCCACATAACCTCCGTAAAAGGCAATGGACTGTTCCAGATTTTCTTTCATGGAATCAAATTCTTCTGTTTCGAAAGAGAGATATACATTCTTAATCAGTTTTCGATTTGACAAATCATTTTCCGTCAAAGCATTCTCTGTATTTCCTGCTCCTTCTTCCGAACCGGAAGCCGTTGTAGATTCAGCAACTTCCTTTGAATCTTCTTCTGCCGCCATGTCCCATCCATAATCCGCAGAAGCATACTCTGCCGATGCTGAACTGGATTTATCACTTCCTCCACATCCAGACAGCAGACACATTCCTGTAAGGAATGCTATGAGAGATTTGCAGTATTTACCCTTTCTTTTTTTCTTCTTCATAGTTTTTTCCTCCTTAAAATAAAAATTTTAAATTTTTCAAATTTTTTCAAAAAAACACTTGCATTTTCCCGAAAGGTGTAGTATTATAATCGAGCAAGGTTCGTTGGTCAAGCGGTTAAGACGCCGCCCTCTCACGGCGGAAACAGGGGTTCGATTCCCCTACGAACTGCTAAGAAATCTTCAGGAGACTGGAGATTTCTTTTTTGCTTCTATAGTCAGTGTATAAAATTTTTCGGATATTTGCAAGCGTATTTTGAACGTTTAGAAAATTGTAAAGTTTTGTACCTGCTAAGACGCCTAAGGCGCGTGTGTTCGAGACCTTCCACACGTAAAACAAAACTAAAGGAGAATTGAATCATGAAAAAAAACAAAACGGTCAATGTGCTGTTCCTGGCACAGGCGGCTATGATTGCTGCCATCTATGTAGTGTTAACCCTTGTCTTTGCACCTTTCAGCTATGGAGAAGTTCAGGTTCGAATTTCTGAAGCATTGACGATTCTTCCGGTATTTACGCCGGCTGCGGTTCCCGGTTTATTTGTGGGATGTATTATAAGCAATATTCTCGGCGGCTGCATCGTTCCGGATATTATCTTTGGAAGTATCGCAACTCTGATCGGAGCTGTGGGAACGTATCTGCTGCGAAACCAGAATCGTTTTCTGGCACCGCTGCCCCCGATTATAGCCAATGCACTGATCGTACCCTTTGTACTTCGTTATGGATACCAGGTTCCGCTGCCGATTCCATTTATGATGCTGACCGTGGGCGTAGGAGAAATTATTTCCTGTGAAGTTCTTGGAATGGTTGTATATACAGCATTGAAGAAATATCGCGCTGTGATATTTAAAACGGCATAAAAATATATGAAAAGAGATATGAGTTTACTCATGTCTCTTTTTTTGCTCAATGTCCGGTAAAAGAAACCTCCAAATTATTTTTTGTTTGGATTTTGTCAAAAAGTATGGTATAATAGCCGCAGTTTTGCCGACTGGCAGGAAAGGAAGTTAACAATGGCGAAGAATAATACGTATGATGCCAGCAGTATTTCAGTGCTGGAAGGCCTGGAGGCAGTTAGAAAGCGTCCGGGTATGTACATCGGAAGTGTGTCCCGTAAGGGTCTGAACCATCTGATATATGAAATTGTTGATAATTCGGTAGATGAGCATCTGGCAGGTTATTGTGACAGAATCCAGGTGATACTGGAGGCGGACGGCTCCTGTACCGTAAAGGATAATGGCCGGGGTATTCCGGTGGGGATGCATGAAAAAGGTATGTCTGCGGAGCGTCTGGTATTTACCACGCTGCATGCGGGAGGTAAGTTTGATGACTCTGCATACAAGACCAGCGGTGGTCTTCACGGTGTAGGTTCCTCTGTGGTGAATGCCCTGTCTACCTGGCTGGATGTGGAGGTAAGTCTGGGAGGATATATCCACCATGACCATTATGAAAGAGGAATTCCTACCGTGGAGCTGGAAGAAGGCCTGCTGCCGAAGACGGGACGGACGAAAGAGACAGGAACCTGTATTCGTTTTCTTCCGGATCCGGAGATTTTTGAGAAAACCAGGTTTGCGGAAGCGGAAGTGAAAAGCCGGCTTCATGAGACGGCATATCTGAATCCCAAACTGACCATTCATTATGAAGACCGGAGAGGATCGGAGCCTGAAGTGATTGAATTTCATGAGCCGGAAGGAATTATCGGTTTTGTGCGGGATTTAAATAAGAAGAAAGAGGTCCTTCACGAACCGGTATATTTTTCTGGAGAGAGTGATGGGATTACGGTAGAAGGAGTATTCCAGTATGTGAATGAGTTTCATGAAAATGTGCTGGGATTCTGCAATAATATTTATAATGCAGAGGGCGGTACCCATCTGACCGGTTTTAAGACCATGTTCACTACCCTGATGAACAATTATGCCCGGGAACTGGGAATTCTGAAAGACAAGGATGCCAATTTTACCGGAGCTGATATCCGTAACGGCATGACGGCTGTTATTTCCATCAAGCATCCGGCTCCGCGGTTTGAGGGACAGACCAAGACAAAACTGGATAATCAGGATGCCGCCAAAGCAACCTCCAAAGTTACAGGAGATGAAGTTGTTCTGTATTTTGACAGAAATTTGGAGACTCTGAAGGCAGTGCTTTCCTGTGCAGAGCGTTCTGCCAAAATCAGGAAAACAGAGGAAAAAGCGAAAACCAATATGCTGTCAAAGCAGAAATACTCCTTTGATTCCAACGGAAAGCTGGCAAACTGTGAAAGTAAAAATCCGGCTCTCTGCGAAATTTTTATTGTGGAGGGAGATTCCGCCGGCGGTTCGGCCAAGACAGCACGCAACAGGAATTTTCAGGCTATTTTGCCGATTCGGGGAAAAATTTTGAATGTGGAAAAGGCAACCATCGATAAAGTTCTTGCCAATGCAGAGATTAAGACGATGATCAATGCCTTTGGCTGTGGATTTTCCGAAGGCTACGGCAATGATTTTGATATTTCCAAACTCAGATATGACAAAATCATTATTATGGCAGATGCGGATGTGGATGGTGCCCATATTTCCACCCTGCTTTTGACCCTGTTTTACCGGTTTATGCCGGAGCTGATCTATGAGGGGCATGTGTATCTGGCCATGCCGCCTCTGTATAAGGTGATTCCGGCAAAAGGGAAAGAAGAATATCTGTATGACGACAAAGCACTGGAAAAATACAGGAAAACTCATAAAGGTTCAAGCTTTACCCTTCAGCGCTACAAAGGTCTGGGTGAAATGGATGCCCAACAGTTGTGGGAGACTACGCTGGATCCGGAGACACGTATCCTGAAACGGGTGGAAATTGAGGATGCAAGGATGGCATCGGATGTAACAGAGGTGCTGATGGGAACAGAAGTGCCGCCGAGAAAAGCATTTATCTACCAGCATGCACAGGATGCCCAGCTTGATATATAAGGAGTGATGGAATGGACGGACAGATTATCAGAACCGAGTATTCGGAGATTATGCAAAAATCCTATATTGATTATGCCATGAGCGTAATCGTTTCCCGGGCCCTTCCGGATGTGCGGGATGGACTGAAGCCGGTACAGAGAAGAACCCTGTATGATATGTATGAACTGGGAATCCGCTATGACCGGCCTTACCGTAAGTGTGCCAGAATTGTTGGAGATACCATGGGTAAATACCATCCTCACGGTGACAGTTCCATTTACGAAGCTCTGGTGGTTATGGCTCAGGATTTCAAAAAGGGGCAGGTGTTGGTGGATGGTCACGGAAACTTTGGGTCAATTGAGGGAGACGGGGCGGCTGCCATGCGATACACGGAGGCAAGGCTGCAGCAGATCACGCAGGAAGTATACCTCAGTGATATGGACAAAGATGTGGTGGATTTTATGCCCAACTTTGATGAGACGGAAAAAGAGCCGGTGGTACTCCCCGTGCGGGTGCCCAATCTGCTGCTGAACGGTGCTGAAGGAATTGCGGTCGGCATGGCTACCAGTATTCCGCCCCACAATCTGGGGGAAATTGTAGATGCCGTGAAGGCATATATGAAAAATAATGCAATTACAGTGAAAGAACTGATGAAATACATCAAGGGACCGGATTTTCCCACCGGCGGAATTGTAACCAACAAAGATGAACTGTTGAAAATCTATGAAACCGGAAGCGGAAAAATTAAAGTCCGGGGGAAAGTGGAGGAAGAACCCTGCAAAGGCGGGAAAGTAAATCTTGTCATCACGGAGATTCCCTACCCGATGGTAGGTGCCAATATCGGCAAATTCCTGAATGATGTGGCGGCACTGGTGGAAAGCAAAAAAGCACCGGAAATCGTTGATATTTCCAACCAGTCTTCCAAAGAAGGCATCCGCATCGTGCTGGAACTGAAAAAAGGTGCTGATGTGGAAAATCTGAAAAATATGCTTTATAAGAAAACCCGGCTGGAGGACACCTTCGGTGTCAATATGCTGGCGGTGGCGGACGGAAGACCGGAAACCTTAAGCCTCAAGCAGATGATTGAATATCACGTGGATTTTCAGTTTGATGTATGTACCAGAAAGTATCAGACATTGCTGGGCAGGGAACTGGAGAAAAAAGAAGTCCAGGAAGGTCTGATCAAAGCCTGTGATGTGATCGACCTGATCATCGAAATTCTCCGGGGCAGCAAGAATCAGAAACAAGTAAAGGACTGCCTGACCATGGGTGCGACGGAGGGTATCCGTTTTAAGACGAAAACCAGCGAGAAAGCTGCGAAAAAACTTCGTTTCACCCAGAGACAGGCCACAGCCATTCTGGAAATGCGTCTGTACAAACTGATCGGACTGGAGATTGAAGCGCTGCTTGCGGAACATGAGCAGACCGTGAAAAATATTGAGCGGTATGAAGATATTTTGAATAATTATGATTCTATGGCGCAGGTTATCATGGAAGATCTGGACCGAACCAAGAAAACTTATGGCAGAAAACGCCGGACCGTGATTGAAAATGCGGAAGAAATCGTATTTGAAGAAAAGAAAGTGGAAGAGATGGAAGTCTGCTTCCTGATGGATCGGTTCGGCTATGCAAAACTTCTGGACAAATCCATTTATGAGCGCAATAAAGAAACGGTTCATAATGAGTACAAATACGTTCTTACCTGCATGAATACCGATAAAATCTGTTTTTTTACCGAAAAGGGACAGATGCACAGCGTGAAGGTGATGGATATACCGCTCACAAAACTGAGGGACAAAGGGACTCCGGTGGATAATCTGAGCAATTACTCAAGTGCACAGGAACAGATTTTGTTTGTGGCAAGCATGGAAATGATAAAGAACGGCACCATGATGTTTGTGACTGGAAACGGAATGGTGAAACAGGTTCCCGGTACGGAATTTGACGTGGTCAAGCGGACCATTGCCGCCACCAAACTGGCTGAGGGAGATGTATTGGTACTGGCAGGGTTATGTGATGCCATGGATTATGTGGTGCTGCAGACGAAGAATGGTTATTTCCTGCGTTTTATGAAGTCAGAAATTTCCTCTATGAAAAAAACGGCGGTGGGTGTCCGGGGAATCAAACTTGTGCAGGGAGATTCTGTGGAACACGCTTACCTTTTGGAAAGCCGGATGGAATATACGGCAGAATATAAAGGAAAACAGATAGTTCTCAATAAAGTAAAACTGGGAAAACGGGATACAAAGGGAACAAAAGTGAGAATATCGTGATTTCCTACTTGCATTTTTCAAAAAAGAGTGTTATCATTAAAGTGTTGATATTGGTTACTAGTTAAGAGTGGACGTTTCGTCCACTCTTTGTTTTGTATCATAGGAATGATAGGATAATAATTTCCTGACAAAAAGGTGGTGAGAACATGAGCATAAGAGAACAGTACGAACAAAAGGCGGAAGCACTGGCAGAACCAATCATAAGCAGTTTCGGTTTTGAACTGGTGGATGTGGAATATGTCAAAGAAGCGGGCTCCTGGTATCTGCGTCTGTACATCGATAAGGAAGGCGGAATTACAATCGACGATTGTGAGGCTGTCAGCCGCCTGTTCAGTGACAAACTGGATGAGGAAGACTTTATTGATGACGCATATATTATGGAAGTAAGTTCTCCGGGTCTTGGGAGACCTTTGAAAAAGGAAAAGGATTTTAAAAGAAGTCTGGGAAAAGAAGTGGAGATACGAACCTACCGTCCCATCGACAAACAGAAAGAATTCTTTGGCATTCTCAGCGCATATGATGAAACACATGTGACCATCACTCTGGATGATCAGGAAACCAGGGTATTTCAGAGAGCAGAGATCGCATTGATCCGACTTTCGTTTGATTTTTAAGGAGGATAAGAGAAAAAATGAACACAGAATTAATGGAAGCATTAAATATTCTGGAAAAAGAAAAAAATATAAGTAAGGAAGTTTTACTGGAAGCGATTGAACAGTCACTGATTCAGGCATGTAAGAATCATTTCGGCAAGGCTGATAATGTCAGAGTCAGCATCAATCCCGATACCTGTGATTTCAGTGTATATGCTGAGAAAACAGTAGTGGAAGAGGTGGAAGATCCTGTACTTGAGATCAGTCTCACCAATGCCAGATTGATGGATACCAAGTATGTGGTTGGTGATACAGTCAGGGTTCCGATTCAGTCTAAACAGTTTGGCCGTATTGCAACACAGAATGCAAAGAATGTGATTCTGCAGAAAATCCGTGAAGAAGAAAGAAAAGTTCTGTATGATGAGTATTTCCAGAAAGAAAGAGATATTGTTACCGGTGTGGTACAGCGTTATCTGGGAAGAAATGTCAGCATCAATCTGGGCAAGGTGGATGCGGTTCTCAACGAGAATGAGCAGGTGAAAGGCGAGACATTTAAGCCTACCGAGCGTATCAAGCTGTATGTTCTGGAAGTGAAAGATACACCGAAGGGTCCAAAGATTCTGGTATCAAGAACCCATCCGGAACTGGTAAAACGACTGTTTGAATCTGAAGTGACAGAGGTGAGAGACGGAATCGTTGAGATTCGCAGCATTGCCCGTGAGGCAGGTTCCAGAACGAAGATTGCCGTATGGTCCAATGACCCGGATGTTGATGCTGTAGGAGCCTGTGTAGGTATGAACGGTGCCAGAGTCAATGCCATCGTTTCTGAACTGCGCGGTGAGAAAATCGATATCATCAACTGGGATGAAAATCCGGCACTGCTGATTGAAAATGCACTGAGCCCTGCGAAAGTCATTTCCGTTATGGCGGATCCGGATGAAAAAACAGCACTGGTTATTGTTCCGGATTATCAGCTTTCTCTTGCTATCGGTAAGGAAGGACAGAATGCTCGTCTGGCAGCTCGTCTGACCGGCTTCAAGATTGATATTAAGAGTGAGACACAGGCGAGAGAAGCCGGTGACTTTGATTATTATCAGGATGAAGACGGATATGAGGATGAGGAGGATATCCTGATTGACGAAGAGGCTGGAGAAAGCGAAGAGCCGGAAGTCTCTGAAGAGGAAGAAAACGAAGAAGAATAAACTGTGAGGCGGTAAGTTATGGCGAATGTAAAAAAAGTACCGCTGCGGAAATGTATCGGCTGCAACGAAATGAAGAATAAAAAAGAAATGATACGTGTTCTGAAAACCACGGACGACCAGATTATTCTGGATGCCACGGGGAAAAAGAACGGCAGGGGTGCTTATCTTTGCTTTTCAAAGGAATGTCTTCAGAAGGCAATGAAAGGCAAAGGACTGGAGCGCTCTTTGAAGATGCCGATTCCGCAGGAAGTATATGAAAGCCTGGAAAGGAAGCTGGATACGATTGAATTGTAAAAAAGTAATATCACTGATTGGACTTTCCATGAAAGCAGGAAAGATTGCAAGCGGCGAATTCGCAGCAGAAAAAGCAGTAAAGACCGGAAAAGCCTGGCTGGTTATTGTGTCAGAAGA
Source organism: Eubacterium sp. (assembly GCA_022764165.1). GTDB lineage: Bacteria > Bacillota > Clostridia > Lachnospirales > Lachnospiraceae > Oliverpabstia. The sequence goes on along the minus strand of JALERM010000104.1, from coordinate 80,143 downwards.
AGCTTCAGATAATACAAAGAAAAAGTTCAGAAACATGTGTACGTATTATCAGGTTCCGTACTATGAATTTGGCGGAAAAGAGGAGCTGGGTGCGGCAATCGGCAAAGAATTTCGTGCATCACTGGCTGTTACGGATGAAAACCTTGCATCCGCATTGAAGAAACAGTTGGATATGGCAGCAGCTTTGTCATGAGCAGAGAAAGGTTGGTGGTAATATGGCAAAACTTAGAGTTTACGAGCTGGCACAGGAATTAAAAAAGACGAATAAAGAAGTTTTAGAATATTTGAAGGGGAAAAATATAGAAGTTAAAAGTCATATGAGTACATTGGAAGAAAAAGATGAAAAAATGGTCCGGGAAGGTCTTTCCGGAAATAAAGAGAATAAATCCGAAGGAAAAGAAGAAAATAAGGTAGCAGGCAAAAAAACTGTAGATCGCCCGAAAAAGAAATCTAATTTGATTCAGGTATTCCGTCCGCAGAATGCCATGACCCAGGAAGGAAAGAATTTCCGCCGCAATAAACCGGCAGGAAATCGTCCGCAGCAGGGGGCAGGAAAAGAGCAGTCTGAAAAGACAGCAGAAGTACAGAACAAGGCAGCGGCAAAACCGGCAGATACAGTAAAACCGGCAGCGTCAGCAAACACACAGAGTGCTCCGGCAAAAACAGCACCGAAAACGGAGTATTCCGGTCAGAAGGAGTATACCGATGGCGGCAATCGCAAATTTAACGGCGAGCGCCAGAACAATGGTCAGGGCAGAAAAGAGTTCCAGGACAGACGTGATGGTCAGGATAGAAAAGAAGGCCAGGGCGGAAACCGCAGATTTGGGGATCGCCAGAACAATGGTCAGGGAAGAACGCAGGGACAGAACCGCCCGCAGGGACAGGGACGTCCGGACGGCGGCAATCGCAAGTTCGGAGACCGTCAGAATGCTGGTCAGGAAGGACGCAAATTTGATAATAACCGCGGCGGCATGAACCGTGACCAGAGAGACCGTGACGGAAGAGAACGGGATGGAAAAGACAGAGATACCAGAGACAGCGGACGCCGCAATGAGCGCAGAGATTCCAGATCCTCTTCTGTAGACACCATGGATCTTGGTCTTGCAAGAAAACCTGTCAGAGATGTCAAGAGCAAAGAAAAAGATAAAGAAAAAGAACGGGAAAGAGAAGAGAAGAAGACACAGGACAGAAGAGGAAGTCAGGGAAGCAATCGCCCGAATCAGGGACGCCGTCCGAATCAGAAACTTCCGAAAGCTCTTCAGAAACCGGTTCGTCCGCAGCCGAAAGAGGAAAAGAAGGAAGAAGTAAAGGAAATCATCCTTCCGGAGAAAATGACCATCCGTGAACTGGCGGAAAAGATGAAGATGCAGCCTTCTGTGATCGTGAAGAAACTGTTTATGCAGGGCGTCATGGTGACGGTAAATCATGAAATTGATTTTGAAAAGGCACAGGAAATTGCAATGGAATTCGATATCATTGCAGAGCAGGAAGAGAAAGTCGATGTGATCGAGGAACTGCTGAAAGAGGAAGAAGACGATGAGTCTACACTGGTTGCCAGACCTCCGGTAGTCTGTGTTATGGGTCATGTTGACCATGGTAAAACCTCTCTTCTGGATGCGATCCGTAAGACAAATGTAACCGACCGTGAGGCCGGCGGTATCACCCAGCACATCGGTGCTTATGTGGTATCCATCAAGGGACAGAAGATCACCTTCCTTGATACACCGGGTCATGAGGCATTTACAGCCATGCGTATGCGTGGTGCCAATGCTACGGATATTGCCGTACTGGTTGTTGCCGCAGACGACGGTGTGATGCCGCAGACTGTGGAAGCGATCAACCATGCCAAAGCAGCAGGTGTTGATATCATCGTTGCCATCAATAAAATTGATAAACCAAGTGCTAATGTGGAAAGGGTAAAACAGGAACTTTCCGAATATAATCTGATTCCGGAAGACTGGGGCGGAAGCACCATCTTTGTTCCGGTATCTGCTAAGAGTCATGAAGGTATCGAAGACCTTCTGGAAATGATTCTTCTGACTGCAGAGGTGGGAGAACTGAGAGCCAATCCAAAACGCCGTGCCCGTGGTCTTGTTATTGAAGCACAGCTGGACAAAGGAAAAGGTCCGGTGGCTACCATTCTGGTACAGAAAGGTACCCTGCATGTGGGTGATTTCATTGCCGCAGGTGCATGCTCCGGTAAAGTGCGTGCCATGATGGACGATAAGGGACGCCGCGTAAAAGAAGCAGGTCCGTCTACCCCGGTAGAAATCCTTGGCCTTTCCGATGTTCCGAATGCAGGTGAAGTTCTGGTTGCCACTGAAAATGATAAAGAAGCCAAAAACTTTGCAGCTACCTTTATTTCCGAGAACAAGAATCGTCTTCTGGAAGAGACAAAAGCAAAAATGTCTCTGGATGATCTGTTCAACCAGATTCAGGAGGGCAATCTGAAAGAACTGAATATCGTAGTAAAAGCCGATGTTCAGGGTTCTGTTGAGGCAGTAAAACAGAGTCTTGTGAAACTGTCCAACGAAGAAGTTGTAGTAAAAATTATCCATGGCGGTGTTGGTGCCATCAATGAGTCCGATGTTACTCTGGCTTCTGCATCCAATGCGATCATTATCGGTTTCAATGTAAGACCGGATGCAACCGCCAAAGCAATTGCGGAGCAGGAGGGTGTTGACCTTCGTCTGTACCGTGTCATCTACCAGGCAATCGAAGACGTAGAAGCAGCCATGAAAGGTATGCTGGATCCTGTATTTGAGGAAAAAGTCATCGGACACGGTGAAGTTCGTCAGATCTTTAAGGCTTCCGGTGTGGGCAACATTGCGGGAAGCTACGTCATGGATGGTGTGTTCCAGAGAGGATGTTCGGTACGTATCTCCCGTGAAGGAACACAGATCTTCGAAGGTCCTCTGGCATCTCTGAAGAGATTTAAAGATGATGTAAAAGAAGTCAGAGCAGGATACGAATGTGGTCTGGTATTTGAAGGATTTAATGACATTCAGGAATTCGACCAGGTAGAAGCCTATATTATGGTTGAGGTTCCGCGCTGATTAGAGGAATAGAGAATGAGAAAAAACAGTATCAAGAATACAAGAATCAACGGAGAAGTAATGAAGGAACTGAGCATTATTATTCGTCAGGAAATCAAAGATCCGCGGATTCATATGATGACATCTGTAACGGCAGCGGAAGTTGCTCCGGATCTGAAGACCTGTAAGGCGTATATCAGTGTGCTGGGTTCTGAAAAAGAAAAAAGCGATACGATTGCCGGCCTGCGCAGTGCGGAAGGGTATATCCGCCGCCAGCTGGCAAAACGTCTGAATCTCCGCAATACTCCGGAAATCCAGTTTAAACTGGATGAATCCATTGAGTATGGAGTGAATATGTCCCGACTGATTCAGGAAGTGAATGAAGGGCATTCTCAAAGAGAAAGGGCTGAAGAAGAAGATGAATAATCTTTCATCTGTATTGGAAAATGTAAAAACAGTTGCCATTGCCGGTCATGTAAGGCCGGACGGCGACTGTGTAGGTTCCTGTATGGGTATGTATCTGTATCTGAAGACCTGGTATCCACAGATTGAGGCTGATGTATACATGGAAGAAATCAGAGATGTGTATAACTACATTCAGGATGTGGATCAGATACGTCATGAGTGGCAGGAGGGAAAAGTCTATGATCTTTTGCTGCTGTTCGATGTGAGCAGCAAGGACAGAATCGGTGTGTGTGCACAGGCTCTGGACACTGCAAGGGTGACCTGCTGTGTGGATCATCATGTGACGAATCCGGGCATTGCGCAGATCAATCATATCGAGCCGGATACAAGTTCCACCTGCGAAGTCTTGTACAAGTTGATGGAGCCGGAAAAAGTCACCAGGGAAGTGGCTGAGGCCATTTATTCCGGAATTATCAGTGATTCCGGTGTGTTTCAGTATTCCTGTACAACACCGGAAACCATGAGGATTGCTGCAGAACTGATGGAGACAGGCATAGACTTTGGCAAGATTATTAAAGATTCTTTTTATACAAAAACGTATGCACAGAACCAGATTATGGGCCGCACCATTATGGAAAGTATCATGATTCTGGATGGCAAATGTATCATTGGTTATGTAAAACAAAAAGATCTTCGTTTCTATGGACTGACACCAAAGGATCTGGATGGGATTGTCAATCAGCTTCAGGTCACTGCCGGTGTGGAAGTGGCACTGTTTCTATATGAAATCGGTGTACAGGAGTATAAGGTCAGCATGCGTTCCAACGGAATCGTGGATGTGGCGAGAATTGCGGCCTACTTCAATGGCGGCGGTCATGTACTTGCAGCCGGCTGTACCATGCAGGGCTCTGTTCATGATGTGATCAACAGTCTGACGTTTGACATTGAGAGACAGTTGAAGGAGCATGCAGATGGAAATTAATGGTGTGATCAATGTCTGCAAGGAAGCCGGCTATACTTCTCATGATGTGGTGGCGAAGCTGAGAGGAATTCTCCGTCAGAAAAAAATTGGTCATACAGGCACACTGGATCCAGATGCAACAGGAGTTTTGCCGGTATGTCTTGGAAAAGGTACCAGATTGTGTGATATGCTGACGGATCATGATAAGGTTTATGAGACGGTTCTTCATCTGGGAATTACCACGGATACACAGGATATGTCAGGGAAAGTGCTGGAAGAACGGGAAGTTCTGGTATCGCCGGAACAGATTCGAACATGTATCGCCGGATTTGAAGGTGAGCAGCAGCAGATTCCGCCGATGTATTCCGCTTTGAAAGTGAATGGAAAAAAGCTGTATGAACTGGCCAGGGAAGGAAAAGTTGTAGAACGGAAGGCGAGAAGTGTTCACTTTTTCTCAATTGATGTTCTGCAGATTCAGCTGCCTCTGGTTACCATGCGGGTACATTGCTCTAAAGGTACGTATATCCGTACACTGTGCCATGATATCGGTGAAAAGCTGGGCTGCGGCGGCTGTATGGAAAAACTGGTGCGCACCAGGGTGGAACGTTTTGCCATTGAAAATGCATATAAGCTGGACGAAATCCGTGAATATGTCAGTCGGGGCGAAGTGGATCAGCTGGTGACTCCGGTAGATGCCATGTTTAATGACTGCCCTGCGGTATACACCGGGGAAGAGGCTGATCGTCTGGTACATAACGGCAATTCATTTTCAGCCTCAAATTTACGAACAGTACCGGTAACTGATGCGGAGCGGTTTCGTGTATATGACAGCAGAGAACAGTTTATCGGCATATTTCAGAAAAAAGGAGATACATTTTCTCCGGTGAAAATGTTCTGGTCAGGTCAGTGACCTGACCGGGATGAACTGGCAGGAGAAAAATTATTTGCGATGAAATATATAACAAATACATTGGATTTTCAGCTGAATAAAAGAAGTGTGGTCACTCTGGGAAAGTTTGACGGACTGCACCGGGGTCATAATAAGCTTCTCTCCAGGACACTGGAACTGGGAAAACAGGGGTATGAAACAGTGGTATTTACTTTTGATGTTTCGCCCCTGGTGAAATTGGGTACCCGGATAAAAAGAACGCTTCTGACCAATGAAGAAAGAAAAGTTCTTCTGGAGAGAAAAGGTCTGGACTGTCTGATTGAGTGTCCTTTTGTCCCGGAACTGATTCAGATGGAGGCGGAGGATTTTATCCGCGAGATTCTGGCAGTACAGCTGAGAGTAGCTTATGTGATCGTAGGACCGGATTTTCATTTCGGATATCAGAGAAAGGGGACTCCGGAACTGCTGAAAAAACTGGGAAACCAGTATGGATTTCAGGTTGAAATCATGTCAAAAGAAATGGAAGATGACAGAGAAATCAGCAGCAGCTGGATACGGGATACACTGAGGGAAGGAAAAATAGAAAAAGTCAATCGTCTGCTTGGATACCCGTATTTTGTTAAAGGCAAGGTGCTGCACGGAAGACAGCTGGGACGTACCTGGGGGCTTCCCACAATCAATCAGATTCCCGAGGATGGAAAACTTTTGCCTCCTTTTGGTGTATATGCATCCCGCACTTATATCAACGGTGAGGTCTTTTTCGGGATTTCCAACATAGGTGTAAAACCTACGGTGGAAGTGCCCTTTGCAGGTGTGGAAACATATCTGTTTGACTGTGATGAAAATCTGTATGAAAAAGATGCATGGGTAGAATTTTTTCATTTTGTCCGTCCGGAATGTAAGTTTGATTCGGTAGAAGAACTGAAAGAACAGATTCAGAGAGACGCAGCTGCGGGCAAACATTATTTTGCATGTGAAAAATGAAATTGAAATTATTATTCTTGCCATTTATGTAAAATCTATGTTAATATAAGATTAAATGCGTGTAAAATCATAGATTTTTTCATACGAAGGAGAAAAAGAATGAGTGTAATTATGTCTTTGATAGGAGGGCTTGGATTCTTCCTTTATGGAATGAAGATGATGAGCGAAGGCCTTCAGAAAGTGGCAGGCTCCAAGATGCGAAGTATTCTGGAGGTTTTTACTAGGAATCGCGTGATAGGTGTCCTTGTAGGAACCTTTTTTACCGCTCTGATTCAGTCATCCAATGCTACCACCGTTATGGTTGTAAGCTTTGTGAATTCAGGCCTTATGAAACTGGCTCAGACTCCGGGTATTATTCTGGGTGCCAATATCGGTACCACCGTAACCGGTCAGCTGATTGCATTTGATCTGGCAGATATCGCACCGCTGTTTGTCATTATCGGTGTTATCATGGCTATGTTTATTAAGAATCACATGACAGTCAGCCGTCTGGGAGAGGTTATTCTGGGATTTGGTATTCTGTTCATGGGTATTTCCGGTATTTCCGATGCACTGACCCTGGCAAAAGAGATTCCTGAAGTGGTACAGGTGCTGAGCTCTCTGAGCAATCCATTTTTTGCATTTATTGTTGGATGGGTGGCAACCGCAATTCTTCAGAGTAATTCAGCAACGGTTGGTATCATCATGCTGCTTGCCCGTGAAGGACTGGTGGAACTGCCGGTATGTCTCTTTATGATGCTGGGATGTAACATCGGATGTACCATGTCTGCCACTCTGGCAAGTGTGGGCTGCAAAAAAGATGCAAAAAGAGCTGCCATGGTGCACATGCTGTTTAACCTGACAGGAACCATTGTCTGTGCAATTCTTTTCTGCACAGCAGGCGATTATATTGTGGATTTCTTCATGAAGATTTCCGGTAATGAAGCCGGCCGTATGATTGCCAATGCCAACTCCATCATCAAAGTGAGCCAGGTAATCCTGATTCTCCCATTCACACAGTATCTGGTAAAAGCGACGTATCTGATTATCCGGGGTGATGACAAGGGTGAGGATGAGTTCGAACTGGTCTACATCGGCAACAAACACGCTTTTTCTCCGACCACAGCAGTACTGCAGGCTGTTAGAGAAATGGAGCGTATGGCTACGATGGCACTGAATAACCTTCATCGTGCTATGAATACACTGAATGGCCATGATCAGAAAGAACTGGATGAAGTATACCGGGTGGAAAAGAATATCGACTACCTGAATAAGGAAATTACTAACTATCTGGTACATCTGAACCAGTCAAGTCTGCCCATCGATGATGTGATGAGTATCGGTTCTCTCTTCCATGTGGTCAACGATATCGAACGAATTGGCGATCATGCGGAAAATGTGGCGGATGCATCTATCATGATGAGGGATGATGATGTAAGTTTCAGCCCGGACGGGGAAAAAGACCTGTCAGAAATGCTTGATATGGTATTGAAGATTGTGACCTATTCCATCGAAATGTTCTCCAGAAACGACCGCCAGCATATGCAGGATATCCTGATGCTGGAAGATAAGATCGATATGGAAGAGAGACGGCTGCAGCAGAAGCATGTGGAACGTCTGACACAGAATGAATGTACGCCGGAAGCCGGTATGATTTTCTCTGATATCATTTCCGGTCTGGAACGAGTGGCAGATCATGCCACCAATATTGCTTTCTCTATCCTGGAAGAGGATCCGGATGAGATGAAAAAAGCCAATAGTTGATGAAAAAAAAGGTTTACTTTTCGTAATCCCTATGATATACTGACAAAGTATGAGTCAGCCCGTATTCAGAGATTGGAGTCTCCGACCGTTTCTTAATGCGCGGCGGTTGAAAATTAAGGAGGAAAACAAAATGATTTCTAAAGAAAAAAAACAGGCAATCATGGCTGAATATGCCAGAACAGAAGGTGACACAGGTTCACCGGAAGTACAGGTAGCTGTACTGACAGCAAGAATTCAGGAACTGACAGAGCATTTGAAAACACATCACAAAGATCATCATTCCAGAAGAGGTCTTCTGAAAATGGTTGGTCAGAGACGTGGTCTGCTGGATTACCTGAAGAAAACCGATATCGAAAGATACCGTGCGCTGATTGAAAAACTGGGAATCAGAAAGTAATTTCTTATGGCAAGGGGTGGAAGGTATTCCACCCCTTACTGGTGTAAGGATCCCGGACGAGAATATTGTGCCGAGACCACTGAAAAGCATATTGTGGCAGCAGAATATGCTTTTCAGTTGTTTCGGAGAATTTCTGCCGGGAAATAGCCGGAAGGCAGAATAGGAGAGTAAAGCTTATGTACAAAAGTTATTCCATGGAACTGGCAGGAAGAACTCTGACAGTTGATGTTGACCGTGTGGCAAAACAGGCTAACGGTGCAGCTTTTATGCATTACGGGGATACTGTTGTTCTTTCTACTGCAACAGCATCTGAAAAACCGCGGGAAGGGATTGATTTCTTTCCACTGAGTGTAGAATATGAAGAAAAAATGTACGCTGTAGGTAAGATTCCGGGAGGATTCAACAAAAGAGAGGGTAAGGCTTCCGAGCATGCCATCCTGACTTCCCGTGTCATTGACCGCCCGATGCGTCCTCTGTTCCCGAAGGACTATAGAAATGATGTTACCCTGAACAACATGGTAATGTCTGTGGATCCGCAGTGCAATCCGGAAGTAGTGGCTATGTTGGGATCTTCCATTGCAACCTGCATCTCTGATATTCCGTTTGACGGACCGTGTGCCGCTACACAGATGGGTATGATCAACGGGGAACTGATCGTAAACCCCACCCTGGAGCAGAATGCCGTGTCTGATCTGAAGCTGACCGTAGCATCCACCAGAGAAAAAGTAATCATGATCGAAGCCGGTGCCAATGAGATTCCGGAAGATAAGATGATTGAAGCAATCTTCAAGGCTCATGAAGTGAATCAGGAAATCATTGCATTTATCGATAAAATCGTGGCTGACTGTGGAAAAGAGAAACATGCGTATGAATCCTGTGCAGTTCCGGAAGAACTGTTCGCAGCTATGAAAGAAATCGTAACACCGGAAGAGATGGAAGTTGCCGTATTCTCTGATGACAAACAGACAAGAGAAGAAAACATCCGTCAGGTGACAGCAAAACTGGAAGAAGCTTTTGCTGACAAAGAAGAATGGCTGGCTGTTCTTGGAGAAGCTGTATATCAGTACCAGAAAAAGACTGTCCGCAAGATGATCCTGAAAGACCACAAACGTCCGGATGGCCGTGCTATCACACAGATTCGTCCGCTGGCTGCAGAAACCGATCTTATACCGCGTGTACATGGTTCTGCCATGTTTACCAGAGGACAGACACAGATCTGTACCATTACCACTTTGGCTCCGCTTTCCGAGGGACAGCGTCTGGATGGACTGGATGAAACGGAAGTTGTAAAACGCTATATGCACCACTATAATTTCCCGTCCTACTCTGTAGGCGAGACAAAACCAAGCCGTGGACCGGGACGCCGTGAGATTGGACACGGAGCACTGGCAGAAAAGGCACTGGTGCCGGTACTTCCTTCTGAGGAAGAATTCCCGTATGCGATCCGTACCGTATCTGAGACATTTGAATCCAACGGTTCTACTTCTCAGGCAAGTATCTGTGCATCTACTATGTCTCTGATGGCAGCAGGTGTACCGATCAAAAAACCGGTTGCAGGTATTTCCTGTGGTCTGGTAACCGGAGAAACAGATGATGATTATATTGTTCTGACTGATATCCAGGGTCTGGAAGACTTCTTCGGAGACATGGATTTCAAAGTTGCCGGAACACATGATGGAATCACAGCCATTCAGATGGATATCAAGATTCATGGCCTGACCCGTCCGATTATCGAGGAGGCTATTGCCAAAACAAAACAGGCAAGAGAATACATTTTGACAGAAGTAATGGAAAAATGCATTGCAGAGCCGAGAAAACAGGTTAGCAAATATGCACCGAAGATCATCCAGATTACCATCGATCCGGAAAAGATCGGTGAAGTGGTTGGACAGAGAGGAAAGACCATCAATGCCATCATTGATGAGACCGGTGTGAAAATTGATATTACAGATGACGGAGCAGTATCCATCTGCGGAACCGATCAGAAAATGATGGATAAAGCACTGAATTATGTTAAGACAATCGTTACAGACTTCGAAGCCGGACAGATCTTTACCGGTAAAGTCGTAAGTATCAAAGAGTTTGGAGCATTCGTTGAATTTGCACCTGGAAAAGAGGGAATGGTTCACATCTCCAAAATCTCAAAACAGAGAATCAACCGTGTGGAAGATGTTCTGACACTGGGAGATATTGTAAAAGTAGTCTGCATGGGCAAAGACAAGATGGGAAGAATGAGCTTCAGCATCAAGGACGTGCCGGCAGAAGCATAATAAGAATCAGGAATCGAAAGCACAAAGTACGGAGAAATCCGTGCATAAGAGACATAACATTAGGAAAGGTTCTGAGGATGTAATGGATACCCCCCGGAACCTTTCCGTTTATTGCCATTGTTTTTTTATGAAAAATGGTTTGACGGAAATTGTTATAGATAATATAATAAGTGCATTAGTGAAGCAACAAGGGGAAAAGATGTGGTTATTTAGTGTCAATGTTCACAGCTGCGAACTTCGTCCACAGATTAGATTGGGTATCAGGTGACGAATCCAAATGCTCTTTGGATTTTTTTTCTGAGCGAAATGTCTTTCGTGTGAGGACAGTTGTTTGTATCGATGTGATATTGATACTGGCGGTTCTTTATGTAAAGGATTCGTAATAAAAAAGAAAAAAGAAAAGGAGAGTAACAAATGGCAAAGTATGTAGGAAAACGAATTGTCCTCGCACTGGTTACCGTATTTATCGTATGTGCTATTACGTTTTTTGCGATGAATGCGATTCCGGGAGGACCATTCAACGGTGAAAAAGCTACTTCACCGGAAGTAAAGGCAGTTATGGAACGCCGGTTTAATCTGGACAAACCGGTTCCGGAACAGTTTGTAATTTATATGAAGAATGTGCTGCACGGAGATTTTGGAGTATCCGCAAAGACAGGACGTGATATTGGAAAGACAATATCTTCTTCATTTAAGGTGTCTGCAAAACTGGGAGGAATGGCTGTCATCGTGGCAATTATTCTGGGATTGATTCTGGGGAGTATCGCTGCACTGACAAGAAATAAACTTCCGGATCGACTGATTATTTTCCTGTCAACATTATTTACTTCTTTACCGAGTTTTGTATTTGCAACATTGCTGCTGATGGTATTCTGCGTGAAGTTAAAATGGATTCCGGTATATAATCCGGAAAACAGAAACTACATTCTTCCGGTAATTTCACTGGCAGCTTATCCAATGGCGTATATTACCCGTCTGACAAAGACAAGTATGCTGGATGCCATGGGGCAGGATTATGTGCGTACTGCAAGAGCAAAAGGTGTAGTAAGCTGGAAGGTTTTGTTCAAACATACTCTGAGAAATGCGCTGATCCCTGTTGTTACCTATGTGGGACCGATGATTGCCTCCATTCTGACAGGAAGTCTGGTTGTGGAGAGTATCTTTAACTTTGGCGGTCTTGGTGCAAAGTTCGTTGACAGCATCACCAACCGCGATTATCCGCTGATTATGGGTGTGACCATTTTCCTGGCGGTTCTGATGGTAACGATGAACCTGATCACGGATATTGTTTACAAGATTATCGACCCGAGAATTAAGCTGGATTAGGAGGAACGCATTCATGGGAAATACAAATGCTAATTTAGACCAGATGCCAAAGAAGAATCCTTTGAGTTTTCAGATTGACCTGAACAAGTTCGAAAAGGCTACGGATGAAGAAAAACGTCAGCAGGAGGTCATGAGTGAATCATCCACTTTCTTCAAGGATGGTATGAAAAAACTGATGAAAAACCCGCTTGCTGTTGCAAGTATCATTGCTTTGATACTGATTATTCTGATGATTATCATTACACCAAAAGTAGTACCGTACAGTTATTCACAGATTATTACCGTCAATGGTAAGCGTGACAAAACCGCTGCCAATATGGCTCCGTTCCAGTATTCCGATATGGAAAAGGCTTATATGGAAGAAGGCGGAGAGGTATTTCCTCATATCATGGGAACTGATGAGATGGGGCGTGATTACTTTGTCCGTGTGGTATACGGAACCAGAATTTCTCTGCTGGTAGGTGTATTTGCAAGTATCATCGTTGTGATCATCGGTGTGCTGTATGGAAGTATTGCCGGGTATTTCGGCGGAAAAGTGGATTTGGTGATGATGCGTATTGTCGATATTATATATTCGCTGCCGGATCTTCTGATGATTATTCTGCTGTCGGTGGTATTGGATGCGGTTCTGCAAGTGGATGGAATCGCATGGCTGCAGAAACTGGGAACCAATATGATTTCTCTGTTTATCGTATTCGGGCTTTTGTACTGGGTAGGTATGGCACGGTTGGTCCGCGGACAGATTCTTACAATCAAGCAAAATGAATATGTACTTGCTGCTAAAGTCAGCGGGGCAAAACCGGGGCGTATTATCAGAAAGCACATCCTGCCCAACTGTATCAGTGTTATCATTATTTCCGGTGCACTCCAGATTCCGTCAGCGATCTTTACCGAAAGTTTCCTGAGCTTTATCGGTCTGGGAGTAAAAGCCCCGATGCCGTCTCTGGGTTCTTTGGCCAATATGGCAAGATCCGGTATTACAACTTATTCTTATAAGCTGATTTTCCCGGCTATCATGATCGGGCTGATCACACTGGCATTTAACTTACTGGGTGATGGTCTCCGCGACGCATTTGACCCGAAACTTAGGAGGTAATTATTATGAGTGAAAATATTTTATCTGTAAGAGATCTGCATACCTCCTTTACCACGGATAAGGGAGAAGTAATGTCTGTCAACGGTGTATCCTTTAATCTGGCTCCCGGCAAGATTCTGGGTATCGTTGGTGAGTCCGGTTCCGGAAAAAGTGTTACCGCATACTCCATCATGCAGATTCTTGAGAAAAACGGAAGCATCAAAAGCGGTGAAGTGCTTTATAAAGGTGAAAATATCGTAAATTATACCGAAAAACAGATGCGTAATTTCCGCGGAAAATGTTGTTCCATCATTTTCCAGGATCCGATGACCAGTCTGAATCCGGTATTTACCATTGGAAATCAGCTGACAGAGGCAATTAAGCTGCATACAGACCGCAAGGGAAAAGAAGCCATGGACCGTGCCATTGAAATGTTGACTCTGGTTGGTGTCAATGAACCGGAAAAACGTGTCAAACAGTATCCGTATGAGCTGTCCGGCGGTATGCGCCAGCGTGTAATGATCGCCATGGCACTGGCATGTGAACCGGATATTCTGATTGCCGATGAACCGACCACCGCACTGGACGTGACCATTCAGGCACAGATTCTGGAACTGATGCAGAGTCTGCAGAAAAAACTGGGAATGGCAATTATTATGGTTACCCATGACCTTGGTGTTATCGCAGAAATGTGTGATGAGATTATTGTTATGTACGGCGGACGTGTATGTGAACGCGGAACAGCGGAAGATATCTTCTATCGTCCGTCCCATGAGTATACGAAAGGACTTCTTCGTTCCATTCCGAACGTAGACAGAATCGGTGAAAAACTGATGCCGATTCCGGGAACACCGATCAACCTGCTGAATATGCCGAAAGGATGTGCATTCTGCCCAAGATGCGAGAATGCTATGAAAATCTGTCTGGAAGAAAATGCACCTGAAATGCAGATGCCGGATGGACATTTTGCTTCCTGCTGGCTGAATGTGAAGGCAGCGATGGAAGCAAAAGGAGGAGCAGGTAAAAGATGAATAAAGACTATGTACCCAATACAGAAAATCTGATTGAAGTCAATCAGTTGAAACAGTATTTTCCGATTAAAGCAGGGTTTGGTAAAACCATTCCGCTGAAAGCCGTTGATGGTGTGTCTTTCTCTATTAAGCCAGGTGAGACACTGGGACTGGTAGGAGAGTCCGGATGTGGTAAAACAACCGTTGGACGTTCTCTTCTCAGGCTTTATACACCGACAGACGGAGATGTATTTTTTGACGGTCAGAGAGTCGATGCAAAAAGTATTGCCGGCATGAGAAAGGACATGCAGATGGTATTCCAGGATCCCTATTCTTCCCTGAATCCCCGTATGACGGTGGAAGATATCATTGGTGAACCTCTGGATGTGCACAAGCTGTATGATTCAAAAGGAGATCGCCGTGATAAGATTCTGGAACTGATGTCTCTGGTAGGACTGAATGCAGAGCATGCCACCCGTTATGCCCATGAATTTTCCGGCGGACAGCGTCAGCGTATCGGAATTGCCCGTGCTCTGGCAACCAATCCCAGATTTATCGTCTGTGATGAGGCAGTCAGCGCTCTGGACGTATCTATTCAGGCACAGGTAATTAACATGTTTGAAGAACTGCAGGAAAAACTGGGTGTGGCCTATCTGTTTATCGCCCATGACCTGTTGGTCGTACACCATATTTCTGACAGAATCGCTGTTATGTACCTGGGACGTGTGGTAGAAATTGCTGATGCGGATGAACTGAACAACAACCCACTTCATCCGTATACCCAGTCACTGCTTAGTGCCGTTCCTTATCCAGATCCCAAGATGGCAAAGGAACGCCAGAGAATTATCCTGGAAGGCGATGTGCCAAGTCCGCTGCATATGCCGACCGGCTGTGCATTCCGTACCAGATGTAAATACGCCACCGAGCAGTGTGCGATGGAATGTCCTCAGTTGGCTGACAGAGGAGATGGACATATGGTAGCGTGCTGGAACAAATAGTTTGACTTTTTGTAAAAAGCATGTATAATTGAGATATATATTTCCCGTATTGTATACTGGTATACAGTGCGGCATGATATATAAATACCGCAGCAGAAAAATTACAGGCGTGTCCTGAATTTAGAAAAAGTTACTGCGGGCAAGTATAAAGGAGGAGAAACAATGAAAAAGCGTTTAGTAGCAGCACTGCTTGCATCTACTATGGTTCTGGGTTCTCTTGCAGGATGCGGTTCCAGCAGCAAAGATGACAGTGCAAAAACAGATGAAACTACTGAAACTGAAGCAACAGATGAAGCTGGAACAGAAGATACTGAGACAGAAGGCGAAGCGGAAGCTCACGGACCATCCAGCGAAGCAGCACCGGCATGGGAAGCTTATGATGAACTGATCACAAACATCAAAGCAGAGACAGACCTTGCAAAACGTGAGGCTATGATGCATGAGGCAGAGGATATGCTGATGGATACATGGGCAGTTATTCCGCTGTATTATTACAATGATTCCTATATGCAGAACAAAGACGTAGACGGAATTTATGCAAACCTGTTTGGATTCAAGTATTTTGCTTACGCAACTGCACCGGGAAATAAACTGGCTCTGCAGATTGCTTCCGAGCCGAACAAACTGGATCCGGCTCTGAACTCTTCTGTAGATGGCGCCTGCCTGGCAATCCTGTCCTTCGCCGGTCTGTATATGTACAATGAGAACGGTGAACTGGTTCCGGATCTGGCAGAAAGCTATGAGATGAGCGAAGACGGCCTGACCTATACTTTCACTATGAAAGATGGTCTGAAATGGTCTGACGGTGAAGAACTGAATGCTGAAGACGTAGCATACAGCTGGCAGCGTATGGCTGATCCGAACACTGCAGCAGACTACTCTTACCTGGCTGACGGTATCGCTAAGAAAGACGACGGAACACTGGATATCGAAGCTTCCGAAGATGGAAAGACCTTTACTGTAAATCTGACAGCTCCATGTGCATACTTCCTGGATCTGTGTGCTTTCCCGGCATTCTATCCGGTACCGCAGCAGAGTGTAGAATCAGCAGAAGGTGCTGATGAAAATCCTGGTGCATGGGCTCTGGAAGCTGGATTCGTTACCTCCGGTCCTTTCGTATGTACCGAGTGGAAACACAACGAGTCTATGACTTATGAGAAAAACCCGAACTACTACAATGCAGATGCAGTATCTCTGGAAAAAATCCAGTTCATGCTGAGCGATGATGACGCAGCTATCTTCAATGCTTACAAAGATGGTTCTCTGCAGTTCATCGATACCATCCCGACAGACGAGATGAAAAATGTATCTACTCAGGAAGATTACTACAAGATTCCTACTCTGGGAACTTACTACTGTGGATTTAACGTAAACAGCGATCTGTTCAAAGGAAAAACTGTTGCACAGGCAAAAGCTATGAGACAGGCATTCAGCCTTCTGATTGACCGTCAGTACATCGTTGATACCATTGCACAGGCAGGACAGGAAGTAGCAGCTACTTTCATTCCTACCGGAATGGCTGATGGCAACGGCGGAGAGTTCAGAGTAAACGATGACGATTATACTTATCCGGTAGAAGACGCCGTTGGATACTATGATGCAGCAAACGTTGATACAGAAAAAGCAATCGAGCTGCTGAAGAGCGCAGGATATGAATTCGATGAGAATGGTATGCTGTCTGCTGACACACCAATCACCATGACATACCTGACCAACGATTCCGAAGGAAACGTTAAGATTGGTGAATCCATGCAGCAGGATTTCGCAGCAATCGGTATCACACTGGATGTGGAAACTCGTGAGTGGTCCGTATTCCTGGACGAAAGAAAGAACGGACAGTTCGACTTCTGTCGTGAAGGATGGCTGGCAGACTACAACGACCCGATCAACATGCTTGAAATGTGGACAACCGATTCTGGTAACAACGACATGCAGTTTGGTAGATAATAATGAATAGAAAAATTGCCCCGGGGATTTTTAAAAATCCCCGGGGCAATTTTTCTCAGATTCCAAGTGACCGGGGGACGGGTACATAGTCACTTCAGTGACTATGTACCCGTCCCCTGGTCACCCCACTCAGCAAATAAGTAATGAAAAGGAGTGTTAAAAGAATGGCAGTACGGATGAGTACACTTTGTTATATAGAAAAAGATGGTAAATACTTAATGCTTCACCGAACCGTGAAGAAAAATGATGTGAATAAAGATAAGTGGATTGGTGTGGGAGGTCATTTTGAATATCAGGAAAGTCCGGAAGAGTGTCTGCTCCGGGAAGTCTGGGAGGAGACGGGCTATCATCTGACTTCCTATCGCTACCGTGGCCTGGTGACTTTTGTTTATGGACAAGACGTTGTGGAATACATGTCTCTGTATACCGCCGATGGATTTGAAGGGGAGCCTCATGAGTGTGACGAAGGCATATTGGAGTGGGTGGATAAGAAAGAAGTACTGCATTTGAATCTGTGGGAAGGAGATAAAATCTTTTTCCGTCTTCTGGATGAGGAAGAAAACTTCTTTTCTTTGAAACTGGTATATAATAGGGAAGATGTACTGTCTTACGCAGCACTGAACGGAACGCCGATGGAGCTGTTTGATGTGCTCAATCCGGATGGAAGTAAAACCGGTATCGTCCGGGAGCGTGGGGTGGCACATCGTGACGGAAGTCCTCATGCCACCGTACATACCTGGATTGTAAGAGAAAATACCTCCGGCGGCGTAGACCTTCTCCTTCAGAAAAGGAGTGCCGAAAAAGATTCTAATCCCGGCTGCTATGATATTTCTTCTGCCGGTCATGTGGCGGCAGGTGATGAATACCTGCCGGCGGCAGTGAGAGAACTGGAAGAAGAACTGGGCATTCAGGCAAAACCGGAACAATTGCATTTTGCAGGTTATCATCAGGGAGGATTCCAGGGGAATTTCCACGGAAAGCCATTTCATGATTATGAAATCAGCTCGGTATATATTTATCAGGAACCGGTACAGATTGAACAGCTCTGCCTGCAGAAAAGTGAAGTCGAAGAAGTCCGCTGGATGGATTTGCAGGAATGCAGAAAACGGATAGCGGATGGAAGTCTGCCCAACTGCATTTACCCGGATGAACTGGAACTCATCGAAAAATTCATGGACAATTGCGGCTGATTCAAGTATAATAATTCAAGTACGCCTCAGCGTACTTGCTGCGAGGTGCGCGTCATGCTTTGCATGACACAATACATCTGCGCACCTCTGCAATCCGCCGGAGGCTTTATCTTGTTTCAAGATAAACATGGCTATAAATACTTGAAGGGAAAGGACGCTGAACAAGTGATGAGATATCATAATATTACAAAAGATGACATGCTGAATGGTGATGGGCTGAGAGTTGTTTTGTGGGTGGCTGGATGCAGTCATCACTGTAAAGGCTGTCAGAATCCTATTACATGGGATCCGGACGGAGGGATTCCATTTGAACAGAAAGATAAGGAAGAAATTTTTGAACAGCTGGATCAATCTTATATAGAAGGAATAACATTCAGCGGCGGTGATCCGCTGCATGAGAGGAACGTACAGGACGTGACCGAACTGGCGAAAGAAATCAAGAAAAAATATCCTGACAAGACAATCTGGCTTTATACCGGATACACATGGGAGAAAATCCGTAATCTGGAAATCATTCCTTATCTGGATGTGGTGGTAGACGGAAAATTTGATCTGGCATCCCGGGATGTCAATCTGATGTGGAAAGGAAGTCCCAACCAGAGAGTCATCGATGTGCCAAAGACACTGGAACTGGGCCTGATCGTACTTCACGCATAAAACAGGAGGAAAAAATGAAAAGAATAGCAAAGTTTCATAAAGTAAGCTTTCAGCAGTTTCTGGAAGGATGGACAGATACTTTTGGAGAACAGAAAGAAACCGAAGTCCGTGATATTTACGAATCCATCCGTATGCCCAGGAGAGCAACAACCGGGAGTGCAGGATATGATTTTTTTACTCCGGTGGATGTGACCTTGCAGCCGGGCGAGACCATTAAAATACCTACCGGTATCCGTGCGGAAATGCAGGAAGACTGGGTTTTAAACCTGTATCCACGAAGCGGACTGGGATTCAAATACCGTCTGCAGCTGAATAACACCGTAGGAATCATAGACAGTGACTACTTTTATTCGGATAACGAAGGCCATATATTTGCAAAAATAACCAACGACAGCAAAGAAGGAAAAACGGTCGTGCTGAAAGCGGGAGAAGGCTTTATGCAGGGGATTTTCCTGGAATATGGAATCACTGTGGACGA
This sequence comes from Eubacterium sp., assembly GCA_022764165.1. Taxonomy (GTDB): domain Bacteria; phylum Bacillota; class Clostridia; order Lachnospirales; family Lachnospiraceae; genus Oliverpabstia. The sequence goes on along the minus strand of JALERM010000104.1, from coordinate 60,778 downwards.
TGAGGCAACAGAAAAAAGAAACGGCGGGCTGGGAAGCACCACCGGAAAATAACATACGTCTGGAAAGAATGCAGATCAAATGCGTCTTTCCGGGCGTATTTTTATTACATCATTTTTTACAAAAGCCAAAAAGTTTTGACCAGGATTTAACAAAATCATGGTTGGGCATTTAACATTACTTCTATATACTAGCTTTTGTCAGATAAAGCAAGTATGACAAAGATAGACAAAATTCAGGAGGAATTTATATTATGAAAAAAAGATTTTTGGCATTAGGAACAGCACTGGCAGTTTCGGCCATCATGATGGTTGGTTGTGGAGCAACAGAAAAAGCAGATGATACTGCAGCAGACACTACACAGAATACAGAAGCAGAAGAAACAGGTGCTGCAGAAGAAGCAGATAATACAGTAGAAGAAAGTACAGACTTCTCAGGTATGATCAGTCCTGTATCCAGAGAAGATGGTTCCGGTACCAGAGGTGCATTTATTGAACTTTTTGGCATTGAAACAAAGGATGCAGATGGTAATAAAATTGACAATACCACAGACCTGGCAGAGATCACCAACAGCACTTCCGTTATGATGACAACGGTACAGGGAAATGAATATGCTATCGGATATGTTTCTCTTGGTTCTCTGAATGATTCTGTAAAGGCACTGAACATTGACGGTGCAGAAGCAACAGTTGACAATATCAAGAGCGGTACATACAAGATTTCCCGTCCATTCAATATTGTAACAAAAGAAGGTCTGAGCGAAGTAGCAGCTGACTTTGTGAAATATATTATGAGCGAAGACGGACAGGCTGTTGTTGAAGATAATGGTTATATCAGTCAGGGAAATGAAGGTGCTTATGAAGCTTCCGGTCTTTCAGGAAAGGTAACGGTTGCAGGTTCTTCTTCTGTAACACCGGTGATGGAAAAACTGAAAGAAGCTTATATGGCTGTGAACCCGGATGTAGAAATTGAAGTTCAGCAGAGTGATTCTACCACAGGTGTCAATTCCGCAATCGAAGGAATCTGTGATATCGGTATGGCATCCAGAGAACTGAAGGACAGTGAAGCATCTGAAGGTATCACTGCTCAGGCAATCGCACTGGATGGAATCGCTGTTATTGTCAATTTGAATAATCCGATCAGCGATATGACTTCTGAACAGGTACGCTCTATCTTCACCGGTGAGACACAGGACTGGTCAGATATTAAATAATCTGACAATACTTCTGAATCTTTCTGTAAACTGGTGAAAAAGGAGATAACATGAAAGAAACAAAAGAACTTATCATGCAGGTTGTATTTTTATTGACAGCCTGCATGTCAATTCTGGCAGTAATTCTGATTTGTGTATTTATGTTTGCCAATGGCCTTCCAGCCATTGCAGAAATTGGTCCATTGAAATTCCTGTTGGGACAGAAATGGAAACCCAACAATAATATTTTTGGCATCTTGCCGATGATCATCGGCAGCATCTATGTGACAGTAGGTGCAATTGTAATCGGTGTACCCATTGGATTTTTTGCAGCCGTTTACCTGGCAAAATTCTGCAGCCCAAAGGTTTATCGAATTGTAAAACCGGCAGTAGAGCTGATGGCCGGAATTCCTTCTATCGTATATGGATTTTTCGGATTGGTAGTGATTGTACCGCTGATGCAGAAAACGTTTGGCGGAAACGGAAAAAGTGTAGTGACGGCATCAATTCTTTTGGGTATTATGATTCTCCCCACAATTATAACTGTTGCAGAGAGCAACATCCGGGCAGTGCCGGAATCCTATTATGAGGGTTCACTTGCCCTTGGTGCCACTCCGGAGAGGAGCGTGTTCAGTGCAGTTCTTCCAGGTGCAAAGTCAGGTATTCTGGCAGGAATTGTGCTTGGTATCGGAAGAGCAATCGGTGAGACCATGGCAGTCATCATGGTAGCGGGAAACCAGCCAGTCATACCGAACAGCCTGTTATCCGGTGTTCGTACATTGACAGCTAATATTGTTATGGAAATGGGATATGCAGCCGATCTGCACCGCGAGGCATTGATTGCCACAGCAGTTGTATTATTTGTGCTGATCCTGATGTTAAATAGCTGTTGTTCAGCATTGCAGAGGAGGGACAAGGGATGAATTCGTTTAATGAAAGAATTGAAACATACAAATATCATCCATTTTCACTGCTTCTGAGACTTCTGATGGTAATTTCAACGATATTTACGGTAGGAATCACTGTTTGTCTGGTAGGATATATTCTGATTAAGGGAATTCCGAATCTGACACCGGAGCAGTTTGCCTGGGAATATAACACGAAAAATGTTTCCATGCTGCCGGCTATTGTCAATACGCTGATGATGGTTGTTCTGGTTTTGGTATTTGCAGTTCCTGTGGGTGTTGGAGCAGCGATTTATCTTGTAGAATACGCCAAAAAAGGAAATAAACTGGTAAAGATCGTACGTGTTACCACCGAAACTCTTCAGGGAATTCCTTCAATCGTATACGGTCTGTTCGGTTATCTGTTTTTTGCTGTATTTTTCGGTTGGGGTTATACATTCCTCGGAGGTGCCCTGACCCTGGCAATCATGATTTTACCACTGATTATGCGCACGACGGAAGAAGCATTGCTTTCCGTACCTGATTCTTTCCGGGAAGGCAGTTTTGGACTGGGAGCCGGAAAACTGCGTACGATTTTCAAAATTATTTTGCCATCGGCAGTTCCGGGCATTGTATCCGGTATCATATTGGGAATAGGAAGAGTAGTAGGCGAGACAGCCGCTCTGATGTTTACAGCTGGAACAATTGCCAAAGTTCCGGGCAGCCTGATGGATTCAGGAAGAACGCTGGCTGTACATATGTATGCACTGTTATCTGAAGGATTGTATATGGATCAGGCCTATGCATCAGCTGTTGTGTTGATGGTAGTCGTTCTTTTAATTAATGCATGTTCCGGATGGATAGCGAAAAAGCTGACAAAGAGGTAAAAAATGGATAAATTTACAATAAAAAACATGGATTTATATTATAGTGATTTTCATGCACTGAAGAATATCAATATGAATATCCCGGCAAAGGAAATCACAGCATTTATCGGTCCTTCCGGATGCGGTAAATCCACACTGTTAAAATCTCTGAATCGCATGAATGATCTGGTGGAAGGGTGCAAAATCACTGGAGATCTGCTGCTGGACGGCGAGCAAATCAATGAAATGAAAAATGTTAATCTCCTGCGTAAACGGGTGGGAATGGTATTTCAGAAACCCAATCCATTTCCTATGAGTATCTATGACAATATTGCTTATGGTCCTCGAACCCATGGGATTCACAATAAGAGCAAACTGGATGAAATTGTGGAGGATTCTCTCAGAAAAGCAGCCATCTGGGATGAGACAAAGGATCGTCTGAAAAAGAGTGCTCTGGGAATGTCCGGCGGACAGCAGCAGAGACTTTGCATCGCAAGGGCACTGGCAGTACAGCCGGAAGTACTTCTGATGGATGAACCTACCAGTGCACTGGATCCGATTTCTACATCAAAAATAGAGGATCTGGCATTGAAACTGAAAGAACAGTATACCATTGTAATGGTAACTCATAATATGCAGCAGGCCGTTCGAATTTCGGATAAAACTGCATTTTTCCTTCTGGGCGAGATGGTGGAAATGGGGGATACCGAGCAGTTATTTTCCACGCCGAAAAATCCCAAGACAGAAGACTATATCACAGGGAGGTTTGGCTGATGACAAGAGAAGTATACAAAGAGCAGCTGCGTAAACTCAGCGGTGAACTGATACAGATGGGAAATCTGTGTGAAGAGGCAATGTCACTGGTAATGAAAGCTTTGCGTGAGAAAGATGAAAATATAGCTGTGGGTGTTCACCGTGTGGAACAGGAAATCGATCAAAAAGAACGGGACATTGAGGCACTGTGCATGAAACTTCTGCTCCGCCAGCAACCGGTGGCCGGAGACCTTCGCAACATCTCCGCCGCACTCCGGATGATCGCAGACATGGAACGCATTGGAGACCAGACTGCAGACATCGCAGACATAACTAAAAACCTGACCGACTTCCAGCTGGAAGTCCATCCCTCCATCTTCAATATGGGAAAAGTAGCAGCCAAAATGGTCAATGACAGCGTCAATGCCTACGTAAGAAAAGACGAAAAACTGGCTCAGCAGGTCATCGACATGGACAACGAAGTAGACAACTACTTCGAAAAAATCCGAGACGAACTGGCAGAAGACATCCAGCAGAGCCGCAACAAAACCGAAAGAGCATACCAGCTGGATCTGCTGATGATCACCAAATACCTGGAACGCATCGGCGACCATGCCGTAAACCTGGGCGAGTGGGTACTGTACTCCTGCCGACACTAAAATCAAATTTCCCCGGGGATTTTTACATTATCCCCGGGGAAATTTTTAAAATTCTACAAATCTTTTCCATCTACGATTTCATCATACTCTGCATTGTCCAGCAGTTCGTCAAATGCGTCTGCGGCAATGTCATACTCATCATCATCCAGAATATTTTCCAGAACCGGCTGCTGTCCGTCTTCCTGAGAGAAGCGGTACAGATAAACTTCACCGTCATGGTTCTCTCCGTTTTCATCCAGAGGAAGCAGTGCGATGTACTTATGTTCGCCGGCAGGATAAATAGTCAGAACTGCACATTCCAGTTCAGTATCGTCATCCAGTGTCAGGGTAACGGTTGCGTTTGGATTGGAAAAATCCAGATTACAGTCGGAACTGCAGCTGTCGCAGTTGCCATTGCAGTTTACATTCTCAAGATCACTCATGGTAAAAACCTCTTTCTTTCTTCTCGAAATCTTTGGAAATATTTTTCATAAAGGAATAAGGGAAATCCCTTCCCTGTTACTTTAGCAGATATGCCGGACAAAAGCAACCGAAAACAATGATTTTCTATTGACGTGAGAAAAATGTAGTTTTATACTAGTAACATGGTGTAGGGATAAAGAGATCCCTCGAATTTGTTGATACAGCAGGAGGAAATTATTATGGATATCAAATTTATAAAAAGAGAAGAACTGCAGGAAAAACCAGATGAGAAAAAACTGGGATTTGGTAAATATTTTACCGATTATATGTTCGTGATGGATTATGATGAAGGTATTGGCTGGCATGATGCAACCATTATGCCATATGGACCGATTCCGATGAGCCCGGCTACTGTAGTACTTCATTATGCCCAGGAGACTTTCGAAGGTCTGAAAGCATACAGAAGAGCAGATGGTCAGATTCAGCTGTTCCGTCCGGAGATGAATGCAAGACGTATGATCAATTCCAATGAACGTCTCTGCATGGCTACCATTCCGGAAGAACTGTTTATTGAGGCAGTTGAGGCACTGGTAAATGTGGAAAGAGACTGGGTACCGTCTGAACCGGAAACATCCCTGTACATCCGTCCGTTTGTATTTGCGACAGAATCTTCTCTGGGTGTTCATAAAGCAAAAGCTTACAAGTTCATGATCATCCTTTCACCGGTAGGTGCATATTATGCAGAAGGCCTTGCACCTGTAAAAATCATGGTAGAAGATGAATACGTTCGTGCTGTAAAAGGCGGAACCGGATTCACCAAATGCGGCGGTAACTACGCAGGTTCCATCATCGGCCAGGTAAAAGCTGAGAAATACGGATGTTCCCAGGTTCTGTGGCTGGATGGTCAGGAAAGAAAATACGTAGAAGAAGTAGGTGCCATGAACATTATGTTCAAGATCGACGGTGAAATCTACACCGCTCCGATCGAAGGAACCGTTCTTCCCGGCGTAACAAGAGATTCCATTATCCATATCCTTAAAGACTGGGGCTACAAAGTAAATGAAACTCATCTGGCAGTAGATGATCTGATGCAGGCCGGAAGAGAAGGAAGACTGGAAGAAGTTTACGGTACAGGTACGGCTGCTGTAATTTCACCGGTAGGAGCACTGGTTTACAAGGGAGAAGAAATCACCATCAATAACTTCCAGATCGGTGATCTGACCCAGAAACTGTATGACTACCTGACAGGAATCCAGTGGGGCAAAGAAGAAGACAAATACGGATGGACAAGAATCGTAAAATAATAGTAAACGGATAAAATAACGAAGGGCTGCGGCACGGACAAACATAGCTGCAGCCCATTTTTTCGGATCTTATGCTGAGAAGTTTAAGTCAATATGCCGCAGGTTCACCAAAATGCAGGTAAATTAAGGTATACTTGAACGAATAAGATACTTGTGGAGTATAAATATATGATTGATAATGGTAAAGTTACTGACAGTAAAAACAGTCTGGATCAGAACAGAACGCCGCTTCTTGATGCGATTGTTGCGTACACACAGGAACGTCCTGTGTATTTTAAAATTCCAGGCCACCGCTATGAAAAGGGAATCAGCCCCCGCTGGAGACAGTGGACCGGGGATGGGATTTTCCGCTTTGATCTGACAGAGGCAGAGGGACTGGATGATCTGCATTGCCCGGAGGGTGTGATAAAAGAAGCCCAGAAACTGGCAGCTCAGGTATTTGGGGCGAAAGCCACGTATTTTCTTGTAAATGGAACCACCTGCGGCAATGAGGCCATGGTTCTGGCGTGTGCGGGGGAAGGGGATAAAATCATGATTCCCCGCAATGCCCACAAATCTGTCCTGATGGGACTGATCATGAGTGGGGCAACGCCGATTTACCTTATGCCCCGCTACGATGAAAAGACAGGATTGTGCGGCAGCATCAGCCCGGAGGATGTGGAAGAAGGATTTCGCCGGCATCCGGACTGCAAAGGGGTGTTTCTGGTAAGTCCCACCTATTATGGGGTGTGCAGCGACATTAAGACTATCAGTGAAATCTGTCACCGCCATCATGCTGCTTTACTGGTAGATGAAGCCCATGGGGGACACCTGTATTTTGGTAAAAAAGAGTATGGGACAGACCATTTGCCCCAGGGAGCCATTCAGAAGGGGGCTGACCTTTGTGCACAGAGCATACATAAAGTAACCGGCTCTCTGACACAGAGTTCCCTGCTTCATGTAGGCAGTGACCGGATCGACCGGGGAAGACTGGAATCAGCCCTGCATATGGTCCAAAGTACCAGCCCTTCCTATTTGCTGATGACCTCCCTGGATGCCGCCCGCTATGAACTGGCCCAACATGGTTCCGAGATGCTTCAAAAAGCAGAAATGCTGGCATCGGACGCAAGAAAAAGGATTCAGCAAATTCCCGGTATCAACTGTTATGGACAGGAAATAAAAAATCAGGCGATTTTTGATCTGGATACATCCCGGCTGGTAATCGAAGCAGAGGGAATGACGGGATTTGAACTGGCAGACCTGTTGTATGAAGAACATCGTGTCGGTATGGAACTGGCAGACGAACGGCACGTGGTAGCCGTAGTGACATATGCCAATGAACAGGAAGACATGGACCGGCTGGTGGAAGCTCTGAGACAGATTGCGTCTGCTTCTGATGTGGCGAAAACAGATAATCATATAAAAGAACATAAAACAATAGCTGATATAAAAATGACTTTGCCGGCATATGTGATGAGCCCGCGGCAGGCATACTTTGCAGAAAAAAAAGAAATAGCCTGGGAGGACGCCCGTGGACAAATAGCCGGGGAAGCCCTGATCCCCTATCCCCCCGGAATCCCCCTGGTCAACCCGGGGGAAAGAATCAGCGATGAAATATGGGAGTACATGGAAAGATACCGGAAAAACCATCTCCACTTTCATGGCACAGCAGACAAAACACTGAGACGGTACAAAATCATACCCGGTTAAAAAATAATAAAAATTTTCCGTCCCTTTTCAAAAAGTATGCTATAATAAACGAAACGCTTTCACAAGGAGGACTAATTTTTTGAAACTGATATCGTGGAATGTGAATGGTCTTCGGGCCTGTGTGAATAAAGGTTTCCTGGATTTTTTTAAGGAGATTGATGCAGATATTTTCTGTATTCAGGAGAGTAAGCTGCAGGAAGGGCAGATTACGCTTGACCTGGAGGGGTACCATCAGTATTGGAATTATGCAGAGAAAAAGGGATATTCGGGTACGGCTGTTTTTACCAGAGAGGAACCGCTCAGTGTATCTTATGGAATCGGAATGGAGGAACATGATCGGGAAGGGCGCGTGATCACTCTGGAGTATCCGGAGTTTTATCTGGTGACAGTTTATACACCGAATTCACAGAATGAACTGGCCCGTCTGCCTTATCGGATGCAGTGGGAAGAAGATTTTCTGGCTTATCTGAAAAAACTGGAGGAGAAAAAACCGGTTATTTTCTGTGGCGATCTGAATGTGGCTCACAAAGAGATTGATTTGAAAAATCCGAAAACCAACCGGAAAAATGCCGGATTTACCGACGAGGAGAGAGAAAAATTCTCACAACTTCTTGACGCGGGATTTGTTGATACGTTCCGGTATTTCTATCCGGAACAGGAAGGTATTTATTCCTGGTGGTCCTACAGATTTAAGGCCAGAGAGAAAAATGCAGGATGGCGTATTGATTATTTCTGCGTATCTGAATGTTTAAAAGAAAAGCTGCAGGATGCTAAAATTCATACTGAAATTATGGGATCAGACCATTGTCCTGTTGAACTTGATATCGGATGACGTACAGGCGTATTAAGAATAAGGAACAGCTTTAAAAAAGTATACGAATATGATGGAGGAAATGAGATGACGGAAGAAAAAAAGCTTTGGAGTATACGCCCAGGGGATCCTACAAAAATCGGAACATGCAGGACAGCAGACGGATATAATTTTTGCGTACATGTTGTCGGGGAGCAGCCGGTTGATTTGCTGTTTTATAAAAAAGGAGAAGAACAGCCGGAACAGGTGATACGTATACCTGAGTCCTGCCGTACCGGCAATCGTTTTGCAGTCGTTGTACAGAAGCATAATCTTTCCATTTATGAATATGAATACCGTCAGGGTGATCGGGTTCTTATGGATATGGGGGCACGAGCTGTATGCGGAACCGGTTGCTTTGGGCAAAAACCGGAGGAATATGCCGCTCAGAAAAGCAGAGTTATGAAAACTTCGATGGTTCTTCCGCTGGCTGAACCTGTGCCGTATGAAGAAATGATTTTATACAAAGTCCATGTGCGGGGCTATACCATGCAGAAGAATTCCAGAGTCCGCAGGAAAGGAACCTTCCAGGGACTTTGCGAGAAAATATCGTACTGGAAACAGTTGGGTGTTACATCCATCGAACTGATGCCGGCCTATGATTTTGAGGAATTCCCTCTGCAGGAGAAAAAATCCAGATACCTGACGGTGGAAAATGAAGATGCAAAGCTGAATTACTGGGGATATACAAAAGGAAGATATTTTGCACCGAAGCCCTCGTACTGTGCCGGCAAATACCCGGAACTGGAAGTGAAAGAATTTATCACAAAATTACATGAAGAAGGAATGGAATGTCTGATGGATTTTTGTTTTCCGTCAGAAATTGAACCAGCTTTGGCGGTGGAAATCCTGCAGTTCTGGAAAATGGAATACCAGATCGACGGATTTTTCCTGATGGGTGAGGGCGCCTGGCTGGAACTGATTGCCAGAGATGATGTGCTTGCCGACTGTAAGCTGATTTGTCCTGGCTACGATATGAACAGACTGTATCGGATGCAGCACAGTAAAAAGAGAAGACTGGGTGAATGCAATCCCGGATTTCAGAATACCATGCGCCGCTTCCTGAAAGGAGACGAAGGTCAGGTACAGGATGTGCTTACTTTCAGCAAAAAGAATGCAGTTTCTCACGGGAATATTCAGTATATGGTCAATCATGATGGATTTACGCTGGCGGATCTGGTGTCTTACGATTACCGCCACAATGAAGCGAATGGAGAAAACAATCAGGATGGCAGCAGCTGCAATTTCAGCTGGAATTGCGGCGCAGAAGGGGAGACAAGAAAAACAGCAATCCTGGAACTTCGCAAACAGCAGATGCGCAATGCCATGATGCTTTTGATGCTCAGCCAGGGAACACCTCTGATCTACGGCGGTGACGAGATGGGCAACAGTCAGAATGGAAATAATAATGCCTACTGCCAGGATAATGAAATCGGCTGGATTGACTGGAGCAAGGCCAGAAAATATGCAGACTTCACAACATTTATACAGAATCTGATTGCATTTCGGAAGGAACATCCGATTCTGCATATGCCGTACGAGCTTCGGGCAACTGATTATAAATCTCTGGGATGGCCGGAAATTTCTTACCATTCTGCAAAAGCATGGTTTGTAGACAGAGAAAGCACCTGCAGACAGGCAGGCATCATGTATTGCGGCAGCTATGCGAAAAAATCAGATGAAACGACAGATGATTTCATTTATGTACTATATAATATGTACTGGTCGGAGCGTGAAATGGCCCTTCCAGATTTGCCGGAAGGAAAGAAATGGTATCTTGCTGCAGATTCCGGCAAAAAGTCAGAAGAAGCCATCAGCCGTCCGGGCGAGGAAACAAAAGTTACCGGCAAAAAGTCACTGAAAGTGCCGGGAAGAACCATTCTTATATTAGTAGGAAAGTAGGGAGAATATGAACGTCTGGGGTCATTTTAAAACAATAACATCCCATAAACTTCTGGTCATGAAGTATTGTTTTCGTATCGGGCTTTATCGCCAGGGGCTGCTCCATGATATGTCCAAATACGCACCGACAGAATTTCTGAAAGGCGCCAGATACTATCAGGGAACACGAAGCCCCAACAATGCAGAGAGGGAGGCCACCGGGCTGTCTGTCTCCTGGCTGCATCACAAAGGAAGAAATAAACATCATTTTGAATACTGGGTGGACTATGGTATTGGTGCAGAACATGTGCTGGCCGGTATGCCTATGCCCAGAAAATACATTGCGGAAATGATCATGGACCGCATCAGCGCCTCCAGGATTTATCATCCTGACAATTACACCGATGCATCTCCGCTGGAATATTACGAAATGGGAAAAGACAGACTCTGGTTTATCCATGAGGATACAAAGGCACAGCTGGAATATTTTCTCCGGATGCTGGCTGTCAAGGGGGAAGCCTATACCCTGCATTATATTCGTTATGTATATTTAAAAAGAAAGGGAAAATTCGGGGGTGATACAGACACCTATCTGAGCAAGCCCTGGATTCCCAAAACTAAGACACAATGAGAGGACAGATGGAAACATGAAGTTTGCGAAACGAATGGACCGTTTTGGAACCAGTATCTTTACGGTTCTGCTGGAAATGAAAAAAGAGAAGCTGAAAAGAGGGGAGGAAGTGATTGACCTCAGTATCGGGACACCCAATATCCCTCCGGCGGATCATATTATCAGGGCAATGACGGAGGCTGTACAGGACAAGAAGAATTATGTGTATGCGATTCAGGATACACGGGAACTGCACGAAGCGGTCAGCGCCTGGTATCGCCGCCGCTATCAGGTGGAAATCGATCCAGATACGGAAGTGGTTTCTCTCCTGGGAAGTCAGGAGGGACTTTCTCACATTGGCCTGACTCTGGTAGATCCGGGTGATATCGTTCTGGTTCCCGATCCCTGTTATCCGATTTTCGGGGACGGGCCGGTCATCGCAGGAGCAGAGCTTCACTATATGCCGCTGAAAAAAGAAAATGACTATCTGATTGATTTTGATGCGATTCCCGAAGAAGTGGCAAAAGCTGCAAAACTGATGGTCGTTTCCTATCCCAATAACCCCACCACAGCTGTGGCTCCGGGATGGTTTTACGAAAAACTGATTGCCTTTGCAAAAAAATACGACATTGCAGTATTACATGACAATGCCTACAGTGAGCTGGCTTTCGGCATGGAAACCAGCGGCAGCTTCCTCCAGTATGAAGGTGCCAAAGACGTGGGCGTAGAATTCAACTCCCTGTCCAAAACCTATGGACTGGCCGGGGCACGGATAGGTTTCTGCATCGGCAACCGGGAAATCGTAGAAAAAATGACAACATTGAAGTCAAACACCGATTATGGAATGTTCCTTCCGGTGCAGCAGGCAGCCATTGCCGCCATAACCGGTGACCAGTCCTGCGTAAAAGCCACCCGGGAAGCATACCAGAGCAGGAGAGACTGCTTCTGCGAAGGCATGACATCCATCGGCTGGCCAATCGAAAAATGCCCGGCAACCATGTTTGTGTGGGCACCCATACCTGCAAAATACACCTCATCCGAAGAATTTGTAAAAATCCTTCTGGAAAAAGCCGGTGTCATCGTCACCCCGGGAAGTGCCTTCGGCCCATCCGGGGAAGGATATGTGCGCGTGGCACTGGTACAGGACGAAGAAAACATCAGAAAGGCAGTACAAAACGTAAAAGAAAGTGGCATTTTATCTTAAAAAAGATTTCCCCGGGGAGTTTTACATTCTCCCCGGGGAAATCTTTTTCTTCTCATCATCTTTATGAAGCAGAATCGGGGGTGTCAGAGAAGGATATAACTCTTCATATCGCTCCCGTTCCTCTTCCGTTACAGGTCCTGCCGGTATCAGGCCTGTACAGTCCATTGCTGAACAGGCAGCAAGATCATCGGTATCAGTGACTCCGTACTTATCTTTCTCTGGTTTCTTATCACTTTGTTTCATAGGCAACCTCCAGCCACTCTCTTTCTCAGGAATAGTATGCCTGATTACAGAATAATTATTCGTTCACCACACAATCTGAGCGGCACCCCATGTCAATCCGGCTCCAAATCCCGACAGAATCAGCCGGTCTCCTCGTGTCAACATTCCATTTCTGTTCATCTCATCCAGAAGCACCGGTATGCTGGCTGCTGAAGTATTACCGTATTTTTCCATATTCATAGGAAATTTTTCTTCCGGCACACCAAGACGTTTTGCAGCTGACTGAATGATTCTGCTGTTTGCCTGATGAAGTACATACCAGCGAATGTCCTCTTTCTTTGTTCCTGTCTGTTCCAGAACCTGCAGGATGCACTCGGGAACTTTTTTTACAGCAAACTTAAACACTTCCTGTCCGTTCATCCGGATATAATCCTCTGTAGTTTCCTGCAGAGGATTTTGAATCTTTCTGGAACTACAGGTCAGTACATTTCCTTTTGATCCGTCAGAATACTGCACAAAGCCTTCCAGACCAGTCTCCGCAGCTTCCACTACTGCCGCACCTGCACCGTCACCAAACAGTACACAGGTAGAACGATCTGTCCAGTCCACCAGCTTGGAAAGGACTTCTGTTCCAATCACCAGTGCTTTTTTATAAATCCCTGCTGAAAAGTAAGCATGAACCGTATTTATCCCAAATAAGAATCCGGAACAGGCGGCACTGATATCAAAAGCCACCGCATGCCGAGCTCCGATTGCTTCCTGAACTTGACAGGCGGTAGATGGAAACTGCATATCATTACTGCAGGTTGCAACCACGATCAGATCAATCTCCTCTGCATCTGTATTTGCATTTTCAAGAGCTTTCTTCGCTGCCTGTGATGCCATCCATGCTCCCGTCTCATCCTTTACAATCCGACGATTTCTGATTCCGGTTCTGGAAGAAATCCACTCATCACTGGTATCCACCCACTGTGCTAACTGATCGTTGCTAATCACCTGGGCAGGAAGACAACTTCCGGTACCTATAATTCTTGTAGTCATGTATTTACCCTCATGTATTTTGATAGTCAAATTATTTTTCTATCAAAGTATACGTCATGCAAAGAACTTTGTCAAGATAGGAAGATTTTCCCCGGGAATTTTTGTGGTCTTGGGTTATAGTTCAGTCAGCCATTATTCTGCGCTGAACTATTCATTGTAGGCTTAAATGATTGTTATTTAGGTTTCTGTCCTACCTTTTTGGTCTTTAGGTAGGCTATATTTCTTGTTTTTTATGTTTCCATCCTACCAAATCAGGAGAAACGTAGGCTGAGAATCAAAGAAATGCCTTAATGAGCTTACTAAAATTGGTAAAAGTATAGGCTGCAAATTACAGAAACAAATGATATAGCCTATAAAAATCTCAAAAAGATAGGAGAAAAATCCGAAAACTAATCAATGAAGCCTACCGAAAGGCAAAAAAGGTAGGAGGAAAGCCACTCTCTCGCCTGGTCACTTCTGAGAAACTGATCCAATCATAAGTCTTGCCCGATCTGATTCTTCCGGATTCACAGTTACAAGCAGAAGTTCCTCCCTGCAGCCGCCCTCAGCCAGTTTTCGCCCCATAGGGTCAAACGCACAGCTTTGTCCCAGGTAGGTGTCAGGAGTATACTGTGAGCAGCCGATGACGTACATGCTGTTTTCGATGGCTCTTGCCTGTAGCAGTGTTTTCCAGTGCACGTCTTTCAGCTCACCTTTGACCCATGCAGCCGGATAAATCATAAGCTGTGCACCTGCGATGGCCTGCTTTCGGGCCAGTTCGGGAAAACGCAGATCATAGCAGGTACCAAGCCCCAGTTTACCAAAAGGAGTATCGATGGGAGAAAAAACCTCACATCCAGGAATGGTATCGTTGGATTCCTTCCAGTGAAATGCATCAAACAGATGATATTTTCGATAATGGGCACGAAAGACACCCTGCTCATCGAGAATTACCAGGGTGTTGCAGCATTTTTCAGTGAAAATGTCTGAAGCCGATTCTTCAGGCCGCTCACTCATACCAAAGATTACCCAGAGGTGATACTGGCGGGCCAGCGCACTCATGGATTGGACAAAAGAGTCCTGCAGCGACTGTGCTTCTCTCACATAACCATGGTCGCAAGCCAGATAAGAAATCATAAAATATTCAGGAAATACAATCATAGAAGCCTGAGAATGGGATGCCATTTCCATAAAATGAGCTGCCGTTTTCAGGTTTTTTGCTATAGCATCAGAGGAGCCGCACTGGGCCAGAGCGATGATGGATGCCATAAGAAACCTCCTTGTGTGCTGTTTTCTACCATCATACTCCGCAATTTTATGAAATTCAAGCAAAAGGAAAATATTTGATAATTACCGTATAATATCATTACTTTCGCTCATACTACGGAATAAGTGAGGAGGTACTTATGGAAAATAGAAAAAATATAAAACCTTTCGGTATGCGGGATAAAATCGGTTATATGTTCGGTGATTTTGGAAATGATTTTACCTTTCTGCTGTCTTCCATGTTTATGCTGAAATTTTACACAGATGTCATGGGAATCGCAGGAGGAGTGGTGGGAGCTCTGATGATGGCGGCGCGTTTCATAGACGCATTTACAGATGTGACCATGGGGCAGATCGTTGACCGGTCCCGCCCCACCAAAGACGGCAAATTCAAACCATGGATCCGCAGGATGTGTGGTCCTGTGGCAATTGCCTCTTTCCTGATTTATCAGGCAGGAATCGCAAATCTGGGTTATGGATATAGAGTAGTCTGGATGGTAGTGACCTATATCCTGTGGGGCTCTATTTTTTATACATCAATCAATATTCCCTATGGTTCCATGGCATCAGCCATCACAGATAATCCCAAAGAACGGGCGGAATTGTCTACCTGGAGAACCATCGGTGCCACACTGGCCAGTCTGGTCATCGGTGTAGGAACTCCGATTTTTGCCTATGTGGTGGTCAATGGAAATACGGTACTTTCCGGTTCACGAATGACTGTCATAGCAGGAGTATTTACCGTGGGAGCGATTATCTGCTATCTGCTCTGTTACTATATGGTTCAGGAACGTGTCCCGGTAAATGCCAATTTTGAAAAATTGAATATCGGCAGACTCCTGAAAAATCTCTTTACCAATCAGGCATTGATCGGAATCATTGTGGCAGCCATCCTTCTGCTTCTGGCACAGCTGGGAATGCAGGGAATTGCCGGATATGTATTTCCCAATTATTACGGTTCTGCAGGCGCTCAATCTCTGTCCTCCCTGACGGGAAGCATTGCCATCCTGATTATCTGTGCGCCATTTGCCGTCCGACTGGCGGACCGGATCGGAAAAAAAGAACTGTCCGTGTTATCCTGTATATTCAGCTCGCTGATTTATCTGGTTTGCCTGTTGGTAAAACCATCCAATCCTTACATCTATGTAATCTATTTCACACTGGCCAATGTGGGAATGGGATTCTTCAATACCGTAATCTGGGCAATGATTACAGATGTGATAGATGACGCAGAGGTGCGAAATGGGGTGAGAGAGGACGGAACCATATACGCTGTGTACTCCTTCGCCCGCAAAATAGGGCAGGCTCTGTCTTCAGGACTGGTGGGTGGTCTGCTGACCATGGTCGGCTACACTCAGGAAACAGCCTTCGACCCTGAAGTGACAGCCAGCATCTTCCGCATGTCCTGCATCGTACCGATGATTGGATTTGCGGCAGTGGCAGCAGCACTGATTTTTATATATCCGCTAAATAAAAGCCGGGTGGAAGCGAATACCAGAGAATTGAAAATGCGAAGAAACAGTTGAAATAAATACCTCGCAAAAAAAATAGTTGCATTTTTCCCCAAAATCTGTTTCACTATAAGGTGGAGACATTCATAATCTTTAAAAAGCGAGGTATGTACAATGAAACCAATTAAAGAAGGTAAAGTTCGTGAGATTTATGACAATGGCGACAGCCTGATCATGGTTGCAACTGACCGTATCAGCTGCTTCGATGTCATCCTGAACAATGTTGTAACGAAAAAAGGAACTGTTCTGACTCAGATGTCCAAGTTCTGGTTCGATCTGACCAAAGACATTCTTCCTAACCATATGATTTCTGCCGATGTAAAAGATATGCCGGAGTTTTTCCAGCAGCCACAGTTCGACGGCAACAGTATGATGTGTAAGAAGCTGAATATGCTTCCAATTGAATGTATCGTTCGTGGTTATATCACCGGAAGCGGCTGGGCAAGTTATCAGAAAGACGGCACTGTGTGCGGTATCAAACTGCCGGAAGGTCTGAAAGAGTCCGACAAACTGCCGGAGCCGATCTACACTCCGTCCACAAAGGCAGAAATCGGTGATCACGATGAAAATATTTCCTACGAACAGAGTATTGCTCATCTGGAAAAATATTTCCCGGGAAAAGGCGAGGAATATGCTGCAAAACTGCGTGACTGCACCATCGCTCTGTACAAAAAATGTGCTGATTACGCTCTGACCCGCGGTATCATCATCGCAGATACCAAATTTGAGTTTGGTCTGGATGAAAATGGAAATGTGGTTATCGGTGATGAGATGCTGACACCGGACAGCTCCCGTTTCTGGCCGGCAGAAGGATATGAACCGGGTCATGGTCAGCCATCCTTCGACAAACAGTTTGCCCGTGACTGGCTGAAAGCCAACCCGGATAACGACTGGACACTGCCGCAGGAAATCGTGGACAAGACCATTGATAAATACCTGCAGAGCTATGAAATGCTGACAGGAGAAAAACTGAAATAAATCAGTCGCCAAACATAAAAGAAAACCATATGCAGATATTAAAACATTTGCATATGGTTTTCTCTCATTTTATGGTATGCTATTGACAGCAAGTGGTTATATCACTAAGATAGTAACAGGCAGTTAAGCAAAACATAGCAGGAGTATTTTATGTTATACCAGATTACCAATGGCACAGTTTCTGTAGGTGACCGGCAGATTCTGTCCCACATTGATTTTGAGATAAAAGGTAAAGAGAAAATAGCAGTGGTGGGGAGAAATGGTGCCGGAAAATCCACACTTCTTCGTCTGATCGCAGGGGAACTGGATCTGGACCGGGACGATAGGCGGCAGGGTCCGGGGATTGTTACGTCAAGAAATGTGATAATCGGGATGCTTCGCCAGACACCATCGGCGGATCAGGACAAAACAGTGGAAGAATTGTTGCTGGAGGGCTGTCCGCAGAGCGATTTATTTTCCAGAGAGCGATTTTCCTATGAGATGGAATACGACCGAATTTTTACTGGATTTGGATTTGTAAAGGAAGACAAGAAACGGAAGCTTTCTTCATTTTCAGGAGGTGAGCAGACGAAAATTTCTCTGATACGCCTTCTTTTGCAGAAGCCGGATATTTTGCTGCTGGATGAACCTACCAACCATCTGGACATCCCTACGGTGGAATGGCTGGAAGAATACATGAAAACCTATGAACATGCCGTTGTCTTCGTATCTCATGACCGTTTCTTTCTGGATCAGGTGGTGGATGTGGTTTACGAGCTGCATCAGGGAAAACTGAAACGATATCCGGGAAATTATACACATTTCCGGCAGCAGAAGCAAAAAGATCTGGCATTGGTTCAGAAGGCTTATGAACGGCAGCAGCAGGAACTGCAGCGGCTGAATGAATTAATTGAGCGATTTAAACATAAGCCAAAGAAAGCTTCCTTCGCCCGTTCGAGAAAAACAATCATAGAGCGGATGGAAAAGATAGAAAAGCCGGAGCCGGATGATGTACACCTGTTTACCGGAGACATGGAACCTGCGGTTCTGGGGAGCAAATGGGTGCTGGAAGCAGAACACCTTAAAATAGGATATGATACCCCCTTGCTGGAAGTATCTCTCCGTGTGAAACGGGGACAGAAGATCGGCATTATTGGTAATAACGGAGTGGGTAAAACCACATTTTTAAAAACAGTGGCCGGAATCCTCAGCCCGCTGGAAGGAAAATGCACACTGGGAAACCGCACCGTGATGGGGTATTTTGACCAGCAGTCTGCAGCACTGGAATCAGAAAAGCAGGTGGCGGAACACTTTCATGAACATTTTCCGGCATTGACAGAAAAAGAAGTACGGCAGACCCTGGGAGCATACCTGTTCGGCGGAAAGGCTGCCTCCGTGAAAGTCAGTGCTTTGTCGGGAGGAGAAAAAGCCAGACTGGTGCTGGCGGAAATGCTTACCGAGCGCCCCAATTTCATTCTGTTGGACGAACCTACCAATCATATGGATATACCGGCCAAAGAAACGCTGGAGTCGGCATTTCAGTCCTATCGGGGAACCATGCTGTTCATTTCCCATGACAGATACTTTATCCGGCAGGTGGCCGATGCGATTCTTGTATTTGAAGAAGATGGGGTCAGCTACTATCCTTTCGGTTATGAGCATTATCTGGAAAGAAGCAGAAAACAGACAGAAAATGGTCTGGCTGCTCTGGTACAGGCGGAGGATCAGGCTCTGATTGCCGGCATCCGGGCAGTGCCCAAAGGAGAACGCCATCGCTTAAAGGAAATAGACACAGAAGATGCCTATCTGGACTGGAGATTTCGGCTGGCTGAGGAGCCCATGGAGGAGGTCCGCAGTCATGCGGAAAATCTGTGGGAACAGATGGAAGTAAAGACATCAGAATATGAAGAGTGGTTACTTTCCAGTTTTGGAGAGAAAGAAGAGAAAGAAAATCAGGAAAAAGAGGAAAGACTGAAGAAAGAACAGGAACGGATGCAGGAAGAATGGGAGAAAGTCTGTGCGAAATGGACCGAGGCCTGCCTGCAGTGGTATGAAGTATATCAGATGGGACAGGAGACTGTCCCCTGTCCGTAAGAGAGGAGAATAGAAAAAATGGGATACCAGCTAAAGATAACAATCAAAAACAGTCATCCGCCGATATGGCGAAGAATTCTTGTACCGGATCGAATTACTTTTTTTGATCTGGATGATATTATTGAAAAAGCATTCGGATGGACCCATGGTCATATGTTTGCCTTTGATTTTCAATATCCGGCCGGAGAATTTGTAGGTTCACCGATGCATGACAAAAAGGATACAGCAGATGAATGTATTGATGAATGGATGGACGAGGGTAGAAGTTTCACATATACGTATGATTTTGGTGATGACTGGGAACATGTGATCAAGGTGGAAAAGATTGTTCCTTATGACAAACGTTATCCTCAGGTATTGAAATATAAAGGTCCCAATATGGTTGAGGATTGCGGGGGTATCTGGGGATTTTATGATTATGAGGATGAGGCAGTACCTTTTGATATGGAAAGAGTCAATGCTGATTATCAGAAATGGAATCTGCCGGTAGTTATGGAGACTTCCCGTCATGTCAACAAATCAAAGTATGATGATAAGGATGATATGGATGAGTGGGATATGCTGAAGATGCTGATAGGCAGCCTGACCAGTGACGATCCGGAAGATATGAGCGGAATTGAACAGTGGATGGATGCCATGCGTGAGCATGAAGATTGCATCCGGGAAAATGTGGAGGAAATAAAATCTCTGGAAGATATTTACAAGCATTATTCAAAAGACAACCTGATAGAGATTGCAAAATTCCATGGGTTTACCGGATATAGAAA
This sequence comes from Eubacterium sp., assembly GCA_022764165.1. Lineage (GTDB taxonomy): Bacteria > Bacillota > Clostridia > Lachnospirales > Lachnospiraceae > Oliverpabstia. Next base: position 40,649 of record JALERM010000104.1, on the reverse strand, counting down.
ACTTAGTAAAAAAGATTTGAGCCGGTGGCTGAAAAATCATCTGCTGGAAACGACTTTTATGAAAAATACATTTTCACGTGCATCAGAAAAGGAACTTCACTTGTTTGAAAGTGCCATCGAGCAGCATGGCATCTGTCTGACAGATGAACTAATGGAAAACAGTTCTTTGCTGATGACATATGGAGGTTTTAATGCAGCACTGGAGTTTTATCAGGTTCCCCAGGATGTACAGGACAAGTATAGAGAAATCTGTACTCCTGAGTTTAGGGAGGAATGCCTGAAAAATCAACAGTTTATGGACTATTGTGATGCGGCATTGTTCTTATATGGAGTTCTTCCGGTGGAGAAGTTTGTGGAAATCTATAACGCATACGAAGGAGCAAACCTGAACATATCGGAAGCAGTGGAACGAATAGAAGCCTATATACATACAGGAGAGCCATATGTGTTGAAGGAAGGTCTCTTTATGGATGAAGACCTTGAGGAAGAAGACATGTTTTGCGGGCTTTTAAAGAAACAGGAAAAATACTCCTACTATATACCGGAAGACCGGGAGGAATTTCTGGCGTATGGGCGGGATGAATTTCAGAAACCGGATGAAACAGTACAATTCTTTATGACCTACCTGCAGAAAAAGCTGCATAAGAAAGCTCCGGAAGACATCATGATTTACACGTATGTACAGGAAGAATTAAGGATGAACGCATCTGCAGAAGAATTGATTGATACGCTTGTGGATTGCGGCTGTAAGATTTCCTCACAGAAACAGATTGAAGAAGCAATGAAGAACCTGTGGAAACTGGGAAATAATCTTAGGAAATGGGATTACAGAGGTCACACCTATGTGGAAATACAGAAAAATGAGAAAATAATTGCTTTCCCTGGCACAAAAAAAGTATATCCCAATGACCCCTGTCCCTGCGGCAGCGGAAAAAAATACAAAAATTGCTGTGGAAAGAAGTAAGGAAATACTATGAAAAAGAGAATTGGAATGTGTGTATTTGGGGTGCTGATCTGATGTAATTGGGGTCAGAGCCCGTCAGTCAAATGGTATAATATGAAACGTGTAAAGCAGATACACTTTATGCCACAGTAAAGACAGACGTGTCAGAAATATATGTGAGTCAAAAGAGGAGAATCTTATGAAAAAAATATTATCAGAGAAAAAAACATCAAAAAAGAAGATAGTATTTATTGTACTTGCAGTCATTCTGGTTTTATTTATTGCTGTGGGTGTCGCAGCTTACGCACTGACACATGGATTTTATAAAAAAACCAACTATCTTTCAAATGAAGATGCCATGAATAATTATACGGTTCCAGAGGAAGAAGTGGATGAAGTGGCACCGGAGGAGGCACAGGGAGAGGTACTCACGCCTGAGCAGGAGGCAGAGCTGGAACAGAAGATAGCAGAATTTTCCGAAGCAGAACCGATTACGAATGATGGGGATGTGTACAACGTGCTGTTGATTGGAGTGGACCGCCGGGACACTTCCTGGGCAGGCAATTCGGACAGTATGATTCTGATGTCGCTGAATTACGAGAAAGAACAGATTAGTATGATCTCTTTGATGCGTGATACTTATGTGGATATTCCGGGCATCGGTATGAGAAAATTGAATGCTGCACATGCCAATGGTGCAGGCCCTCTGCTTTTGGAAACGGTTACAAAGAATTACAAGATTCAGGTTGACCGTTACGTATCAGTTGATTTTAACAGTATGATTGATATTATTGACAAAGTTGGAGGCGTGGAGCTGACTCTTTCCAAAGATGAAGTAAAAGTTGCAAATAATTATGTTACTGAAATGTGCGGACTAAAAAATCTGGATCCAGAAAGCTATTATTTTGCAAATGAAGGTACAAAAAACTGTTCCGGAATTCAGGCAGTAGCATACGCAAGAATCCGTTATGTAGGACATGCAGATTATCAGCGGACAGAACGTCAGCGGACCGTGCTGACTAAAATCATGGAAAAAATGAAAAACATGAGTATTACAGAATTGTATTCATTTGCTGAAGATATACTTCCATTGGTTACTCATAATATTCCGGAGGATGAGATGTGGGGGCTTCTGGCAAAAGCACCTTCTCTGTTCCAGTATAATCTGGTAAAAGACAGGATTCCTTATGATGGTATGTACAAAGTTATTTATGTGAAGAGACAGGATATGCTTGTACCGGATTGGGAAGCAACAATCGCAAAATTGAAAGAGACATTGTATTAGGCCGTTATCTGCAAAGTTTAGCCGTAAACACTTAAAGCGATTATTGAAATCAATCATGCAAGAGTGATTAAAGGTGCGTTGACATCCAGACAGCCATTATCCCATGCCGTACCGTTCCTGGTAGGCTATAAAATGTATTTCAGCGGTTTTTGAATCTACTATGTTTTCTGAGAAGCAGGCTGCAAGTTGAAGGCTGAATTGTAACTAATTGGAATTCAAAAGAGAAACGGGCCGAACTGTAACCCTGTTCATGCGTTTATTCTGTGGGAGAGTGTCTGTGCTATTGACTTTGAGGTCTACTTTATCTATAATATTTTTCATGTACATCTTAAGTTTTGGAGTGGTTCGTACAAAGAATATTAAAGGACAGCAACTGATGAAAAGTTAAATAGTCCACAGGTGAATAGGGAAGAATGATGTATAATATATTAAAAAAATTTAAAAATCCGAAAAAGAGAATCAGGGTATCTCTGCTTTTGTGTTATGACACAGGTGCGATTCTTATCGCAGAGTATTTTGCTTTGTTGATACGTTTTGAGTTTCGTCCATCTGTGATTAAAGAAGTGTTTTTACATAGCCTCATGAGTTACAGTTTCCTGAATCTGCTGTGTAGTATTTCTATTTTTGCATTTTTCAGTCTTTATGAGAGTCTATGGAGGTATGCAAGTGTTACAGAATTACTGAATACAGTTTTGGCTTGTGTAGTTTCTTCTGTTATACAGCTGGTGGGAATGTATATGCTGCAGTATCCCATGCCAAGGTCTTACTTTATTCTCTATTTATTGATTTTACTTCCTTTGATGGTAGTCGGGAGATTTTCATATCGTTTCCTTCGGATTATGAAGCAGAGAATCTATACAGAACATTTGGAACAGCCTGTTTTAACGATGGTGATAGGTGCCGGGGATGCCGGTACTCTGATTATTAAGGAAATGCAGTCAAGCTATCATCTGAGAAATAAGGTTGTCTGTGTGATTGATGATAATCCGCAGAAAAAAGGTACTCGTATTTTAGGGATTCCCGTGGTGGGAGACAGGAAAAAAATCCCCTTTATGGTAAAAAAATACAAAGTGCAGGAAATCATTATGGCCATACCGACCATTGAACCTAAAGACAAAAAAGAACTGTTAGAAATCTGTAAAGAAACAGGATGTAAATTACGGATTCTGCCTGGTGTGTATCAGATTATTAACGAAGAAGTCAGTATTTCCAGATTAAGAGAAGTTGAGATTGAGGATTTGCTGGGACGAGAACCGGTACGAACTGATCTGGATATGGTTTTAGGATATGTTCAGGGAAAGAAGGTCATGATTACCGGAGGAGGAGGGTCTATTGGAAGCGAAATTTGCAGGCAGATTGCTGCACACCATCCGGCACAGCTGATCATCTTTGATATTTATGAAAACTCTGCCTACGATATACAGCAGGAATTGATAAGAGAATACCCGAAATTAAATCTGGTTGTGCTGATTGGATCGGTGAGAAATACTCATCGAATCTATTCGGTTTTTCAAAAATACCAGCCGGAGGTAGTTTATCATGCGGCCGCGCATAAACATGTACCTTTAATGGAAACAAGTCCTAATGAAGCCATCAAGAATAATGTATTTGGTACTCTGAACACAGCTATGGCTGCAAAAGATAATCATTGTCAGCGTTTTATTTTGATTTCCACAGACAAAGCAGTAAATCCCACAAATATAATGGGCGCATCCAAGCGGATTTGTGAAATGATTATTCAGGCGCTGGACCAAACATCGGAAACCGAATTTGCGGCGGTACGTTTCGGTAATGTACTGGGTAGTAATGGAAGTGTTATTCCACTTTTTAGAAGGCAAATTGAGCAGGGAGGACCGGTAACCGTTACCGATAAAAATATTATTCGTTATTTTATGACGATTCCTGAAGCTGTATCTCTGGTTCTTCAGGCGGGTGCCTATGCAAAAGGTGGAGAAATTTTTGTGCTGGATATGGGTGAGCCAGTTCGAATCGATGATCTGGCACGCAACCTGATCAAGCTATCTGGTTATCGACCTGATGTAGATATAAAAATTACATATACAGGTCTTAGACCGGGCGAAAAGTTGTATGAAGAACTTTTGATGGATGAGGAAGGGCTGAAAAAAACCGATCATGATAAAATTTTCATAGGAAAACCGATACAGTTTGATGTTGACAAATTCATGGATCAGCTCAGACAGCTGAAAATACTGGCCTATGAGGATGAAGGACAGATCCGGAAAACAGTGCAGGAGATTGTGCCCACATATCAATTTAACAATGAATGACCTGCCTATCGCACAGTCAGATAATTCAGTACACCCGGATGTGTGTCTGTTCCTTTTTCCAGAAGCTCAATCAGACCGTGAATGGTTTCTTCGATACTCTGGGGTGTGGAGGGAACAAGGGTATTATCCAGTTTTACGGTGAGAACGATCAGTACGATTTCCGCCAGTGCTGCAGGATTGGAGAATCGGATCTCGCCGGAAACAATTCCCTGTTGGATGATTTCCGTCAGTGCAGGTTTCAGCTCACTGATCAGGTGAGACATATATTTTTGATGTATGTAAGCATTCTCCTGGAGATTCTGCTGACCTTCTACTGAACGATCGCGCAGAAACTCCGCAGAAGAATTGCGGCATGCCTGGAAAATCATCGCCATCCTGGTAAAAATAGAAATATCCGTCTGCTGTGAAAGACTCTTTGCCGTATCCAGCGACTTTTTATAGTTACGTTCAACCAAAGCTTCAAAAATCGCATTTTTAGAAGGAAAGTAATAGTAAATAAATCCGGAAAGACGTGGCTGCCATTGTGAAGGAAAAATGTCCCAAGCTGAAATATCTGATTTCCATGCAGAAAACAGTCCATGAAGATGGGGTTCTGTCATGGGCACAGCTTCTGGAAGAAAACAGAGGAAGCTATGAATGTGAGATTCAGCCGGATTCTCTCTGTACGATTATGTTTACTTCCGGAACCACAGGAAAGAGCAAGGGTGTTATGCTGACACACAGAAATCTGGCAGAAAATGCTACCTGTCTTGACATGAAGATTCCGTCACGTACAGTCATTTTGTCAGTGCTGCCAGTTCATCATGCATATTGCCTTTCTATGGATATTCTGAAAGGAATTTCACTGGGAAGCATTATCTGTATCAATGACTCCCTGCTTCGTGTGGCAAAGAATATCAAATTATTCCAGCCGAATATGATGCTGATGGTGCCGCTGATGATCGAAACTCTGGCAAAGAAACTGGAGGAGGCAGCAGGACTTCCGCCCCAAGCTGTGAAAATGGCGGTATCTGGCGAACAGTTCCATACCATCTGCAGTGGTGGTGCCTATTTGCCCCCTGCCCTGATTGATCTGTTTGAAGTATATGGGATTACCATTCTGCAGGGTTATGGTATGACAGAGTGTTCACCTGTAATCAGTAACAACAGAAGCTGGAATATCCGCAAAAACTCCGTTGGTCAGCTGATGCCGAACTGCGAAGCCAAAACAGTTGACGAAGAACTCTGGGTTCGCGGCAGCAGCGTGATGATGGGCTATTATAAGATGCCGGAAGAAACTGCCGGTACACTGGAAGACGGATGGCTGAAAACAGGTGATCTGGGCTATGTGGACGAGGAGGGTTTTGTATACCTGACAGGACGTAAGAAAAACCTCATTATAACGAAAAACGGAGAAAACGTTTCTCCGGAAGAACTGGAAAACAAGATTGGTGAGAATCGACTGGTCAGAGAAATACTGGTTCGTGAGAGTGAGGGTGTCATCGAAGCGGAGATCTTCCCGGATGAAGAATATGTACAGAAGCAGGGTATCGAGGATATTCAGGCTGCTCTTCAGCAGGTGATCGATGAATATAACAAGAAAGCTCCGGCTTATAAAAAAGTATATCGCCTGAAAGTCAGAGATACCGAATTCCCGAAAACACCGTCTAAGAAAATCAAGAGGTTTTAATAAAGTTTACCCCGGGGAGTTTTTCAAACTCCCCGGGGTAAATTTTTAAACTTTTATTTCTTCCGGGCCCGTATCATCACCAGCTGCGCTGCAATACTGACGGCAATTTCCGCCGGCGTTTCTGCCAGGATACTTAGTCCGATGGGGGTGTTGATCCGGTCAATCTGTGTCCCGGTAAAACCGTCATCCAGAAGCTTCTGCCGGATGGCAGCACTTTTTTTTCTGCTGCCCATAACACCGATATAATGTGCATCTGTCTTCAGTATCTGCTGCTGAAGGATATAGTCTGACTGGTGACCTCGGGTCATAATGCACACATAGTCCTGGGGCTGTATAGTCACATACTGTGAAATATATGAAAAGTCACCGGTGATGCATCGGGCAGCATCCGGAAATAGAGAAGGATTGCTGAAAGATTCTCTGTCATCGTATACGACACAGCGGAAATCCAGATGGGACAGGAGAGGTACCAGTTCCTGTGCCACATGACCGCCGCCGAATACATACACAATACCCTGACGGACGAGGGGCTCACTGTAATAACGCCTTCCATTGATGACTGCCTGGACAGCCTGTGTCTGAAGCAGGGGTTTCAAATCTGTCAGAGAAAGTCCGATAAGGTTATGCTCCGGGCTGTAGTAGCCTGCCGCCCAGGCGGTTTCATCCGTAATATCCATGATCAGCCAGCTGCTTTCATTTTTATCCCAGTCCTCCAGAAGCTGGCAGCATAACCGGTAGAATTCCTCATTTTCCCAGGACATGTATTGGAAGTAAATTACCACATCTCCTCCACAGATCATACCCAGATCTGCCGTTTCACCTGCATGCAGATGGTACCCTTTTGAAAAAGACTTCTTTGAAACTAACACCTCCTTTGCCTGCTGGATGGCATGATACTCCACATTTCCTCCGCCAACCGTACCATGTGAAGTGCCGTCAGGCAGCACCAGCATACGAGAACCGGCACCCCGCGGGGAGGAACCTGAGCTGGCAATAACAGTTACAAAAACAAAATCCTGATGGCGTTCCATTGCCTGTTTTCCTATTACAAATAATTCTTTTAGTGATTTCATATCATTCTTTGCCCGAACCGGGCTCCTTTCTTTTACTTTTTTGGTGTCACTTTGCCTGTCCTGGTCATGCATTGAGCGATAACCCTTTTCGAACAGAGGATGGTGTACAGCCATACAGTTCTTTAAACGCACGGTTAAATAACTTCTGATTGGAAAAACCGTTATTTTCCATCAGTTCAGCGATTGGTAAATCTGTTTCCGTCAGTCCCTGATAGATGTGCGACAGACGAACCTCTGTCAGATATTGAAAAAATGAAATTCCCATATTCTTTTTGAAGAAACGGCAGAAATATTCTTTGCCGACACCCAGCAGTTCAGCCACATCCTGCAGTGATATATTTTCAGTATAATGGTCTTCCACATAAGTAATGATTTTACGAATCCGTTCAATCGTCTGGAGATTAGCATCGGGAATGGCCGCAGCGGGGATGGATGCAAAGGAACGAATCAGCCGTGAAATTACCTGAAGAACCATACCTTCTGCTTCCAGACGAAATCCAGGTACGTCCTGAATATATAGCCGCGTTAGTTCCGCAAGAACATCACAGATATACAGATACTCCTGGAAAAGAGAGTCAGGGATTAGTTCAGGAATGCAGTGTATCTGATACAATTCAATCTCAGGTAGATAATTCTGAAGGTGAGATTTGGAAACATGAATACATAACAGCATGGATGTAGGATCAAAGGTATACGTACTGTGAACCTGGCGTGAATCAATTACCGTCAGATTTTTCTTGGGAAGATGGTATTTGTTTCCTTCAACAGTGATATCTGTTTCACCGTTCAGAGGATATAGTATTTCCAGTTCCTCATGCCAGTGAAGAGGGTGATAACCACCTGGATTGGTGCGGAAATTCAGCTGAATGCCCAGTTGACTCATGGATAACTGTGACTTGTAATAAGGATGCTCCATCAAATTCCTCCTCATTTTCCCCGGGGAAAATGTAAAAATCCCCGGGGTAATTCAAAATAAACCTTAATATAATCTGAAATATTAATAAAATTATATATGAAAACCATTTTTAAGTCAATATAGACTTAGTATTGGTAAATATTATATCTGGAATCCGGTGGTTCCTCAGTATACAATAACATACGTAAACAGAAAAAAGAAATAGAAAAGGAGATAATTATTATGGCAATTACAAGAAAAATCGCAGATTATTTTAAAGGATATGTAAACGTTGATCTGTTATCTGACCTGAGAAACAGAAAAACATTGGGTGAAAGGAGAACATGGGGATGTTGCATTTGACAAAGCAGGGGATCAGAGAAGAAAGAAAAGAATGGGAAAAGAAAATGGAACTTGTACTATAAAAAATCTGTATAGACCCCACACAGACATTTCGCCAGATTACAGATTGACAAAATCCCCCAAGTAAATCAAATTGAATAAAAAGGAAATTCAAAAAATGTTTTATGTAATGACACTTCCGTGGTATAATACTATCAGTATTACGAACGGAGGTTATGTCTATGGGATTAATAAAAGCAATTAAGGGTGCAGCCGGCGGTGTTATGGCGGATCAGTGGAAAGAATATATTTATTGTAATGCATTGGATGCGGATGTTCTGGCTGCAAGAGGTCAGAAGAAAGTTTCCGGAAAATCTTCCAACACAAAGGGTGCAGATAATGTGATCAGCAACGGTTCCGTGATTGCTATCAATGAAGGGCAGTGTATGATGATCGTGGAGCAGGGAAAAGTAGTAGATGTCTGTGCGGAACCGGGAGAATATACGTATGATATGTCTTCAGAACCATCGTTATTCTGCGGTAATCTGAGTGAAAGTATTGGAGAGATTTTTTCTAATATCGGAAAACGTTTTACTTTTGGCGGTGAGGCACCGAAGGACCAGCGAGTTTATTATTTCAACACCAAAGAACTGGTTGGGAATAAATACGGAACGCCCAATCCGATTCCATTCCGTGTGGTAGACTATAATATCGGTCTGGATATGGATATTTCTATTCGCTGTTTTGGTGAATACAGTTACCGAATCACCAATCCGATTCTGTTCTATACCAATGTATGTGGAAACGTAGATTATATTTTCACAAGAGATAAAATTGATATGCAGCTGAAAAGTGAACTGCTGACAGCACTTCAGCCTGCCTTTGCCAGAATCTCCGGTATGGGCATCCGTTATAGTGCGCTTCCGGGACATACCCAGGAGCTGGCACAGGCTTTGAATGAAGTTCTTTCTGCAAAATGGAGCAATCTGCGCGGTATCGAAATCGTGTCTGTTGGTGTCTCCAGTGTGAAAGCTCTGGATGAAGATGAAGCCATGATTAAGGAACTGCAGAGAAATGCCGTGTTCCGCAATCCCAATATGGCTGCTGCACATCTCACAGGGGCACAGGCATCTGCTATGCAGGCGGCGGCATCCAACCCGAATGCAGGACCGGCTATGGCATTCATGGGCATGGGAATGGCTGGAAATATGGGAGGAGCAAATGCACAGAATCTCTATACCATGGGACAGCAGCCACAATACCAGCAGCCGATGCAGAATCAGTATCAGCAGCCACAGTACCAGCAGCCGATGCAGAACCAGTACCAGCAGCCACAGTACCAGCAGCCGATGCAGAACCAGTATCAGCAGCCGACACAGCCCGCCTCGGCGGCAGGTTCAGGAGCAGCCGCACAGGATGGCTGGGTGTGTGCAGCCTGCGGTACAGTAAATAAAGGAAAGTTCTGTATGGAATGCGGAGCCAAAAAGCCTGCAGGTGCCCTGCAGTATCGCTGTGACAAATGTGGCTGGCAGCCGGCAGATCCGACAAAACCACCGAAGTTCTGTCCGGAATGTGGAGATCCTTTTGATGCGGGAGATATTTGTTCATAAGGAGGAATCTGGATGGATCAGTTATACGATTTTAAGTGTCCCAACTGCGGCGGCACGGTAGAATTTGACGGCAGTCTGCAGAAAATGAAATGTCCTTATTGTGAGAGTATCTTCAATGTGGATGATTTCAAAAAGCCGGAGGAAGCCGGAGAAGAGTGGACAGAAGAAACGGAACCAAAACAGAAGGACAGTACGTTTGACAGTGAGTGGTATTATACAGAGGGAAAAGCCTGGGACAAAAGGGAAGAACAGGAACTGGCAACGTATACCTGCCAGTCCTGTGGTGGCCAGGTAATCGGGGAGTCTTCGGCGGGAGCAGGAAGATGTCCGTACTGCGGCAACAACATTGTCATGAAAAGTCAGTTCCGGGGAGAATTTAAGCCGGATTATGTGATTCCGTTTACAAAGACGAAGAAAGATGCCATAGAAAGTCTTCAAAAATACATAAAGAAATCAAAATTTGTTCCGATGGAATATAAAAGTCAGCGGAATATTCAGGAAATCAGAGGGGTCTATATTCCATTCTGGACATACAGTTCGACCACTGAATTTGATATGACATATACGGCACACAGAATTTCCGCTATCTGGCGTGAAGGGGATTATCAGTGCGAAAAGCATGACGTTTACCGTGTACAGCGTCAGGGAACCATGCGGTTCGAGGATGTGCCGGCAGATGCCTCCTCCCATATGCCTGATGAAATGATGGACAGACTGGAACCCTATGACATGCATGGGGCTGTGGATTTTCAGCCGGCGTATCTTGCCGGTTATCTGGCAGAACGTTATGATATGAAAGCAGACGAATGTGTGGACAGGGCAAACAGCCGTATGGAATATACAGCCAAAACACAGGTCTCTGCGACAGTGGATGGCTATCACACAGTGACTTATAATAACGGAAGATTCCGCATGAAAGATCAGAAAGTAAAATACGTGCTGATGCCGGTATGGATGCTGAGTAATCAATGGGATGGAGAGACGTATACTTTTGCCATGAATGGACAGACCGGTAAGGTGACAGGGAGACTCCCCGTAGATAAAGGTGCGTTCCGGAACATATGGCTGAAGAACAGTTTGATTTCGTCTGTTATCGTCAGTTTACTGCTGTTGATGATATCTTATTTTTTCTGAGGAGGGCACGTGAATGAAGATGACAAAAGAAAATAAATTACATCGGTTATTTTTTGCATTCCTCGCAGCTTTCCTGCTGGGTTCAGCGGCAACGGTATCGGCAGCAGGCCAGATTCCCAAGGAGCGCCAGCTGAATCGCCTGGAGGATGAGGCTGATATTCTGACAGATTCACAAGAGCAGATATTGATGCAAAAATTGGACGAGATCAGTGAACGTCAGCAGTGTGATGTGGCTGTTGTCACTGTGTATTCTCTGATGGGAAAATCAGCACAGGATTTTGCAGATGATTTTTACGATTATAATGGTTATGGAATGGGTACAGAGGACAGCGGAATACTTCTGCTGATCAGCATGGAAGACAGAGACTGGGCCATCTCTACCTATGGATTTGGAATTTATGCATTCACGGATGTGGGAATCCAGTTTCTGACAGATGCATTTCTTTCAGAACTGAGTGACGGCGATTATATGGAAGCATTTACGATATATGCTGATAAAGCCGATGATTTGCTGACCAGGGCTGCCAATGGCAATCCCTTAGATGCGGATGATATCCGCCAGATGCAGAAACAGGTATGGAAAAGCCGGGTACCGGGCATGATAGGTGCAGGAGTTGTTCTGGGAATTCTGCTTGCCTATATCATTACCAGGGCTTCTATGAAAAAGGCCAATGGACTGATTGGTGGAGGCGCCTGTGAAGCAGGCATTTATATGGTGCCTGGCAGTGTGAAAATGACCGGAGCGGGAGAGTTTCGGATTGGTACGCGGGTGAATCGGATTTACTCACCCCGTCAGGAAAAACAGAGCGGCGGAAGCAGTACTCATGTAAGTTCTTCAGGAAGAAGTCATGGAGGTGCCAGTGGTAAGTTTTAAGGTTACATTTGCAATATCTGTGGTGCTGGCATGGCTCCTGTTCCATCATGTGGGCAGTGAATGGATCGTATATGGATCGTATATGGAGCCTATGTGTTTGCCATCTCATATTATGAGATGCGGCGGTTACGTTCCATGCCTGTGCAGGCAAAAGTGATTTCGCAATATATTTCGTATTTGAAAGATTATGTGATTGAGAGAAATGTACCATCCCGTCAGATAGAGGCTTTGAAACAGATTTTCATTGATATGGAGCAGCAGCCGCTGCCGGCGACAAGACCGGAATTTGAGAGTCGTGCCCTGCTTTATCATATTTTGATGGATCTGGAGGATTTTTTAATATTTAAACGGCGATTTGTGGAAGAAATGGATCCTGCAATTAGAAAAAGATACTGGAATGGAGAATAAGTAATGAGAATACTGATGATCAGACATGGTGACCCGGATTATGTGAATGACACACTGACAGAAAAAGGATGGAGAGAAGCTGCACTTTTGGCTGATACGGCAAAAGATCTCAGTCTGGGTGACTGCTATGTATCACCCCTTGGCAGGGCTGCTGATACAGCCTCCTGTTCTCTGAAGATAACGGGAAAAACAGCGGAGACGATGGACTGGCTGCAGGAATTTCCTGTAAAAGTTGACATTAATGACTGTCCTGAACTGCAGAAAGCCTATCCGGATACTCCTGTAAAGAATGGAAAATACCTGCCCCGGATCGCCTGGGATATGCTTCCCGGGTACTGGGCAGAACATCCGGAATATATGGACAGCAGGAAGTGGAGGGAAACGCTGGTCTGTCAGCACAGCAATATGATTGCATTGTATGATGAAGTGACAGAGAGTTTTGACCGTCTTCTGGAAACATACGGTTATGAGCGTAACGGAACGGTATATCATGTGAATAAAGAATCAGAGGAGACGATTACTCTGTTCTGTCATTTTGGAGTTGCCTGTGTACTGATGTCACATCTCTGGAATGTATCTCCGTTTGTGTTGTGGCACAGCTTTGTTCTGGCACCCACTTCTGTAACAGAGATACACACTGAAGAGAGAGAAAAGGGCATTGCATCTTTCCGTGCGGCCCGTATCGGCGACCAGTCTCACTTATACAGAGGAGGAGAGAAACCTTCTTTTGCTGCAAGATTCTGTGAAACTTTTGGAAATGAAGAACAGCGTCACTGAATCACTGTTAAATGTTACGAAATATTTACATGGTGATTAAAAAATATGCAAAAAAGGGTTGCAATTTTCCATGGACTTGTGGTAATATTAGAAGCGGATAAGCTGAATTTATTACATAAACATTACGGATACGAATGTTTGAAGTTGGGAGAATTGCAATGAAGAAAAGAATTGTATGTTTAGTACTTGGTCTTGTTATGATGTTTTCTCAGACAATGTCAGTATTCGCAACGACAGAACAGCAGCTGAAGCAGCAGAAAAGTCAGGCACAGAGCCAGTTAAATGCAACCAATGATGAGATTGACAATCTGTCCCGGAAACAGATGCAGGTACAGGCTGAGATCAACTCTATGGATGCCGACATGGTAGATCTGATGATTCAGATTGATGCCACGAAAGAGGATATTGCGAACACAGAAAACAGTATAACTGAGACACAGAATAACATTACAGCAAAAGAAACTGATATCGCTGTGAAAGAGTCTGATATTCAGACAAAGACAGGTGAGATCGAGCAGACAAAAGAAGAACTGGTACAGGCTGAGGAAGATCGTGATCAGCAGTATGAGGATATGAAAAAACGTATCAAGTACATATATGAGAACGGTGGAGACTCTGCCTGGGTTAATATGATATTCGGTACCGACAGTTTTACATCTATGCTGAACCGTGCAGAATATGCACAGAGTATGCATGACTATGACAGAAAAAGTCTGGAAAAATACAGGGAAGTTGTTGCTCAGGTGACACAGCTGAAAGAGACACTTGAGACACAGAAGACAGAACTGGAGAATCAGAAGGCAGAACTGGAGAATCAGAAGGCTGAGCTGGAATCTCAGAAAAGTGAACTGGAAAATCAGAAAGCTTCGCTGGAATCCCAGAAGAATGACCTTCAGTATCAGCAGAACAGTCTGCAGGCAAGTATTGATCAGAAAAAGGCAGCCAACAGCGATTATGCAAGCCAGATTGAAGCAGCCCGTCAGCAGGCTCGTGAGATTACCAATCTGATTGCTCAGCAGAATGCGGAACTGAATCGTCTGGCAGAAGAGAGAAGAGCGGAAGAAGCCCGTCGGGCAGCCGCAGCCGCAGCTGCAGAAGCAGCTCGTCAGGAGGCTGCACGCCGTCAGCAGGCTGCCAGCCAGAACTCTTCAAACAGTAGTTCTTCAGGAAGCAGTACCTCTTCTTCATCGTCATCCAGTTCCAATAAACAGGAGACAGTGAAGCCAAGCGGCGTGAGCGGTGCAGCTATCGTAGCATATGCAGATCAGTTCGTAGGCAACCCCTATGTATGGGGCGGAAACTCACTGACCAATGGAATTGACTGTTCGCATTTCGTATATCAGGTATTGAAAAACTGCGGCGTATACAGCGGTGGATACGTGACATCAGCCGGATGGAGATCACAGGGAAGAGCAGTTACCGGAGGTATTTCTCAGGCACAGGCAGGAGATGTTATCTGTTATTCCGGACATGTTGCCATCTATGATGGTCATGGCGGAATTGTAGAAGCCAAAGGAAGCAAGTGGGGAATCACACACGACAGAAGTGCTACTCACACAACGATTCTGGCGATTCGCAGATTTATTTAAGTGCAAAATTATCTGAAAATAATACCAAAACATAAAGAGAGAACTTACAGGCCCGAGGGGTTTTGTAAGTTCTCTCTTTATGTTTGTGTCTGCTATTTCATCCATCGTTTGCTTTTATAATAAAGGAATAGACAAAACGCAGTACATACCCATGTGATTGGATACACAATTGCAACGCCGGTTACTGTAGGGTTCCTATGCATCATCAGAATCAAAACGGCAGTTCTTATCAGGCACATATTAACGACGATGATAATCATAGCAGGCAAAGCCTTTCCGGCTCCTCGTATTGTAGATGAAAAAATCTCTAAAAATACATATATAAAATAGAAGGGGAATGTGATCCATCCGATCTTCACACCTAAAATAACTACTTCTGAGTCTGTAACGAATAGTCCAAACAGTTGTTTTGCCAAAAGTAAGGTAATCCAGGAAGTTGCCAATGTAGTAGTAATTCCCATGATTAACGCTATTCGGGTACCCTGCTGCATTCGTTCTGGCTTCGATGCACCAAAATTTTGACTGATAAAAGTAGAACATGCAGAACCAAATGCCATAATCGGAAGATAAATAAAGTTTTCAACTTTAAAATAAGCAGTAAATGCAGCAATACTGTTTACCCCCAGGCGATTAATATTGGTCTGCACAATCAGGTTGGATAATGTAATAACGATGGACTGTACTGCCGCCGGAATTCCAATAGCAAGAATCTGCTTACAGATAGCTGATTCCAGACGTATTTTTTTTAACCGAAGTCTGGTTTCTCCTTCCATTCTACACAGATGTATGACGATCAGTGAAGCTGCTAAAGTCTGTGAACATACTGTTGACAAAGCAGCTCCACGTATACCCCATTGCAGTACGCAGATGAACAGAACATTTCCCAGGACGTTGACAATACCACCCAATAACTGGTAACGCATTGGTGCACGGGAATTCCCAAGTGCTCTCAGAATACCAGATCCAATATTATAACTGACGATTGAGAAAAGACTTAACAGGTACATTCTCAGATATATACAGGCATTTTTAATAATGTCTTTTGGAGTATCCATCCAGGACAGAAAAACCGGAGTTAACAAAAGACCTGCTGCCATAAAGACAATAGTAAATAAAATGGTCATACCTGCCGCTGTATGGATTGTCTGATCAAGTTTGTTCTGATTTCGTTCCCCTGCTGCCTTACCAATAATCACACCGACCCCTATTCCCATACCAGTAAAAAAACCCAACATACAGGTAACAATCAGACTGCTTGCTCCTACAGCAGCCGATGCTTCCTTTCCCAGAAACTGTCCTACAAATATCAAGTCAACCGTATTATACAATTGTTGTATTAAGCTGCCAAAGAACAAAGGAAGTGCAAAACGAAACATCTGTTTCCCAATCGGACCCTTTGTTAAATCCATGTTTTCGCGATTTTGCATTGGTCAGTGCTCCTCCTTAAACAAATGGCAGGCAATTTCATGATTTTCACCAATTGTTTTCAACAGGGGAGATTCTTTACGACAAATTTCCATACAATGCTCACAACGGGTCTGAAAGGGGCATCCCACAGGTACGTCCAGAGGACTGGGGATTTCGCTGTCGATGCTCTCTATTTTTTTATGAAAATCCATTCTGGTGTCAAATATGGCACTTAGAAGAGCCTGTGTATAAGGATGCTGTGCTTTTTGAACATTTTCTCCCGGTATAATCTCAACAATATTTCCCAGGTACATAACCGCCACCTGATGCGCAAAAGACTGAATCAATCCCAGGTCGTGAGCAATAAAACCGATGGCGATATGTTTCTCTTTCTGCAGCCGGCAGACAAGTTCAATAATTGTCTTCTGTACAGAAACATCCAATGCGCAGGTGGCTTCATCCATGACAATCATTTCCGGTTCCAGAGCAATGGCCCGCGCAATTGCCACTCGCTGCCGCTGTCCGCCAGACATGTTATGAGGAAAGCGATCAGCAAAATCTCCGGACAAGTCAACCATTTCCAGATATTTTCGTGCAACAGCGTCTTTTTCAGATTTCTTAATTCGTCCAAAATTCAAAAGTGGTTCGCAAATGATGTCTCGAACCTTCATTTTGGGATTAAAAGAACTGCCAGGATCCTGAAAGACCATTTGGATATGCTGCCGCATCTGACGCAGCTCTTCGCCTTTTAGTTTTGTCAAATCCTTTCCTTTGAAAAGAATTTGTCCTTCATCAGGCGAGTCCAGGCTGACCAGGAAACGCATGAACGTTGACTTTCCGCAGCCGGATTCTCCAATTAACCCAAGTGTCTTACCTTTATAAAATTTCAAACTGACATCATTGCAGGCGGTCAGCTTTCTGCCTCCTGAAGCAGGAAATCTTCGAGTAATGTGTTTTGCCTCAAGAATCAATTCTTTATCATCAAACATATCGTACACCTCCTACAGAAGGAACAGCATCCAAAAGCTGCTGAGTATAGGCACTGTGTTCTCCGTGGAGAATCATCTGTCTGTCCCCCATATCGGTAATCTCACCATTCTTCATAACAACAATAAGATCAGACATATAGGCAGCAACTCCCAGATTATGGGTTACCATAATAATACTGGTACCATATTCTTCCCGTAATTCCATCATCTGGCGAATGATCTGTGCCTGTGTCGTAACATCCAGTGCGGATGTAGGTTCATCCGCAAGCAATAATTTGGGCTGGAATGTCATTGCCATGGCAATCCCAACACGCTGACGCATTCCCCCGGAGAGTTGAAAGGGATATGCGTTCATGGTATTGTCTGCATCGGCCAGGCGCATGCGTTCGAGCATCAAGGTTCCTTTTTTCCATGCGTCTTTTTTACTGATCTTTTCATGAGTACGTATGTATTCTACGAAAACATCACCAATTTTTCTTGTGGGATTCAGCATAGCGCCGGAGTCCTGAAAAATCATAGAAATTTCAGTTCCGCGAAGTTTGCGCCACTGCTCGGGTGTATTTTTTAGCAATGACTTTCCTTCAAACAGAATATCCCCTTCCGTAACTTTACCGCCGCCTGCAAGTAATCCCAAAACAGCACGGATCACTGTTGTTTTTCCGGAACCGGATTCTCCTACCAGAGATGCAATCTTTCCTGTTTCCAGGGTCATACTGAAATTTTTTAATGAAGGCCGTTCCTTGTAACAAACGGTAATATTATTTATCTCTAACATAGGTATCTCCTTATTCATCTCTCGGATCCAGATAATCCCGAAAAGCATCACCCAGCAAATTAAATACCATCACAACAACAAAAATTGCAGCTCCGGGAAAAATTGTCATCCACGGAGCATTCTGAATAAATTGTCTGCCCTCATTGAGCATAAGGCCCCATTCAGGAGCAGGAGCTTTGGCACCAAAGCCAAGGAAAGACAATCCTGCCAGTTCCAACATCATTCCTCCGATATCGGTTGCTGCTGTGATGATCAGTGTTGGAATTACATTGGGAATCATATAGTTTATAAGAATATATAGTGTTTTTGAACCAGTAACGATGGCAGCTGCCACATAATCTTCGTGACGGATTTTCAAAACCAGACTGCGTGCCAGCCTGGCATATTTCGGCCAGCTCACCATTGATACTGCAATGATGGCATTTTTCACACTGGCTCCCATAACGCCGGCAATTGCCATTGCAAAAATCATTCCCGGAAAAGACACCATCATATCAGCTATTCGCATAATAATCGTATCCAGCCAGCCGCCAAAGTATCCAGCCAGTATTCCTAGTACAGATCCAACCAAAAAAATGACTCCCACCACGGTAAATGTGGCAGCCAGACTGATGCGTGCACCATAAATCACACGGGCGAAAATATCTCTTCCCAGTTTATCTGTGCCGAAAATATGTGCAGCGCTTGGCGGTTGAAGGGAATCCTTCAGTACAGCTTCAGAATAGCTGATTCCACCGGTAACAACCGGTGCACAGACAGCCGTAAGAATAATCAGCAATGCTGCTATCGAAAAGAAGCATAAAGATTTATTTTTCTTTGCAAAAGTAATTACATTCATTTCTTTTTACCGCCTCTCCGCATGCGAGGATCAATATAATTGTAGGAAATATCCACAGCCATATTAATCAGCATATAAATCAAAGAAATCCATAAAACATAGCCTTGAATCAAAGGATAATCATACGCCGTGATAGCTGTTACCGCCAGATTGCCAAGACCGGGATATGTGAAAATAACCTCTACGACAGCGGTACCCCCAAGAAGGGATCCTATGGACAAACCCAACATAGTAATTAATGGCAATAATGAGTTGGGAAATACATTCAGCCACAAAATTTTCCATTCTTTTACCCCTCTGGCTCTTGCACCAACGACATAATCCTGACTTAGTTCTTCTAAGATGGCAGTACGTACCTGTCTGGTATATTTGGCAGACATGGCAAATGCCAGTGTGACGGAAGGCATGATCAGACTTTTCAAGTCACCGGCAGTGCAGACAACGGGAAGAAGCTTAAGTTTTACACAAAGAAATAACATTAAAAGAAGTCCAAACCAGAAATTTGGCATGGATACACCAAAAAAGGTTATTCCACGAAGACCATAATCCAGAATACTGTTCTTATGCGTGGCCTGGAGCATGCCCAGTGGTACCGATATCAAAAGCATCAGAACCATCGCAGAAAGAGACAATTTCAAGGTGGGCCAAAGTCTGCTGAGAAGCAAATCGGTCACTGGCTTATGATATGCATAAGATATGCCAAAATCGCCTTGCAGACAATGGCTTAGCCAGTCAATATACTGTACAATAATTTCACGGTTCAGGCCCAGTTCCTCTCGAGTCTGAAAAATCACTTCTTCACTGGGTATAATACCGGAAGCAGAGTACATAATTCGGACAGGATCACCTGGTGCAAGATAAATAATATAAAATGACAGAATACTAATACCTAAAGCGACAATAATTACCTGAATCAACCGTTTTCCCAATTGTTTTACGCTCAAAGATTTTCCTCCTTCCTATACAGCAGATCATCTCCGGAGGAGAGGAAAACTCCACCGGAGACAGCTTAACAATCCTGAGGAATCAATCAGCAGGATAAATCTCTGTGGTAACCCAGTAATAATCAGCAGTATGAATCGCAGCACCACCAATCGTGGCATTCTTCGCAATCATGGAACTATTGTAATATCCATGGACGATGGCGACTGCATCGTCGATCAGAATCTGCTGCATCTGCTGAATAATATCACGACGTTCGTCATTGTCAAACGTAGCAGTGAGTTTCTCATACAGAGCGTCGTATTCTTCATTCACATAACCACAATAATCAGCCCCGGATTTGGAATACCAGGAAGCCAGATAATCGGTAGGATCACCTGTACCTACTGTTGTCCAGTTGGAGCCGTTAAGGTCAAAATCGCCAGACTGATAACTGTCCCACTGACGTGTCGAATCACCAATCTCCAGATCTACACCAATACCAATACTGGTCAGCTGCTGCTGAATGGCTTCTGCAAAATCATTCAGACAACGGTTTGGGTAAGTAACGTAATGCAAAACAATTTCCTGACCATCCAGTTCACGAGTTCCATCACCATTGGTATCGATGATACCTGCCTCATCCAATAACTTTACAGCGGCATCTGTGTTATAAGCATAGGGATCTGTTAAATTATCATAACCGTAA
This sequence comes from Eubacterium sp., assembly GCA_022764165.1. GTDB lineage: Bacteria > Bacillota > Clostridia > Lachnospirales > Lachnospiraceae > Oliverpabstia. The sequence goes on along the minus strand of JALERM010000104.1, from coordinate 20,123 downwards.
TCCAGATTGGATGGCAAAACAGAAAAACCGGAGGTATATAAACCGCCAACAGTAACAGAGCACATCGTTTCATCATCCAGTGCCATCAATATAGCCTGACGCAGGATATCGTTGGACAGCAGTTTTCCTTCACTCATGTTCATATGTGCCAGACCGGTTCGTACACCGCTGGCAATCGTAACGGTAAAATTGGAATCTTCCTGCAGTGTTTGCAGATCACTGATGTTGGTAACATTTTCAGCCAGATCCAGCTGACCTGCCTGCAATGCCATTGCTTTTGCAGAGGCATCCCCCATATACATTAACTCAATGGAGTCATAGGGAACTTCTCCATCCCAATAGTTGTCATTGGCAACCATGGTGTATCCAACTTCTTCGCGGAAATTGGTAGCAACATACGGGCCGGTGCCGATGGCGGCATGGTCGTAGTCTTCCGTATGTTCTACGTCAAGAATCACAAAAACAGGATAAGCCAGATTCTTAGTCAGATCCACATAGGGTTTCGTTGTCTTGATGGTCACAGTACCAGCATCATTGTCAGCAATAATCTCAGCTTCAGCCTCCAAAAACTTTTCCGGGTCGGAGGAACCGCTGGCACCAGCTTCAAACAGACGCTCATAACTGGCTTTTACAGCCTTTGCAGTCAGATCACATCCATCGGAGAACTTCACACCATCACGGATGTGAAATACCCACTCGGTATGTTCCTCATTGACGGTATAGTTATCACAAAGAGTATTGACAACATTCATAGCATCATCAAACTTAAACAGACATTCACCAACACCATAACGGCTATTATTCCAGGCTGTGTTAACCTCTTTGGCAGGGTCGATACCTCCGCCTCCATAGTTCTGAATACCGAAGGTCATTGTGCGTGAAGCAGAATCATTTGATTCCGCCTCGCTGGATTGCTGATCCATTTGGTTGCCGGATGTTTCTTCTGTAGAAGTGCTGTCTGCCGAACTGCCGCAGCCGGCCATGACACCAGCCATCAACAAAGCAGACATCGACAATGCAGTAAATTTCTTGTACTTTCTCATACGCTTTTATCTTCCTTTGCTTTTTATTTGTTCTATCCAGTCGTAATAGGAATCTTCTTTTACTGTTATACAAAATAAAAAAACCGACTGTAATGATTATTACAGTCGGTTAAAACATAACAAAAACAGAGCATCATTCATCTGAAAAACAGACACAATGATACTATAAACTGTTAAGATTTCTTAATCACCCGTAAGAATCTCAAAATACAAGAATAAGCAGGTCTCCTGACTTATGTTCATCACTTGCTGCGCCTTCCCGAGTGTCATGCCTCAGTGACATCATGCAGCTTGCTCACAATTACAGTAACGGGATTGTCCCAGACTCTCACTGGCTTCCCTATTAATCCATTGCTGGAACTTATTCTGTTGGCGAATATGGCCGGATATGAACTTGTTTTTATCATAAAACAAGTTATTTTTGTTGTCAATAAAAGAATTATCGTTCCTCCCGCCATGGAATTATGTTACTGCTTACTCCGTGACAGTACCCCCTAAAAAATATGAAAATCCTTTCTTTTCTTTTATCTTGACAATCATCAGTAATAACATATATACTTAAATTAACTAAATAGTGTGTTTTCAGGTGGCCGAAGATGTATGTGTGTCTTCGGATAAAAGGGAAGTCGGGTGAAATCCCCGTACGAACGGGTCACTGTAATCATGGATTGTGTCATGGATGTGCCATTGAATCTACGGATTTGAGAAGGCTGTGGCATGAGTTGATATGTAGTCAGGAAACCTGCCTGGAAATGTAGAAAAGGCTTCCCTGATTCAGGCCATTTTCCAGTTATGTCAAGAGGGGTGTATTATGCTTGTTGACAAAAAATAGACGAATGAAGAGGAATGCTGTTATGCATTTCTTTTTTTGTCTTATAAGAAAGTCTTCTGACTTTCCTATGATATAAAAACCCTCCGGGGGATGGGGAGTTGAAGTGGGCTTGCCCACTTTGTTCTAAGACAATTGGGGGATTTCTAATGGGCGAAAAGCGGAGGATACAGGGAAGGAGTATAAGGAGGCGTATTAGCATGAAACATTATTTTGCGGAACCTTTGCCAAAATCGGAACGTATTGACAGATTGGTGGCACAATTGTATCGTAAGATGCCCGAAGTAGAGTCCGCAAGGGCAGTTCTTTTGACAGAATCGTATCAGAAAACAGAAAATGAACCCATGATCATTCGTCGGGCAAAAGCATTTGATCATATATTGAATCATCTGCCAATTGTCATAAGAGATGAGGAGCTGATCGTTGGAAGTTCTACGATTGCACCAAGAGGCTGTCAGACCTTTCCGGAGTTTTCCTTTGAATGGCTGGAAGAGGAATTTGATACACTGGAGACTCGTTCCGCTGATCCATTTTACATTTCAGAGAAAACAAAGCAGGATCTGAGAAAAGTGCATTCATATTGGAAGGGGAAAACAACCAGTGAATTGGCGTTATCTTATATGGCACCGGAAGCAGTCAAATCTATTGAACACAATATTTTTACTCCAGGAAACTATTTTTACAATGGAGTGGGTCATGTGACAGTTCAGTATGAGAAGGTGCTGAAAATAGGATTTGAAGGTATTATCTGGGAAGCGGAAAGGGAACTGGAAAATATGAGTCCGGGAGATGCAGATTATGCTGCGAAAAGCCGTTTTCTGCAGGCTGTGATTATCAGCTGCCGTGCTGTTATTGCCTATGCCAGAAGGTATATGGTATTGGCAAAAGATCAGGCAGAGGAATGTAAAGATTTGAAGAGAAAAGCGGAACTTCTGCAAATTGCCGCAAACTGTGCAACTGTTCCGGCGAACGGTGCCACCACTTTTTATGAAGCATGTCAGAGTTTCTGGTTTGTACAGCAGCTGCTTCAGGTCGAATCCAGTGGACACTCAATTTCACCGGGAAGGTTCGATCAGTATATGTATCCGTATTACGAGGCTGATCTTAAAGCAGGGTTACTGACGAGAGAGCAGGCGCAGGAATATATCGACTGTATCTGGGTGAAGCTGAATGATCTGAACAAATGCAGAGATGTAGCCAGTGCAGAAGGATTTGCCGGGTACAGTCTGTTCCAGAATCTGATTGTAGGAGGACAGGACAAATATGGGCAGGATGTGACAAATGATTTATCTTTCATGTGCATTCAGGCATCTCATCATGTATTTTTGCCGCAGCCTTCCCTGTCAATTCGTGTGTGGAACGGAACACCTCATGACTTAATGATAGCCGCAGCCCGTCTGACTAAAACGGGGATCGGTCTTCCGGCATATTACAATGATGAGGTTATCATTCCTTCTCTTATGAACCGCGGACTGACGCTGGAAGACGCACGGGAATATAATATCATTGGCTGTGTAGAGCCTCAGAAGGCAGGAAAGACCGAAGGATGGCATGATGCTGCATTTTTCAACATGTGCAGACCGCTGGAACTGGTGTTTTCAAATGGAGTTGATAGAGGAGAGCAAATCAGCATTAAAACAGGATCTTTAGATAAAATGAAGTGTTTCGAAGATTTTTATAATGCTTATAAAAATCAGATGGAATATCAGATTTCTCTGCTGGTAAATGCAGACAATGCTATTGATATGGCCCATAGGGAACGTTGTCCTCTTCCCTTTGAATCCTGCATGGTGGATGACTGTATCAAGCGTGGTAAATCGGTGCAGGAGGGCGGAGCAATTTACAATTTTACAGGTCCTCAGGGTTTTGGTGTGGCAAATATGGCGGATTCTCTCTACGCTGTTAAGAAACTCGTATTTGAAGACAAGAAAGTGACACTTGAGCAATATAAACGTGCATTGCAGCTGAATTATGGACAGGATACGAAGATAATTGCCGAATGTGTTGGTCAGTCGGTAGCTGAACTTAGCAGTAAAGGTGCTCTGGTGGATGAAGCTTTCATATCCAGAGCTATAAAGAAAGTTTTAGAATCACCATCAATAAAAGATGATCTGGGATTTGCCAGACAGCTGCGAGAAATGATTGAAGAGGTGCCTAAATTTGGAAATGATGATCCTGAGGTAGATGCATTTGCCAGAGATGTTGCATATACATATACCCGTCCTCTGGAAAAATACAGGAATCCGAGAGGCGGAATGTTTCAGGCCGGACTCTATCCGGTATCAGCGAATGTTCCTTTGGGAGCACAGACAGGAGCAACGCCGGATGGCCGTCTTGCATATATGCCGGTGGCAGATGGGGTATCACCTTCCGCAGGAAAGGATGTGAATGGTCCGACTGCGGCAGCTAATTCTGTGGCAAAACTGGATCATGGAATTGCTTCTAATGGAACATTATTTAATCAGAAGTTTCATCCCTCAGCTTTGAACGGTGAATTCGGATTGGATAATTTTATCGCATTGATTCGTTCTTACTTTGATCAGAAAGGAAGCCATATGCAGTTTAACGTAGTATCGAGGGAAACTCTTCTGGACGCTCAGAAACATCCGGAAAATTACCAGCATCTGGTGGTACGGGTTGCGGGCTATAGTGCCTTATTCACTACACTGTCACGTTCACTGCAGGATGATATCATTAATAGAACAGAACAGGGATTTTAAAATGGAAGAATATATGAAAACAGTGGGGCGCATTTTTGATATTCAGCGTTATTCTATTCATGATGGTTATGGGATACGGACGATTGCGTTCTTAAAGGGATGTGTCCTGCGTTGTAAGTGGTGCTGTAATCCTGAATCCCAGTCCCATCAGATAGAGACTATGTTGGTAAATGGGAAGACTAAAATTATCGGCAGAGATGTGACGGTGGAAGAAGTGATGGAGATTGTGGAGAAGGACAGACCCTATTATCGTCGTTCTGGCGGAGGAATGACATTGTCTGGCGGTGAGAGCCTCTGTCAGCCTGAATTTGCCCGTGATCTTCTGCGGGCAGCGAAGACGGCGGGTATTCGGACAGCTATGGAAAGTATGGCATGTGCCTCATACGACAGGATAGAAGCTCTTCTTCCATATCTGGATCAGTATCTGATGGATATCAAACATCTAGATCCCCAAAAACATAAAAAATTTACTGGAAGAAGTAATGAACTGATGTTGGAAAATGCAAGAAAGGTAGCAGATTCAGGAATGACGGAGTTGAGTATCCGTGTACCGGTAATTCCGACCTTTAATGACAGCAGAGAAGAAATACAGGAGATTGCCCGTTTTGCAGATAGTTTGAGTGGTGTAGCCAGAATCCATCTGCTGCCTTACCATCGGCTGGGACAGGATAAATATGAGGGATTAGGCAGGCAATATGAAATGGTTCATATCAGCCCGCCTTCTGATCAGCATATGTTGGACTTAAAGCAGGCGGTTGCTGAAGTGACTCGGATTTATTGTCAGATAGGGGGATGAAATTGATTGTGGGTGTTCTTACATCCAGACCAGAGGCATGTAGTACATGTCAGTATTGTGATAAGATAAAGCCTCCGGCGGATTGCAGAGGTGCGTGTCATGCAAAGCATGACGCGCACCTCGCAGCAAGTACGCCGAGGCGTACTTGAACAAGGAAGAGTAGTTGACTGTGGGACGCCGGAACAAGTAATAACAGAGAATAATATTCGAAAAAATTTTGTTGTTAATGCACAGGTGACGATTAATTCTATAAGCAGGAAAGTTCAAGTGTATTTTTTACCATGAATAATAAAAAGAAAATGATTGAATCTACATCCCCCCACGGGGCTTGTAGGTTCTTTTTTCTTTTGTTAATATTTTAGTGATATGATACAAGGGTTAAAAGGACATGATATTGGAATATGAGGATACAAGGAGAAAAAAGTGGCAGAGTTACTACAAGAGATAGAAGCATATTGGAATACCCGAACGGAAGGATATTCCGAGGTAAATGATAAAGAATTGGAAGGTCTGCAGAAGCACGCCTGGCTGAAGGTGTTGGAAGATCACTTTCCATCAATAGAAAAGGACAGATTACGGATTCTGGATATCGGGACGGGTCCGGGCTTTTTCCCGGTGATTCTATCCCAGGCAGGTTACCATGTGACGGCAGTAGATTACACGACCGGGATGCTGGAGAAGGCCAGGGAGAATGCAGTGATCCGGGGAAAGGAATGCGGAAAAAATCTGCTGGAGAAGATTGACTTTCACAGAATGGATGCCCAGAATCTGGATTTTCCGGATGAAAGCTTTGATGTGGTTATCTCCCGCAATCTTACCTGGAATCTGGAACATCCCAGTAAGGCTTACCATGAATGGTGCAGGGTGCTGGCTCCGGGCGGAGTTTTATTGAATTTTGATGCCAACTGGTATGGGTATCTGTATGATGAAGAAAAGAAAAAAGCATATGAGGAGGATCGGCGGAATGTAGAGAGTCAGTGTCTGGATGATCATTATCTTTGTACAGATATTGACCGTATGGAAGAGATTGCCCGCCAGGTTCCCCTGTCAGGAATCAGTCGTCCGGCATGGGATCTGGAAGTCCTGAAAAACCAAGGTTTATCCGGTGTAGCGGCAGATGAAACTGTCTGGAAGAGAGTATGGAGTGAAGAAGAAAAGTTGAACTATGGCTCTACACCTATGTTTATGATTTGTGGAACAAAAGAATCTGAGAATTCCCCGTTCAAATTGGGAAATCTCTGTGCACAGCCTGGGGAGAAGGTCAGCGGTTATCTGAAACTGGGTGAATTTCATTTCCCTGTGACCATCCTGCATGGAAAGAAAAAAGGGAAAACCGTTTTAATCACAGCCGGTATTCATGCAGGTGAATACGTGGGCATCCAGGCTGCCATAGAACTGTCCCATAAGTTGAAGATTGAAAAAGTTGAGGGCACGATTGTCATTGTGAAAGTGGTCAATCGTCTGGCCTTTGAAGCGCGCAGCGGAAGTATGGGGCTGACGGACGGTAAAAACCTGAATCGGGAATTTCCGGGAAATCCGGAAGGAACAGAGATGGAACGTCTGGCCTGGGCGGTGGAACAGAATCTTCATAAAATTGCAGATTACTACATTGATCTGCACAGCGGAGATGATTACGAAGAACTGACCCCATACGTATACTATGCAGGTGAAGCCGATGAAGAAGTGGTTCAACAGTCCCGGAAAATGGCGGAGCAGGTAGATGTGCCGTATATGGTGAAGTCCGGTGTGGCTTCCGGTGGCTCGTACAATTATGCAGCTGCCTGTGGTATCCCCAGTATCCTGATTGAACGCGGCTGTATGGGAAAGTGGAATCAGGAAGAGTCCCGTTCCACTCGCAGAGATGTGAGAAATATTCTGTGCAGCCTGGGAGTTTATCATGGAGTAAAAGATAACCGGACGTATTATCCGTTGGATGTGGTGGATGTTCGATACCAGGATGCTGCACACACTGGATGCTGGTATCCGTTAAAATCTGCCGGTGACCTGTTTCGCAGAGATGAAATTCTCGGTGAGGTAAGGGATTATGAGGGAAATGTGCAGGAGATTATCCGTGCCGAGTACGATGGTGTAATCCTGTATCAGACAGGTACTCTGCAGGTGGTTGCCGATGGACCGATGATTACCTATGGACGAATTGTAAAGAAATACGATGATCGGAAAGAACGGATTGTCCAGTACTGGGGGAAACGCAGTGAGAGTTTTATGGAACAGAGAAAGGCCGAACTGCACAGTGAAATGGCAGCTCGATGGAAAAAGGAAATCTATGCGAGAATTCCTGCTGACAGAAAACTGAAAATTCTGGATGTGGGATGCGGAAGTGGATTTTTCACGATTCTTCTGGCAAAAGATGGCCATGAAGTGACAGGAACAGATCTGACGCCGGAGATGATTGAACATTCACGGCTGCTGGCGAAAGACGAAGGAGCTTCCTGTCAATTCCTTGTCATGGATGCAGAGAATGTGGAATTTGAGGATGAAACTTTCGATGTAGTCATTTCGAGAAATCTGACATGGACACTGCCGGATGTGGAACAGGCTTACCGGGAGTGGAAGCGAGTATTGAAAAAAGACGGAATCTTACTGAACTTTGATGCCAATTACGGTGCCAGTAACTTTGCAGATACAACCCATTTGCCGGAGCACCACGCCCACAACACTTTGGGAGATGCCATGATGCAGGAATGTGAGGAAATCAAGCGTCAGCTTCCCATCAGTTCATTCCTTCGACCGGCATGGGATGTGGATACACTGGGAAGATTAGGAATGGAAGAGATGGGTCTCGATTTGGGAATCAGCAGAAGGTTATATCCGGTAAAAGATGAGTTTTATAATCCGACTCCGCTGTTTATGCTGCGGGTACGCAAAGGCGGCAGTGAGGATTAGAGTAAGAGAGAATATATGTTAGATTTGAAGCAATTACAATATTTTATCGTATCAGCTGAAACAGGGTCTTTCAGTGAGGCAGCAGGGATACTGTATACAACCCAGTCTAATGTGAGCAAAGCTATAAAAACATTGGAAAAAACGGTTGGTGCGACACTTTTTGTTCGCCAGCCCAGAGGAATAGTGTTAACAGCTCATGGGAAACACGTATATAAATATGCCTGTAAAATAATGGATGATGTGGGAATGTTAAAAGATTTTTCACGGACAGGTGAAGTGGAATGGCTGAATATCTCCTGTAATCCCAGCTCCTGGTTTGCTAATCGATTTGTAGAATTTTACAATCAACACTATGATGAGAACATTCACTGTCAGATATATAATGCCAGTGTGGCGAATATTATGAAGCGGGTAAGAGATTTCAAAGATGATCTGGGTTTTGTATACGTGATGGATAGTCAGAAAGCGGCGTTTCAGTATGCACTTGCGAGGAATAACCTGGAATTTGTTGCTTTGATTCATGTGGATGCAATTTTATATCTCGGCCAGGCCCATCCTTTTTATAAAGAAAAGATTATTAATCAGGCAGAACTGAAAAAACTGCGGTATATCCAAAGCTATCAGGATGAATTTACTGAAAATAATTACTGGGCTGTGAAAGATGGATCCGGTCAGATATTAACGAAAATGGATGTGGCTGTTGTGACAAACAGCGATTATATTATGGAAAGAATGTTGACCAAAAGCCGACTGGCTAATATCAGTGGAAATTATCTTTCTTATGATGAACAGCAGGCGGTAGACGGAGGGATTCCTCTGGAACAGGATGACAGTCAGGTAATATTTGGTTATCTGAAGCGGGAAGGAGAAGCCCTGGCAGCGACTGCTGCAGTATTTGCGGAATTTATTGAGAAATCCCTGGAAAATCAACCTGGCTATATCAGATGAGAGAAAATTTCTGGTTTTAGTAAAATGTGGAAGGAAATCCAAGTCTGATATGAAAAAATGGAATAGCTAAAGGCTTAAAAATGACTGGCTGCATAACCCCTCCCCCGGGTTGTGCAGCTGTTTTTATTCTGCTATCATATGTAGCGTGAAAATAACTGATGATTCAAGAGTATGACAAGTGAAAAGGAATGATGAAATGAAAAAGTATATTATAAAAAGATTTCTGCAATTAATTCCCATACTGATCGGAATTACGTTGCTGTCATTTATTTTGATGCAGTCTTCATCGATGGATGCGGTAGATGTTATGGAACAGAACACCGGAGGATCCATGTCGGATGAAGAAAAAGCTGCTATCAGAGAAGAACTGGGGCTTGATAAACCTATTCCGGAACAGTATATTGTATGGCTTGGTGGTATATTATCAGGTGACATGGGAATATCCTATGTGTCGGGACAGCCTGTATTTACTACCTTTATTTCAAAATTGCCGGCTACTATAGCACTTGCGATTACCTCTGTGTTGCTGACGGTAATTATCTCCATTCCACTTGGTATCATTTCTGCGGTAAAGCAGAATCGGCTTTTAGACTACCTGATACGATTTTTGAGCTTTATTGGTAACTCTCTGCCGAATTTCTTTGTTTCTTTGCTGCTTATATATTTCTTTTCTTTAAAACTTCGGTGGTTTCCTGTTATGGGAAATGCTCAGGGATGGAAGAGCATAATTCTTCCAACACTGACATTGGCTCTTGCCATGGCCTCAAAGTATACAAGACAGGTGCGTGCAACAGTGCTGGAAGAATTGAATAAAGATTATGTGCAGGGTGCCAGGGCGCGGGGTATTCAGGAGAATAAAATATTGTACTTTAGTGTGCTGAAGGCATCCATGCTGACAATCGTTACTTTGCTGGCACTGTCGATTGGTTCTCTTCTGGGAGGAACTGCTATTGTAGAGTCTATTTTCATGTGGGACGGTGTAGGAAAGATGGCGGTAGATGCGATTACCATGAGAGATTATCCTGTGATTCAGGCATATGTGATCTGGATGGCAGTCATTTATGTAATGGTAAATCTTGTCACAGATATCGTTTATTGTTATCTGGATCCAAGAATCCGTATCGGTCAGGAGGAAGCCTGATGGAAAAATCGAATATTACGATAAGACAGCTGAAAATAAAAAAAGACTATACAAAGCAAAAGTGTATCATCTTATGCATTTTGGTGGGTCTGGTGCTTTTGGCGGCGGTTTTTGCGGAGTATATCGTGCCTTATGACCCATATGCACAGGATTTGTCGAATGCACTTTTGCCTCCCGGAGGAAAGCATCTTCTGGGAACTGACCGTTATGGCAGAGATATGCTTTCCCGGGTGATTATGGGAGGACAGACGACGATCTTTTCATCGCTGCTTCTGGTGCTGATCATTATGGTGGTTGGAACAATGATAGGCATTATCTGTAGATATCATGGCGGAAAAGTTGATACATTGCTCATGAGAATTTCCGATGTATTTCTTGCATTTCCGGGTATGGTTTTAGCCATTGCTGTTGCGGGAGTTACCGGGGGTGGTGTGATCAATGCGGTAGTTGCATTGGCGTGTATTTCCTGGCCGAAGTTTGCCAGAATAGCCAGAAGTCAGGTCATGACATTAAAACAGTCATCTTTTATAGCTGCTGCCAGACTGTCGGGATCCGGTACATGGAAAATAATCTTTAAACATATGCTGCCGAACATTGCAGGTCCCATATTGATTACGGGTGTTCTTGATATTGGTACGATGATGATGGAAATTGCGGGATTGTCATTTCTGGGTCTGGGAGCTGTGCCTCCTATCGCGGAATGGGGATCTATGATGAGTAATGGAAGAAGTATGCTTCAGACATCTCCGTGGGTCATCCTGGCACCGGGTTTTGCGATTTTTATAACAGTTATGCTGTTTAATCTGCTGGGCGATACGGTGCGTGATGTGATGGATCCACGCAGAAAAAAATAAAGGAAAAGGAGAAACCATATGTACAAAAGAAACTTATTGAAAAAAACCAGTGTTGTTCTGCTGTCTCTTTGTATGACAGCCGGCCTTTTGACAGGATGCGGCGGGTCCGGGGAATCATCCGGCACAGCAGGAACAGAAACGGAATCTGAAAAAGAAGCTGAAACAACAGCCGCCGAAAAAGTTTTTTATTATGGCGATACCACATTTAACGCAGAAAATGACGAGTCTGATGTCAATCCACATAACGGATATTCCGGATGGGCATGTATCCGTTATGGAATCGGGGAAACATTGTTCAAGTATTCCGACACGATGGAACTGGAACCGTGGCTTGCCACTGAATACGAGCTTGTGGATGAGAATACATGGAAAATTACTTTGAGAGATGGGGTTACTTTTTCAAGTGGACGTACATTGGATGCACAGGCAGTCAAAGAATGTCTGGATGATCTGGTAACAGTGCATGAAAGAGCAAAAGGAGATCTGAAGATTAAGGAAATAACTGCTGATGGACAGATTCTGACTGTTGTTACTGAGGAGCCGGTTCCGGCACTTCTTAACTATTTGTCAGATCCTTATGGCTGTATCATTGATATGGAAGCCGGTGTTACATCAGATGGAAATGTATCCGCAACGGGACCGTATATTGCCACTGAGGTGAAGACAGATCAGGGCCTTACTCTCGTGAAAAATGAAAATTACTGGGATGGCATGCCAAAACTGGACACCATCTATGTGAAAACAATTTCTGATGGTGATACGATGACCATGGCCATGCAGTCAGGAGAGCTTGACGGAGCGTATGGTCTTCCTTATGCCAGCCTTCCGCTGTTTCAGGAGGATCCGTATACGATTTCTTCTGTAGAGACTTCCCGTTCCTTCTTCGGACAGGTAAATTATGAAACACCGGCATTGCAGGATGATAAAGTCAGAGAAGCTATCAGTATGGGAATCGATAAGGAGAATTTTACCAAAACACTTCTTCAGGGAAATGGTACAGCAGCAGTTGGTCCGTTCCCATCCAGTTTTGTATTTGGCGATGATGTGGTTACTGCCCCGGAATATGATCCCGAAGGAGCCAGAAAATTACTGGAAGAAGCAGGCTGGACGGATACAGATGGAGACGGATATGTAGATAAAGATGGACAGAAACTGACAATCCGCTGGCTGACTTATCCCAGCCGTCAGGAACTGCCGCTGCTTGCGGAATCGGTGCAGGCAACATTAAAAGATATAGGTATCGATGTGCAGATTAACTGCACTGCGGATCATCTGAGCTTTATAGAAAAAGGTGAGTGGGATATTTACGCAAGCGCTTTTGTATGTGCACCTACCGGTGACCCGGAATACTTCTTTACTACCCATTGTCTGGATACATCTTCCAAAAACCGCGGCGGATATCACAGCGATCTGCTCCAGGAACTGGAAACAGAGATGAAGAGTACTTTCGATACAGAGAAAAGATCGGAACTGGCTGTTAAGATGACCCAGACGATTCTTGATGATCACGCTTTCTTTTTCGCTTCCCATCTGAAAATGTCGATGGTATCCGGAAAGGGAGTTACAGGGCTGATTGCTCATCCCTGCGATTATTATGAAATTACGGTAAATCTGGATAAGAACTAATGCGGAAAGGAAAGTACTATGGTTGAGCCTATACTGGCAGTAGAGCATCTTCAGGTGTGTTATTCGGGCAGGCCTGTGCTGGAAGATATCAATCTCACAATGGAACCGGGACAGATTCTCGGTATTGTGGGAGAAAGCGGCAGCGGGAAAAGTACCTTAATTAAAGCTGCCATGGGGCTTCTGGGAAGCGATGGAGCAGTGACCCGGGGAGATATTTTATATAAGAATCAAAATGTGACAGACGTCAGAGGGGAAGAACTTCGTAAGCTGCGGGGACCAGAAATGGGTATGATTTTTCAGAATACAGGTGCGTCTCTGTGTCCGATTCGAACGATTGAAGACCAGCTATATGAATCTGTACTTCAGCATGAAAAAACTTCGAAACAGGAAATCAAAGAGAGGGCAATGGATTTATTTGAAAAAATGAAATTGTCTGATGGCGAGCGGATTCTTAAAAGTTATCCCTTTGAACTGTCCGGCGGTATGAACCAGCGGGTAGGAATTATGATGGCCATGATCCTGCGGCCGTCACTTCTCTTTGCTGATGAACCTACCAGTGCACTGGATGTTACTGTTCAGGCACAGGTTGTGCGGGAAATGATGAAAATGCGGGAATTGTTTGGCACAGCTATTGCAATTGTTACACATAATATCGGTGTAGTGGAATATATGGCAGATAAAGTGGCGGTCATGTATCAGGGAAGACTGGTAGAATACGGGGATACAAAGCAGGTAATCCAACATCCGGAAGAAGAATATACCAGAAAGCTGATCAACGCAGTGCTGAGAATTCACAGAGGTTAGTATATGGCAAAAATACTGGAAGTAAAAAATCTGAAGAAAACATTTTATAAGAACAAAATTCCCTTCACAGCCGTGGACTCTATTAGCTTTTCTATGGAAAAAGGTGAGTGCCTGGGATTGGTGGGTGAGAGCGGCTGTGGAAAAAGTACAACCGCCAGACTGATTACCCATCTGGCAAAACCGGATTCCGGAAGTATGATACTGAATGGTGAGGATATTACTGATGCAGCAGGCAAAAAACTGAAACAGCTTTATGCAGACGTACAGATGGTTTTTCAGACTCCGCAGGATTCCTTTGATCCGAGATGTACCCTTGGTGATGGAATCATGGAGAGCATGATCAATCACGGGATGAAGAAAAAAGAAGCAAAGCAGAGGATGCTGGAACTTCTTGAAATGGTGGAACTGCCGCCAGAATTTGCAGGAAGATATCCCCATCAGGTAAGTGGAGGTCAATGCCAGAGGGCAGCAATTGCCAGAGCGCTTGCCATTGAACCCAAGCTGATCATCTGTGATGAAGCCACCAGTGCCCTGGATGTGACAGTACAGGCTCAGATTGTAGAACTGCTTAGAAAACTACAGCGGGAAATGGGTCTTGCCCTCCTTCTGATCTGTCACGATCTGGCACTTGTTCAGGAAATGTGTGACAGGGTGCTGGTCATGTATCAGGGAAGAATCGTAGAAGAAGGTACACCGGATGAAGTGATCCAAAATCCACAGCAGGAATATACAAAAATATTGATTGATTCTGTATTTTAAAAAAGTGTAAAATTATCCCCCCATGGGGCTTGTGGAATCCATGTGAAACGTTTATTATAAAATATGTAAATAATATCAATGCTTTTTACATACCTCCGAATATCATGTGAAAAGTAACACATAACATCCTTAAAGTTTAAAATAAAAGAAAAGCAGCTTTTCCCCGGAAGCTGTTTTTCTTTTATTACAGGAAAGTTTTATGTTGGTGATCGTGACATTCAGGTTGTCATATCATATTTTTTTGAGTATAATTCTAGTATAGAATTGAGTGATAGTTGTTGATAAGGCAGGGATGATATATGCAAGGCAAAAAGCTACCGGTTGGAATAGAAGATTTTAAAGAACTGCGTGAAGAAAACTTTTATTATATAGATAAAACAGGTCTGATTAGGGATTTGTTGAATAGCTGGGGAAAAGTCAATCTGTTCACACGTCCCCGACGTTTTGGAAAAACCCTGAATATGAGTATGCTGAAGAATTTTCTGGAGATTGGTGCTGACAAAGCATTATTTGACGGTCTGGCGATAGCAGAAGAAAGAGAATTGTGTGAAACATATATGGGAAAGTTTCCTGTGGTGTTTCTTTCCCTGAAAAGTGTTGAGGGGTTGACATTTGAGGATGCATATGAAATGCTGCGGCGTGTCTTGCGGTCAGAGATGCTGCGTCTGAGTTTTCTGGCGGAAAGTGACCGGATTTCCGAAAAAGAGAAGTATTCTTTCCGGCGTTTTCTGGACGAGCAGGATACACGGGAAGATGTACAGGACAGCCTGAAAATGCTGTCCGGGCTGTTATATGGCTATTACGGCCGGAAGGTTATCCTGCTGATTGATGAGTATGATGTTCCGTTAGATAAAGCGTTTCAGCACAGGTATTATAGAGAGATGACTGCTCTTATACGAAGTCTTTTTAGTCAGGCACTTAAAACAAATGATGCCTTGTATTTTGCGGTGTTAACTGGGTGTCTGCGGGTATCTAAAGAGAGTATTTTCACAGGATTGAATAATTTCAAGGTGTTATCTGTTACAGATGCCAGGTACGATGAGCATTTCGGCTTTACTGATGCAGAAGTAAAACAATTATTGCAGGATTATTGTCTGGAGGGGCATTTGAAAGAAACGAAAGAATGGTATGACGGGTACCGTTTTGGTCAGATTGATGTGTATTGCCCCTGGGATGTGATCAATCATGTGGATCGACTGCGAAGTGAGCCAGATGCAGAGCCGCAGGCATATTGGATTAATACAAGCAGTAACGATCTGGTAAAGCGTTTTGTTGACAGAGCAGATAAAACAACGCAAAATGAAATTGAACGTTTAATTGCCGGGGAAGCAATTGAAAAGACTGTTCGTTTAGAATTGACCTATGATGAAATTGACAACAGTATAGATAATCTGTGGAGTGTACTGTTCACAACAGGATATCTTACACAGACCGGAAAGCCGGAGAATGGTATATATAAGCTGATCATTCCTAACAGAGAAGTACGTGAGGTCTATATCCATCAGATTCAGGAATGGTTCAGAGAAACTTTTGTGCAGGATGAAAAGCCCATGCAGGAATTTTGCCAGGCTTTTCTGGAGGGAAATGCTGAGGAGATTCAAAAACGTTTGACAGTGATTCTGGGCAGGATGATAAGCGTAATGGATACGAAAGCCAGAGATGATCAGAAAGAGAATTTCTATCATGGACTTCTGTTGGGGCTTTTGCGAAGTGAATCGAAATGGCTGATTTTATCTAATGCGGAGTCCGGAGACGGATTCAGTGATATTCTGATCGAGCCCGAAGATCCCGATGTGGGAATTGTCATCGAAGTGAAATATGCATCCAGCATTGCGGAACTGGACAAGGCCTGCAATAAAGCGGTGAGTCAGATACGAAGTCGGCGGTATGATGAAAAACTGCGGAATGATGGCAGAGAGGATATTCTTGCTTATGGAATTGCGTTCCAAAAAAAGCGCTGTAAAGTTATATGCGAAAGAATATAAAGGTGAAATAGTCACACAACAGCAAAAACAGGTCTTGCATTCTGTGATATTCGTGGTAAAATAGAGAAAACTGGCACTCAACATAAAAGAGTGCTAATAATTACCCGTGTAAGCGGATATGATAGCAGGAGGAAACATGTATGATTATTATGCCAATTATTGATCTTCTGGT
Organism: Eubacterium sp.; assembly: GCA_022764165.1. Taxonomy (GTDB): domain Bacteria; phylum Bacillota; class Clostridia; order Lachnospirales; family Lachnospiraceae; genus Oliverpabstia. Next base: position 3,542 of record JALERM010000104.1, on the reverse strand, counting down.
CTTGCCGGAAGTTACTTTCTATTTTAAAAAAGATATGTTTCCCGGTAAGGTGCTTACTTCTGAGAATGAAGGAGAAGATTTACTTTTTTTGATGCTGAAAACAGAGAAGGATAAGTCTTTGCTGGAGTCAGCAGATATATACCCGGTCGGTGCCAGCGGCGTGATTGAGAGTATTGACGGTGAGGGAAATGTCCGCATCCGGGTGAAGGAGCGTGTGGCAATTTCTGATTTCGAGAATCATGAGGGAGAACTCAGTGCCACCGCCAGTATTTTGCCGGAAGTTGCCGATATAGAGGCAGAGGAAGAGAAGAAGCTGTTTGATAAACTGAAAAAGGATATGATGCGTTTTGCACAGGGATTCCAGTGGGGTATGTGGGCAAGAGGCTATATTCTGCACTGGAAGAATCTGAATGAAGTGGGCTGTGCTGTGGCAGGTTATTTTAATATGACCTGGGAAGAAAAGTATGCAGTGATGGAGACAGCTTCCCGCAGACAGCGGTGTGAGATGATTATGGCTGCTGTTTATGAAATGATGGAGATGCATAAGGTTGGAGAGGAAGCCGAAAGTGCCCAGAAAGAGAATTATGAGTCGGCATACCGTGAGTCTGCATTGAAAAAACAGATTGATTTTCTGCAGAAACAGTTGGATGAGATGCATCCGGAAAATATTTCTGATGTGAGACGCTTTGAGAAAAAACTGGAAGAGTCCGGCATGAACGAAGAGGCTAGAAAAGAAGCGGATAAAGTACTGAACCGGATGAAGCAGGAAGGAAAAGACGGTCATGAGTATGGCCTTCTATATGATTACCTGGATTTTGTCACAAGTCTTTCCTGGAAGACAGAAGAGATGGGACCGGTAGATCTGGCAGAAGCCGAGGCGATACTGGATGAGGATCATTATGGCCTTAAGAAAGTAAAAGAGAGAATTATACAGCAGATTGCTGTTATGATGCTCAATAAAAAACAGACAGGTTCTATTTTGCTCTTCGTGGGAGCTCCCGGAACAGGAAAAACAAGTATCGGGCAGAGTATTGCCCGGGCATTGAAGCGGTCTTATGTACGGATCAGTCTGGGCGGTATCCGTGATGAGGCAGAGATCCGTGGACACAGAAGAACGTATGTGGGGGCTATGCCCGGAAGAATTATGGAAGGAATGAAACGGAGCGGTGCCATGAATCCGGTAATGGTTCTGGATGAGGTGGATAAACTGGCAAAAGATTATGGCGGAGATCCTGCCAGTGCTTTACTGGAAGTACTTGATCCGGAGCAGAATCATACCTTTACCGACCATTATATGAATGTACCTTATGATTTGTCTAACGTATTTTTTGTGTGTACAGCCAACACTACTGACACCATTCCGGAACCTCTTCTGAACCGTATGGAAGTGATTAATTTTCCGGGATATACACCGTTGGAAAAGATGCAGATTGCCAGAAAACATCTGCTTCCCGGGGCTATGAGTGCTATGGGATTAAAAGCACAGAATCTGAAAGTAACGGACAGTGCACTGGAGAAAATCATTGAAGAATATACGGCTGAATCCGGGGTGCGCGGGCTGAAAAAACAGGTGGATACCCTTTGCAGAACCGCTGCAGTAAAACTGGTCAAAGGGGAACAGAAAAGTCTTACCGTCAGTGAGAGAAAAGTACAGGAATTTCTGGGAAATCCGACGATATATCATGATAAAGTTCCAAAAACCACGGTGCCTGGAATTGTAACCGGTCTGGCATGGACCTCTGCCGGCGGAGAGGTTCTTTTCGTTGAAACATCGCTGATTAAAGGCAATGGAGATGTGCAGGTTACAGGACAGTTGGGAGATGTGATGAAAGAATCTGTTCAGATTGCGATTACACTGGTTAAATCATTATATCCGAAGGAAACAGCGAAGATGGATAAACAGGATCTGCACATCCACGTTCCGGCGGGAGCAGTTCCAAAAGACGGCCCATCTGCGGGAATTACGATGGTGACTGCACTGGCCTCTCTGGTGACAGGAAAGAAAGTACGGCCGGATATTGCCATGACGGGAGAAGTATCCCTGCGGGGCAATGTGATGCCCATCGGTGGTCTGCCGGAAAAACTAATGGCAGCACAGCGGGCCGGGGTTCATACTGTTCTGATTCCACGGGAGAATGTGAAGGATCTGGAGGATGTGGCAGAGGAAGTAAAAGAAAAGCTGGAAATCGTACCGGTGAAGAAGATTTCTCAGGTGTTAAATTTTGTATTTGAACAGACTCTGGAAAAACACGAACAGAATCAAATTGAATAATGCGATGATGTGTGATATATTTATACAAGATAAAGCAAGTATAAGCAGGTGATTGATTGCATGGAGACAAGAGAAGTACTTGAGAAATATAAATATGGGGATATGACGCTGGAAGAGGCAGAAAACTATTTCAGGCGGGCACCGTTTGATGAGATGGGCTACGCAAAGCTGGATATGCACAGAAAACTGCGTTCCGGTTTTCCGGAAGTGATTTTCTGCAGCAGGAAGGCCGATGAACACCTGATACCGATTGTAGAAAGATTATACCGGGAAAATGGCGAAGTGTTTGGAACGAGGGCATCTGAGCATCAGTATCAGATTCTGAAAGAAAAGTTCCCCCAGATTCAGTACGACCCGATTTCTCAGATCATTAAGATTCAGGATAAGGAAAGACCCCATGTGGGAAAGATTGCAGTGTGTACGGCGGGGACTGCTGATATATCAGTTGCAGAGGAAGCTGCACAGACGGCAGAGTATTTTGGATCTTGTGTGGAGAGAATCTATGATGTGGGTGTAGCCGGAATTCATCGCCTGTTTTCCCGGCTGGATGTGATTCAGGAGGCAAATTGTATTATCGCGGTTGCCGGTATGGAAGGGGCACTGGCCAGTGTACTTGGCGGACTGGTGGATAAGCCGGTGATTGCGGTACCTACTTCCGTGGGATATGGAGCCAGCATGAACGGGCTTTCAGCACTGCTGACCATGATCAATTCCTGTGCCAATGGCATTGCTGTTGTCAATATTGATAATGGTTATGGCGCAGGATATATGGCAACCCAGATCAACCGGCTGGCGGTGGATGGAGGACAGGCAGGCTCCGTGCGGCAGTCAGAGCCGGTACAGCAGGACGGCTTTGTGCAGAAGTCCGAATGTATGCATCAGACCGGGTTTTCACAGTCGTCAGAACCAGTTCGGGAAATGAACCGAAGCGGAAAGGATCAGATTGTAAAACTGGAAAGCAATGTGGATGATTGTTCCGGTGAAATCATGGGATATGTAATGGAGCGATTATTTGAAGCCGGCGCCAGAGATGTGAGCTACATGCCCATATTTATGAAAAAAAACAGACCGGCGTATCAATTGAATGTGATCTGCACGCCTGATAAAGTAGAAACCATGGAAAAAATTATATTTTCGGAAACCACAACCATCGGCATCCGAAGACAGCATATGGACCGAACCATTCTGAACCGGGAAATACAGACGGTTTCTACACCGTTTGGAGAAGCAAAGGTGAAGGTTTGCAGCTGCGGATCCTTCAGACGGGCGT
>JALERM010000085.1 GCA_022764165.1 Eubacterium sp. | reverse complement strand
ATCGTGAAATCGAGCATAAATAGGTTGAAAAATTCACTCTATTTTGGTTTGCTAGCGTAGTGTACAGCAATATATTCAGTTTTCAAGGTCCTATGTCGAAAAAAGGATCTTATTTTTTACCCTTTTGACGTGCTAATCATATCATGAATTTGTGATATGCTGCGGATATAAGCAGCATATGATAAAAGAATGGTTTGCGGATTATTATCTGCATAATTGTGATATTACCTTTGATTTTACACAGGAAAATAAAATGATTGTTCACAATAATATATCTGAGCCCTGGAAAGTAACGCTGGTGGATACCGGATTAAATACCATGACCGGAGGCCGGATTAAGAGAGTAAAAGAATATCTGGATGGGGAACCGTTTTTTCTTACATATGGAGACGGCGTATCCGATGTGAATATTAGTGAGCTGCTCAACTTTCACAGAAAAGGAGGCCGTATGGCTACTCTGACAACAGTACAGCCGATGGGACGATTTGGTTCTCTGGATATCCGGGAAGACGGAGAGATTAAAAATTTCCGGGAGAAGAAGATAGAAGACAGCGGCTGGATCAATGCGGGCTTTATGGTACTGGAACCGGAAATCATGGATCTGATTCAGGATGATACGACTGTGTTTGAAAAATATCCTCTGGAAGAAGCTGCAAGGCGGGGTCAGCTGGATGCCTACCGCCATGAGGGATTCTGGCAGTGTATGGATACCATGAGTGAAAAGAAAAAACTGGAGGCAATGTGGGCAGCCAACGAAGCCCCATGGAAAGTCTGGGAATGATGGAGAAAAGTATGATTGATAAGAATTTCTTTAGAGGAAAAAAAGTATTTTTGACCGGGCATACGGGATTTAAAGGTTCCTGGCTGTCCAGAATACTGATACTGGCAGGAGCTGAGGTAACAGGATATTCTCAGGAACCGCCTACAGATCCCAATTTGTTTTCTATATTGGGATTAGAGAAAGAGATGAATTCTATCATCGGTGATGTGCGGGACAGAGAAAATTTAGCAAAAGCGGTGAAAGATGTACAGCCGGAACTGGTGCTGCATCTTGCGGCTCAGCCGATCGTGCGGGAATCCTACAAAAATCCTGTAGAAACCTATGAAACCAATGTAATGGGAACAGTCAATATTCTGGAAGCGGTAAGACGGGCAGGGAGTGTGCGTTCGTTTTTGAATGTGACGACAGATAAAGTGTATAAAAACAATGAATGGGAATGGGGATATCGGGAAACGGATGAACTGGACGGATATGACCCTTACTCCAACAGCAAGTCCTGTTCAGAGCTGGTGACACATAGTTATAGAAGTTCATTTCTGGATGAAATGGGTATTGTGGTGTCCACCGCCAGGGCAGGAAATGTGATCGGCGGTGGTGACTTTGCAGCAGACAGGATTATTCCCGACTGTGTGAGAGCAGTGTCATCAGGGAAAAAGATTCAGGTAAGGAATCCGCATTCCACCAGACCCTATCAGCATGTGCTGGAACCGCTGGGGGCATATCTGATGATCGTGAAAGAACAGTATGAAAATCCTAAGTTGGCGGGGGCTTACAATGTGGGACCGGATGACCGAGACTGCATCACTACAGGAGAACTGGCGGATTTATTCTGCGGTGCATGGAAAAACGGAGCGGCATGGGAGAATCTGTATGCGGGAGGTCCTCACGAGGCAAATTTTCTGAAGCTGGATTGTTCCCGGATGAAAAACGTATTCGGATGGAAGCCTCACTGGCAGGTGAAGGATGCAGTAGAAAAATCGGTGGAATGGTATCAGGCATGGATTGACGGGCAGGATATGGTGAAACTGACAGATGGGCAGATTGAAAAATATTATAACGGTTGAGATCTGTGAAAAACATAACTTTTTGACCCTTGTATCATAATATACATAGTTTGAGGTTCAGAGGAATGGAAAGGAAAAGAGAAATAGTCTGTGGAAGTGCTGCACTACTGATAGCAGCTGTATTTTTTGTGTGCTGTTTCAGAATTCAGCGACTGGCAGAAATGATATCATCCTATGGAAATATCAATATACTGGTATACGGGATGACGTTGATTCTATTTTGCCTTGCTTTTGCTGCGGGGATGCTGTTGTTTTCGCAAAAAGGAAAATGGGATCTGTCAAAATTTGAAAATAAAAAATTTAAATGGACAGCATGGATAACATTTCTGACAGGCAATGTTTTGTTTTTCATGGTGATGCTATATAAAGAGACGGATCAGTATGCAGGAGTGGCTTATAAATATGGCTGGAACACCCAGCCGTTTATCTTCGCAATGGTAGTTTTTGTATTGGAAACGGCTGGGTTTTTGTGGGGCTATGTAAACTGGAATGCAGAGGGAAAAGCAGCAGACTGGCTGGTTTGGTGCGTATATGGTATTCTGACGGCTCTTGTCTGGTATAGCATGGATACTCCGAATATATTTGGAAGAGGACAAAGCGGCGACTGGTTTCATGCACATGCTTATTATAATTCCATATATAATGTGCACTGGGGAATGCCGTATACAGAGGAATTAACCAGTGTCTACGGACATTATGGTCTGCTCTGGAAAATACCTATGAAACTGATCGGGGGAGATTTTCGGAAGTTTGTATTTCTGATAGCTGGTTTAGGAGCATTTACTCATTTTTGTGCTTTTCTGGTGCTTCAGCAGATCATAAAAAGCCGATTACTGCGGATTCTGGGAGCTGCTGCGATCACATTTCCCATACTGGGAATGCGAGGTGGATATTACTGGCAGGTATGGCCTCACAGAATGGTATTCCCGATGATTCTTCTGTTGTATGCTGCGTTGGTTCTTAAGAAAAATAAACTCAGTTGGAAAACGTCTGCAGGTGGATACCTTATCTGCATGTCAGCGGTAATCTGGAATACGGAAACAGGGATGATATTGGCTGTGGCATGGGCAGGAATGCATTTGTCAATGATTCTCAGCAGGCAGGACTTTACATGGAAAAAACTGTCAGTGGGAGTGATTTTACATGGTGCAGGTGTTGTTGGATCATTTTTTGGAGCATTTGGTGCGGTAAACCTGTACAATGTTTTAAAACACAGCCCTGCCAATACGATAAAAGAGTTTTTGATTCCCCTTTTGTCAGACAGCTACATGACGGATACTCTTCGTCTGGATCTTCCCATGTACCCCAGTGCTTATATGGCTGAAGCAGTCTTGTTCTTAATGGGGACTGCACTGGGAATTTCCGGATGGAAAAGATTTCATGATGCATCACACAGGGTATCCTGGGATAAACATCTGATTTTTTTTCTGAGTGTCAGTGCACTGGGAAGAATGGTTTATTATATTAACCGGCCTTCCTATCATAATCTGGATTGCTGTCATTTTTCAGCAGCTATTCTTATGGCGTATCTGGGACAGAAAGGACTTCTTTTTTTGAAAAAAGCGGAATGGAGGAATATAGGAAAACTGTCATTTGACAAGCTTATGATGAATGGGGTTGCTTCCCTGTGTGTCGTTGTTCTTCTGATCCTTTCAACCTGTAATGTTCTGCAGTTTTCTCAGAACAGTCAAATAAAAGAGAATTTTCATAATGAAGAGGAAATGAACAATCTGGCACAGGAAATTGCAGCCAGTGTACCGGCAAATACTGTTGGTTTTGGATTGAATGTGGCGGAGCTTTATAGTTGGCTGCACTGGAATACACAGTATTTTGGTATTGATTTTAGTGATTTATCGGTGGCGAAGCAGGGTGGCATACGGCTGGCTGATACCTTGAAAGAACAGAAGGTAGAAGCTTTGCTGACAACGAAATCGACCCTTCCGATATGGGAAAGGAATACTCCGGAAGCATATCAGTGGTTTTACGAAAACTATACTGTGGAAAAGAGTTTTCCGATTTATGATGAAGAATATCAATATTATGTAAGAAAATAAGGAGATAGAACATGTTTGAACAGATGACAGAACAGGAAGCCAGAGCACAGATTCTGGAAATGACGAAAGAATATTGTGAAAAATATCATAATCAGAAGAAATCATACGAAAAAGGGGACAGGATTCCTTATGCATCCAGGGTGTACGGTTCAGAGGAAATGGTGAATCTGGTGGACAGTTCCCTGGAATTCTGGCTGACAGCCGGACGGTTTACGAAAAGATTTGAAAAGGAATTTGCCGAATATCTGGGAGTGAAATACTGTTCTCTGGTAAATTCCGGATCTTCGGCGAATCTTCTTGCTTTTATGGCTTTGACTTCTCCGCTTTTGAAGGAACGTCAGGTTCTGCCGGGGGATGAAGTGATTACTGTGGCAGCAGGGTTTCCTACAACGGTGGCTCCGATGATTCAGTATGGGGCGGTTCCGGTTTTTGTGGATGTAACAATTCCTCAGTATAATATTGATCCGCAGCTTCTGGAGAAGGCTGTTTCAGAAAAGACGAAGGCAGTGATGCTGGCACATACATTGGGTAATCCGTTTGATCTGCAGGCGGTTCGGGATTTTTGCCGGAAGTACAACCTGTGGCTGATCGAGGATAATTGTGATGCGCTGGGTTCCAGATATGTCATTGACGGAGAAGAAAAATTGACAGGAACAATCGGAGATATTGGCACTTCCAGTTTTTACCCGCCTCACCATATGACTATGGGAGAAGGAGGTGCAGTATACACTTCCAATCCGCTTCTTCATAAGATTGTCCGGTCACTCAGAGACTGGGGCAGGGACTGTGTATGTGCTCCCGGACAGGACAACCTTTGCGGACATCGGTTTGATCGTCAGTATGGGGAACTTCCGTTGGGATATGACCATAAATATGTATATTCACATTTCGGATATAATCTGAAAGCCACAGATATGCAGGCGGCAGTGGGATGTGCACAGCTGGAAAAATTCCCCACATTTGTGGAAAAGAGAATTCATAATTTCAATTATCTGAGAAATGCACTGAAAGGAACTGAAGAGAAGCTGATTCTTCCGGAACCATGCAAAAACTCCACACCCAGCTGGTTTGGATTTTTGATTACCTGTCGGGAAGGTGTGGACAGAAATCAGCTTGTGCAGGCGATTGAGGCAAAAGGTGTGCAGACAAGAATGTTGTTTGCCGGCAATCTGATCAAACATCCGTGTTTTGACAGTATGCGTGCTTCCGGTACGGGGTATCGTGTGGCTGGAACGCTGGAGAATACAGACCGTATTCTGACAGATACCTTCTGGATCGGTGTATATCCGGGTATGACAGATGAGATGCTGGATGCTATGGCAGAGGCGATTAAGGAAGCACTGTAAAGGAGAATGATATGTTTTTGGATGAGAAACTTCGCTGGGCGGGTTTCTGGATGCTGGATGCACTGAAAGGAAAGCCGGTTCGAAGATATTATGATCAGATAAAATACGCATGGCAGCACGGAAGTTCTGTGCAGGAGACAGAAGATAGAATTCAGGTCTTAATCTCTCATGCAGTAAAAACTACCAGGTTTTATAAAAGGTATCCGGAGGACATAAAACTGACAGAACTGCCGGTGGTCAATAAAGATACGTTCCGTGAGCATTATGCGGATTTTCTTTCCAGTCAGTATAAAGATGCCCCGGATAACAGGGAAATGTGTACCAGCGGTTCTACGGGAACACCTCTTCGGATGATTCAGAACAGAGATAAGATCAATCACAATACCGCGGGCGGCATTTTTCTGGGTGCCGCAGGCGGATATTATATCGGAATGAAAGAAGCATTTATCCGTGTCTGGGTAAATAACGTGAAAAAAGGAAAGATTCAGCTTCTGATGGAAAATCTGATCATGATGGACAGTTCCCGGATGGATGATGAGGCTCTGGGGCAGATGCTGCAGACAATCAGGAAGAAAAAAGTGAAATGTCTGGTAGGTTATTCTTCCGCTCTTGGTGAGCTGAGCCGATATATGGAAGAAAAACGGGTGAATGGTACAGGGTTTTCTGTGAAAGCGATCATTCCGATTTCAGAAACAATGCCGGATCCGGTAAGGCGGAAACTGGAAGAACAGTTTCACTGTCCGGTCCGTGCATGGTACTCCAATGAGGAAAATGGAATCATGGGGCTTCAGAACAAAGAAGACAGTGGGTACCATATCGATACGGAAACCTATTACTATGAGATTTTAAAAATGGATTCTGACGAACCAGCAGAGCCGGGAGAACTGGGAAGAATCGTTATCACAGATTTATACAACTATGCATTTCCGATTTTAAGATACGACAACGGAGATACGGCTGTTGCACAGAGAAAAGAAAAAGACGGAAGATACAAACTGTATCTGACGGAGTTATATGGACGTCGGAGTGATCTGATCTATGACTGTAAAGGGAACGCAGTGACGCCGTATATTATTACCAACAATCTGTGGGATATCAAAGGTGTAAAGCAGTATCGTTTTATTCAGGAAGATCTGACACGTTATACCATATGGCTGAACGGCAATCCGGAAGAGATGGATCAGGAGGAGATTCTGGGAAGAATCCGCCCATATCTGGGAGAAGAAGCGGAGATTACCGTGGAACTGGTAGATGAGATTCCGGTACTGGCTTCCGGAAAACGCAAATACATCGAGAACAGATGTGAACAGTATAAAAACCGTACAGGGTTCTGTGGCTGATTTCAGACGAATCAACAGTTTTAGAAAGTGGGTACATACATGAAAGACGGAAAACAGAAAAGAGCAATCGCATCCAATACGCTGTATACCATGGGCGGCATGCTTGTGATGAACGGAGTGCTTCAGCTGGTGATTTATCCTCTCCTTTACAGGAATATGGGAGAGAAGGAGCTGGGAGAACTTCTGTTTATCATGGGACTGGTGGCGATTGTGTGCCCGTCTGTAGGGCAGGCACTGAATACCAGCCGTCTGGTGGTCAGGAGAAATCATTCTGTGACCAATGGTGACTATGACTGGCTGCTGCTGATATTTGGAGGGGTGGGAAGCACTGCTGCACTTCTGATATCTGCTGACAGTCTGGAAAGTGCCTATATGGGAATCAGTATCTTTCTGCTTTTGATGGTTACTGTGTTCCGATATTATGGAGACGTGGAATACCGTCTGAATCTGAACTATAAAAGATATTTTATTTATTATCTGTTGATTGCTGTGGGGTATGTGGCAGGATATGCGGCCTATCGGATAACAGGAAAATGGGTTCTGATCTTCCTTGTCGGAGAGATGGCAGCTATTATCTACGTGGCTGTTACAGGACAGGTGTTTAAAGGTTTTTTTGCAAAAAGTTCCTGTTTTTCCGTGGCTTTTCAGAGGGGATTTTTCCTGACATTGTCCTATCTTATCACAAACACGACCCTGAATATTGATAAACTGGTGCTGAAAATCTTTATGAATGAGGCAGCTGTTACGCAGTATTATGTGGTTTCTCTGGTTGGTAAGACCATGGTACTTCTCATAGCGCCGGTCAATACGATTATTATTTCTTATTTGACAAAGAGAAAAGAGCTTCTGAATCGCACACAGTTTTTAAAAGCAGCGTTGGCAGGAGGAGTGGTGAGTTTCCTGTTTTTTCTTGCCAGCCAGATCGGAACGCCTCTTTTCGTATGGCTGTTTTACAGAAATCTTTATAGTACGGTAAAAGGCCTGATGACCACTGCGAATCTGGCACAGATATTAGGACTGTATTCGGCATTTTTGTTTATTATCGTGCTGACATTTACAGAAGAAAAATGGCAGCTGTGGCTGCAGACTGCACATTTTATCATACTGGTCATTGCATCTGTTATTTGTACAAAAATGTTTGGAATTCAGGGATTTGCCTGGGCTCTGCTTGGTGCAAATGCTCTTCGTGTGGCGGCAGTGATTATATTGGGAACCATAAAAGCAGAAAAAGGAAGGAATGAGACCTATGCAGACAGGTGAGGTACTGAGAAGAGTTGTTTTTAATGCTCTGGACGCTGCAAAAGGCGGAAAACTAAAAAAACTGAAAGAAGTAAATAAAAGTAAAATAATTGAAGGTGTTACAGAAGAGTATATAGAGAGGAGAACGAAAGTCCTTCTGGATTATGTAAAGGTTCATTCACCCTATTATAAAAATCATCCGGAATGGAAAGAACTCTCGGATTTTCCTGTGTTTACAAAAGGTGACTATATAGAACATTACGATGAGATTTTGACCGATACCAGCAAAGAGCAGGGAAATCTTTACAAATTGAGTACCAGCGGTTCTACGGGCACACCGTTTACTGTTCTGTGTGACGGGAATAAGATGAATCGTGTCAATATGAATTTCATTTCCTGTATGGAACTGAACGGTTTTCGTATGGGAATGAAGAGAGGAGAGTTTCGTGCATGGATCAAAGGAAAAAACACCATCAGCAAATGGAAGTCTTTCAAAAATAATCTGATTATGATCGATATCTCCAATATGGGAGATGAGTCTCTTGAGGGAATCTGCCGGGATATCGAAAAGAAAAAAATACAGGTACTGGTGGCTTATTCCAGTGCACTGACTGCATTGACACAGTATCTTGAAAGAACAGGCCGGGATATGAAAAAATGGAAGGTAGAGATGGTATTTTCTATGGGAGAGGCTCTGCCGGATGCCACGTATGATCTGATTAAAAAATTGTTCGGATTTTCGCCGGTACGTTCTTATGGCAACAATGAAAACGGGTTTATTGGTATTCAGTTGGGAGAAGATCCGGAATATACCATTGATCTGTATAATTTCTATCCGGAAATACTGAAAATGGACAGTGATGAACCGGCAGAGCCGGGAGAACTGGGAAGAATCGTGGTGACGGATTATTATAATAAAACATTCCCGATGGTGCGGTACGATACCGGAGATACCGGAAAGATAAGAATGTATCGGGATGAAAAAGGCAGGGTACATGGCAAATTTGTGGAAATTTACGGACGAAGAGGCTCGCTGATGTATAACTGTCAGGGACAGCCGCTGTCTATTCATGTATTTATGAATATCTTGCTGAAATTTGAAGGAATTGTCCATCAGGCACGGTGTATTCAGTGGGAAAAGACCAAATATGAATTGCTGATCAATGCCGACAGAGAGAAACTGGATATCGAAGAAGTGTTGGCCGCATACAGAAGCTATCTCGGAGAAGAAGCAGAGATTCAGGTGACTTATGTGGATGAACTTCCGATACAGGCTTCAGGAAAATTTATGGTCTGTGAGAACAGATGCGCAGATTATTTATAATACCTGAACGATCTTTGAAAATGAAAAACAATATGAAGGAAAAGAAGTATGAAAAAGAAAGTTTCTGATTATATAGCTGATACGCTGGCGGCGTACGGGATTCATCATGTGTTTACTGTCACAGGCGGGGGTGCCATGCATCTGAATGATTCTCTGGGTCACCATCCGGAATTATCCTGTATGTATCATCATCATGAACAGGCTGCAGCTATGGCAGCGGAGGCGTATGCCCGCGTGGACAATCATATGGCGGCTGTCTGTGTAACTTCCGGACCGGGAGCGACCAATGCGATTACCGGAGCTTTATGCGGATGGATGGATTCCATCCCCATGTTGATCTTATCCGGGCAGGTACGATATGATACTACTGTTCGCAGCAGCGGACTGAACATAAGAACCATGGGGGTTCAGGAGTATGATATTGTAAAATCTGTAGAGCCCATGACGAAATATGCGGTGATGGTGGAAGAACCGAAAAAAATACGTTATCATCTGGAACGGGCCCTGTTTCTTGCCGTTCATGGAAGACCGGGACCGGTCTGGCTGGATATTCCACTGAATGTGCAGAGTACAGTGATTGAAACAGAGGAATTGGAAGCCTATCATTGTCAGGAGGACAGTGACCAGATTCCGGAAGAAATATCGCAGGAAGTGGTAGAACAAATTCTTGAAAAAATCAGGAATGCACGCAGGCCTGTCCTGTTCGCCGGTCATGGAATACGCCTTGCGGGAGCCTATGACAGATTTCAGAGATTGGTGGAACTTCTGGGGATCCCGGTAGTGACAGGAATGAGCAGTATTGATCTGATGGAGTCTGCTCACCCTCTTTATGTAGGAAGAAATGGAGGAACCGGTGACCGGGCGGGAAATTTTGCTGTACAAAACAGCGATGTACTGCTTTCCATCGGCAGCCGTCAGAGCTTTCTTCAGACGGGATTTGCTTATGAAAAATGGGCACAGAACGCCTATACCATATTAAATGATATCGACGGAGAAGAACTGAAAAAGAAAAGTCTTCATGTGGATCTTCCGGTAGTGGGAGATGCAGCGGGATTGATTGATCAGCTGGTGAAAAAACTGGAAGAAAGAGGCTGTACCAGTGAGCATACATGGTTTTCCTGTTCCGGGGCAGCGTCAGGATGGCTGAACAAATGCAGCGGATGGAAGAAAAAATATCCGGTGGTGACAGAAAAGCATTATCAGGAGATGGAACCGGGCCGCACCAACATCTATGCATTTTATCAGCAGTTGTCTGAATTACTTCCGGAGGGTGCACAGATCCTGGTGAGTGTGGGAACTTCCCGGGTGGCAGGAAGTCAGGCCATTTTTTTGAAAAAAGATCAGCGCTTTTATACAAATGCGGTGACAGCTTCCATGGGCTATGGTCTGCCGGCAGCAATCGGTGTTTGTGTGGCATCCGGAAAAAAAGAAGTAATCTGTGTGACAGGAGAGGGAAGTCTACAGATGAATATTCAGGAATTACAGACGATTCGCCATCATCAGCTGCCCATACGGATATTTGTGATTAATAATGAAGGCTATCATTCCATCCGCCAGACGCAGAACAGCTACTTTAAAGGAAATCTGGTGGGTGTGGGTGAAGAGAGTGGTGACCTCAGCTTTCCGGATCTGGAATATCTGGCACCGGCTTATGGAATTACTTATGACACCTGCAGAGACAGCAAGACCCTCCGGGAGGAACTGGAAAGAGTACTGCATGGACCAAAGCCCTGTATCTGTCAGGTGTTTGTAACGAAACAGCAGAAGACGGAACCAAAGCTGGCATCCAGACAATTGCCGGACGGAATGATGGTATCAGCTTCTCTGGAGGATATGTATCCCTTCCTTCCCAGAGAAGAACTGGAAGAAAACATGAAGGAAATGTGAGGAAATCAGAGATGAAGAAAGTAATAGTGACGGGGGCCACCAGTATGATCGGTCAGGCTTTGGTTCAGGAGTGTCTGGAACATGGCGTGCAGGTTTGTGCAGTGATCCGTCAGGATACAGGGAGGAGAGACCGGCTTCCTGAACATCCCAATCTGGAGCTGGCAGAATGCAGTCTTGAAGAAATTGACAGGCTTCCGGAAATCATAACCGGAACGTGGGATACCTTTTATCATATAGCCTGGGGGTATACCGGAGCAGCGAGAAATAAGAGTGTTCTTCTCCAAAGTAAAAACATTGATTATACGCTGAGTGCAGTGCAGGCAGCATCAAAACTTGGCTGTAAACGTTTTATCGGAGCCGGTTCTCAGGCTGAATACGGGCCTCTGGATCAGGAAAAAATCGGGCAGGATGCACCGGAGCATCCCACAACACCGTATGGAGTAAGCAAACTTGCAGCAGGAAAACTTTCCCGGATTTTATGTGCAGAGCTGGGTATGGAGTGGATCTGGCCCAGAATATTCAGCGTTTACGGAATTTATGATAAAGAAAGTACGATGGTGATGACTGCACTTCGTCAGTTTATGAATGGGGAAGAGACAGCTTTTACCCCGGGAGAGCAGCAGTGGGATTATCTTTACAGTAAGGATGCGGGAAAGGCTTTTTATCTGATCGGCGAGAAAGGAAAAAACGGTTCTGTCTATTGTGTGGGAAGTGGGCAATCCAGGCGTCTGAAAGAATATATATTGAAAATACGGGATATTGCAGCACCGTCGGCGGAGCCGGGAATCGGTAAAAAACCATACCCTGCCCAGCCGGTGATGAGGCTGTGTGCAGATATCAGCAGTCTTACGGAAGATACCGGATTTGTTCCTGCGTATGAATTCTCAGAAGGGATTTCCGAGATGGTTCATTGTATAAAAAATCAGTGTGGACACGAAACCGCAGGAAGGTGTAATGAGGAGAAAAATACATGAAGAAGAAAATATCGGTGGTAATTCCTACCTATAATGAAGAGGGAAATGTGAAACCGCTGGCACAGGCAATTGTAAATGTCATGGAGAATGAACTTCCTGAATATGATTATGAGATTTTATTTATCGACAACCATTCACAGGATAAAACACGTCTGTTTCTGCGTCAGCTTTGCGGTGACAATAAAAAAATAAAGGCGATTTTTAATGCCAGAAATTTTGGTCAGATTCGTTCTCCTGTTTACGGTTTAAAACAGGCACAGGGAGATTGTGTGATTCGTATGTGTGCGGATTTTCAGGATCCGGTAGATATGATTGTAAAATTTGTCCGTGAGTGGGAAAAGGGATGGAAGATTGTAATCGGAATCAAGAAGTCCAGTAAGGAAAAGAAAATGATGTACTGGATTCGTACGTGTTACTATAAGTTGATACGAAAGATAACGGATATCGATCATATAGAACATTTTACCGGATTCGGACTGTATGATAAGGCTTTTGTGGATGTGGTAAGAAAGCTCCATGACCCTATGCCCTATCTGCGGGGGATTATTGCAGAGTTGGGCTTTGACTATAAGGCTATACCATATGAACAGCAGAAGAGAAAAGCCGGAAAGAGCAAAAATAATTTTTACAGCCTGTATGATTATGCTATGATCGGAATTACATCATATTCTAAAGTGGTGCTTCGAATGGCAACCTTTATGGGGTTTCTTGTAGGAGGTGTCAGCCTGATTGCCGGTATTGTATATTTCATTTTAAAACTTCTCTACTGGGATCGATTCTCAGCAGGAGTTGCACCGATGCTGATCGGAGTCTTTTTCCTTGGAGCCATGCAGTTATTTTTTATCGGCTTTCTGGGAGAGTATGTTTTGAGTATCAATACCAGAGTTCTGGACCGTCCATTGGTGGTGGAAGAGGATAGAATCAATTTTGAGGAAGAAGAGGAGATAACATCAGATGAAAGAAAATCATATGAAGCAGAAGAAACTGCTGACAGTAAAATGGAAAAATAACTGGAAAAGTATGAAAGTCTGGGACAATGAGAACCTGTGTCAATTGGATTGGATTATTTCCAGTGTAATTCTCTTGATTTTATTTGTATCCTGTGCACAGGGAGATATTCGTCTGACAGGAAACAGGTCTTTCCTGATGTATGAGCATTTTACAGATTTTTACAAAGCCAGTTATGAACAGTCAGGAGGGTATTATGCAAATTATCTTCCCAGTACTTTTATAGTTTATGCAATCTGGAATCTGCCGCTATATCTGACGGGGCATTTGCCGGAAGCAATCCTGACCAACAGCTTTGTAAACATCATGTGGTACAAACTGCTTCCTGTCTTAGTATACTATGCAACGGGGCATTTCCTGTATAAGATCGGCATGATAGCCGGTTTTGGAGAAAAGAAATCCAGATTATGTAAATTTGCTTTTCTGGTATTTCCGGTTGCGGTGTTCAGTCAGTTTATCTTCAGCCAGTACGATATTTTTACTGTGTTTTTCATGGTGCTTGGGCTGTATTTTTATCTAAAAGAAGATATGTGGAAGTTTGCGTTCTGTTTTGGGTTCGCCACTACTTTTAAATACCACGCAGTTTTGTATTATCTGGTACTTTTAGTACTGAAAGAAAAGAAAATCCGTAATTGGATCAAGTATACAGCAGTCATGGTGCTGCCTGTGCTTGTAGAAGTGATTCCTAACATCAATTCCATTTATTTTCGGAGAAATGTACTTGGATTTAGTGCATTAAAATTTGTCCAGAAGCCGTTTGCGGTCGGTTTTTTTTGTGGTATTAATTTGGTAGCGGCAGCGGCTGCATTTGTTTTGCTATGGGCCTATCAGCGTCGAGCCAGAGACAGCGAAGATTTGTTTTCATGGGCAATGTTTTTTTCTGTAGCTATGAGTTTTGCAGTATTTGGACTGGCATCATGGAATCCTCAGTGGCTTTTAATTATTGTTCCGTTTTTGGTTTTGAATATTATGATAAACGAAAATGGCAATATGATGGTGATGATGACTAATATATTTGTATTGGCTCTGTATATTTTCTGCAGTCAGACTATGGTGGGTCAAAGTGTATTAAACTGCGGTATTTTCAAATACATTCTTCCCAGTCAGGAATTTGCTGTACGGATGTGGGATGTGTATAGATATCATGATGAGAAGATGCTTTGCACGGCTATGTGGGTGGTTCTTCTGGCTTATGTGGTATTTGGACATCCCCGCTATCACAATCGAAAAGGAACAGCTGTATCAGCTGGTTTGATGTGGCAGATCCGTTCGGCATTTATTTTCGGAGTGTTGGCATATGTGGTGCCGTTAGGAATCTGTGCTGCTGCAATGTTTCAGGGGAAAATTGTATTTTCAGATACCAGCTTGAGAGATCTTGAACCAAATAATGTGATAGAGATTGATGAAAATTCAATGGTACGCCAGGAAATTATTGCTGACGGCACGGAATTGTCAAATATAAAAATCCGCGTATGGAACGGAGAGCAGAGTATTTCAGATCAGATTTCTGTGAAGATAATAGAAAAAGATACAGGTAATGTTATCTATGAGGGAACGAAAGAAACGGATGGCTTTAAAACTAATTCTGCACTCTATTGTTTTATGAATGAATCTGTGCAGGTACAGCAAGGGAAGACGTATGTGCTGGAACTGGCAAGTCAGGCAGAAGACGGAAAGGGAATCGGACTGTACTGTGTATCCGCAGACAGCAGCCAGGAGCTTCTTGCACAGACAGAGGAAAGAACTGATTTTGGAAACTGCCAGCTTCAGATGAAAGTTACCGGAGTAAAATAGGGCACATATGTGCCCTCAAAGGTTTTCGAACACGATATTCTGTTTCCTGAAAAATTTTCGTACCATATCATCCCACACATGATCCAGTGTTTTATCCATGGTGAAGATCCGCAGGGATGAACCTGTGGTGCAGATCAGCTGTGCCCCGTCAAACTGCAGATTCAGATAAAGCCCGCATACATCTTCCGGTTTCAGGGAAAGACCGGACTGCATCAGCAGCTTTTCTGTATTTTCCCGGGACAGTTGAAAGACAATCTTAAAATGCAGAGGTGTTCGTTTCCCTTTAATAAAAGAAAAACACTGTGATTTCACCTCTTCCCAGTAACAGCAGGTACGTTCTGGGCAGTTGTCACTGTCATAAAATTCTTTATGAAGCGTACCGTCTATGGTGAAGGTCACAGAGGTTGTGAACGAAGCCTCTGTGAGGTAGAAACGATGGAAGACATCGCCGATAAATAGTTTTCCTGTAAAATCTTTTAAATCAAGAATATGAAGTGCAAGCATAGAGGCCTCCCCGGGATAGTATTTACCACCATTATATGATAAAAAAGATTGCATGTCAAAAGCGAAAAAAGCTCTTTTCATGTCATGTATTTTATGTTATAGTTTAATATAGTATTAAATACTACATCTGAACATTCGGATATAAGAAAATATACGAAAGAATTTTACATTGTGGAAATGATGTATGTGTATGGAGGCAGATTTATGAGTTTTAGAGTGATTCTTGACAGCTGCGGAGAAATGACAGCTGAGATGAAAGCAGACGACAGATTTGAATCGGCAGCGTTGACACTGACTGTTGGGGGAGAAGATATTGTTGATGATGAAACTTTTAATCAGGCGGAGTTTCTTAGAAAAGTGGCTGCCTGCCCGGAATGTCCCAAGTCCGCATGTCCTTCTCCGGAACGTTACATGCAGGGATTTGAGAAAGAGGCGGATCATCTGTATGCGGTTACACTGTCTGCTGAATTGAGTGGTTCCTATAACAGTGCGGTATTGGGCAAGAATCTTGCTTTGGAGAATCATCCGGATAAAAAAATTCATATCTTTAATTCCCGCAGTGCATCCGTAGGAGAAACTCTGATCGCTCAGAAAATCTGGGAATGTGAAGAGGCCGGTATGGATTTTGAAACAATTGTGGATACAGTGGAACGTTACATTGACAATCAGAGTACATTTTTTGTACTTGAGAATCTGGAAACTCTTCGTAAGAATGGACGTCTCAGCAAGGTAAAGGCACTGGTTGCCTCTGCTCTGAAGATTAAGCCGGTGATGGCATCAACGCCGGAGGGAAATATCTGTCAGCTTGACCAGGCCCGCGGAATCAACAAAGCACTGGTTAAGATGGTGGATTACATCGCAGAAAAAGCAGAAGGAAGCAAAGACAAGATACTGGGAATTGCTCACTGTAACTGTGCAGAACGGGCAGAGCTGGTGAAAAATGCTATTCTGGAAAGAATCGAAGTAAAAGATGTCATTGTTCTGGATACTGCGGGGGTAAGCTCCATGTATGCAAATGATGGAGGCGTTATTGTAGTATTATAATGAAAAGGTGACCCTTGGTCACCTTTTTTTGAACTTCATAGCAACAAAGTATTAAATAAATTGACAAACTATTGTTTGCAGTTTTATAATGAGTAGTAGTGTGGATTTCTGTTTTTATCTTGAAGGAAGATCAGACTCCCACCTCTATAGGTGGTGAGCAGCAAGTACGCCGAGGCGTACTTGAATAACAGATCATCGACGATTTTTATCAGAAAGGAAGTGTTATTGGTGGAAGGTAGCCCTGAACCTCGAAGTTGCATACTTGATAAGGCGAAAATAGAATAGCAGCAGTATGTGGAGGGGCTGTGTTCTCTGTCTGCTGCTGCGGCTGGAGAAAGGAGATCAGTAACATGATAAAGATTTTCAGAACCATAGAGAACAGTGTACATCAGATCAATGAGGCGCAGGAGGGAAGCTGGATTGCTTTGATTGATCCTACGGCCACGGAACTGGTGGAGATTGCCGAGACCTATGGGATTGATGTGGATCATCTGCGGGCACCGCTGGATGAGGAAGAGCGTTCCCGTATTGAGGTGGAGGATAATTATACTCTGATTCTTGTGGATATTCCTATGATTGAAGAGAGAAATGATAAAGACTGGTACGGTACGATTCCTATGGGTATTGTTGTGACAGACACGATGATTTTTACCGTGTGCCTGGAAGATACGCCGGTACTCAGTACGTTTATGGACGGACGTGTCCGCAATTTCTATACCTATAAAAGAACACGGTTTATCCTGCAGATCCTTTACCGGAATGCATCCATGTATCTGCATTATCTGAGGATTATCGACAAGAAGAGTGATGAAGTGGAGGAGAAACTCCATAAAGCACAGAAGAATGAGGAACTGATTGCTCTGTTGGAACTGGAGAAGTCACTGGTTTATTTTACCACTTCCCTGAAGTCCAATGAGGCGGTTCTGGAAAAATTACTGAAGATAGAAAGTATAAAAAAATATCCGGAAGATGAAGAACTTCTGGAAGATGTTATTATCGAGAATAAGCAGGCCATTGAGATGGCAAATATTTACAGCGGAGTCCTGAGCGGCACCATGGATACTTTTGCATCGGTTATTTCCAATAACCTGAATATTGTTATGAAGTTCCTTGCGACGGTGACCATTGTGATGTCCATTCCCACGATGATTTTCAGTGCGTATGGTATGAACCTGAATGCAAAGGGGATGCCGTTCTCCAAGAATCCCATGGGTTTCCTGTATGTGATTCTGATTTCCCTGGTACTCAGTCTGATTGTGGCCATTATTTTCCGCAAAAAAGATCTGTTTTAAGAATACGGAGGTATTATGAATTTTCTGAATAAGATGGAACGCAAGTTTGGAAAGTACGCAATTTCCAATCTCAGTATGTATATTATCATCACATATGCGGCAGGCTATCTGATAGAACTGATGGCACCGGCTGTGGTGGGCTATCTGACACTGGAGCCGGGGCTGATTCTCAGAGGACAGGTGTGGAGGCTGGTCAGCTGGATCCTGATTCCGCCGGACAGTCTGGATTTCTGGACGATCATCATGCTGTATTTCTATTATTCCATCGGGAATACACTGGAGCGCACCTGGGGTACGTTCCGTTATAATGTCTATATATTTGGAGGAGTGCTGTTCAGTATCCTGGGAGCATTTTTCCTGTACTTTATCATGGGCGGCCGGGTTTTACTGGGCACAGCATTCAGTACGTACTACATCAGTATGTCAATTTTTCTGGGCTTTGCGGCAACCTATCCAAACATGCAGGTGCTGTTGATGATGATTATCCCTCTGAAAGTGAAGTATATGGGAATCGCCTATGCCGTGCTGCTGGCAGTACAGCTGATCATGTCATCCTGGGCAACCCGTGTTGTGATTATCTGTTCTTTGATGAACTTTATTATATTTTTCCTGTCAACCCGGAAGATGTATAGGTACAGTCCGAACGAGATCCGGAGGAAGCAGGCATATAAACGAGCCGTTCACCAGAGCCAGGTAAATCATATTACAAAGCATAAGTGTGCGATCTGCGGCAGAACCGAGCAGGACGGTGAGCATCTGGAATTTAGATTCTGTTCCAAATGCAACGGTAACTACGAGTACTGCCAGGATCATTTATTTACCCACACGCATATCAAATAAAGGGGGATAGAATGTATGAAACGTACGAAAATCATCTGCACCATGGGACCAAACACCGACAATGAAGAAATAATGAGAGGCCTGA
The DNA here is from genome assembly GCA_022764165.1 of Eubacterium sp. Lineage (GTDB taxonomy): Bacteria > Bacillota > Clostridia > Lachnospirales > Lachnospiraceae > Oliverpabstia. The sequence continues at coordinate 67,232 of JALERM010000085.1, read as the reverse complement.
TGACGTCCGGTATGGATATCGCACGATTCAATTTCTCGCATGGAGACCACGAGGAACAAAGGCAGAGAATGAATCTTTTAAAAAGAATCCGTAAAGAACTGAAGCTCCCAATCGCAATTCTTCTTGATACCAAAGGACCGGAGATACGTACAGGACTTTTGGAGAACGGTCAGAAAGTGACGTTGGAAGAAGGCAATACATTCACGCTTACCAGCAGAGATGTGGTTGGCAACAGTTCCATCTGTCATCAGACGTATGAAGGACTGGAGAAAGATGTGAAACCGGGCAATACGATTCTGATTGATGATGGTCTGATTCAGCTTACGGTAGAAGAGATTAAAGATAAAGATATTATCTGCCGGATCGTCAACGGCGGAGAACTGGGACAGAGAAAAGGTATCAATGTTCCGAATGTTAATGTGAAACTGCCGGCGATTACCGAGCAGGATAAAAAAGATATCCTTTTCGGTATTGAACAGGGGATCGACTTTATTGCAGCATCCTTTGTTCGCAACAGTGATGCCATCAAGCAGATTAAAGAATTGCTCCGTGAGAATGGCGGGGACGGTATTGATGTTATTGCCAAGATTGAAAATGCAGAAGGTGTAAAAAATATCGATAAAATCATCAAGGCATCTGACGGCGTCATGGTAGCCAGAGGTGACCTGGGTGTGGAGATTCCTGCTCATGAAGTGCCTCATATACAGAAAATGATCATTCAGAAATGTAATGAATCTTATAAACCTGTTATTACGGCAACACAGATGCTGGATTCCATGATCCGCAATCCTCGTCCTACCCGTGCAGAGGTGACAGACGTTGCCAATGCGATTTATGACGGTACAGACTGTATCATGCTGTCCGGTGAGACTGCTATGGGAAAATATCCGCTGGAAGCAGTCCGCATGATGGTGCAGATTGCAGAATCTACAGAACCGTATCTTGATTATAAACGCCATATGGATTATCGCGCACTGCGCGGCAACCGCAATGTATCCAGCTCTGTGGGAATGGCTGCCGTTCAGACGACGGAAAATCTGGGAGCGGATTGTATCATCACCCCTACAATCTCAGGTCAGACAGCCCGTCTGATTTCCAATTTCCGCCCGAAAGTGCCGATCTATGCGGTAAGCCCCAATGAATGGGCAAGAAGAAAGATGCAGATATACTGGGGAGTAACTTCTCTCGCCGGATATCAGGAGGACAGCACGGAGAATATTATTTCTCATGCCATGTATGTGGCAAAAAGAGAAAAACTGGTCAAAAAAGGCGACCTGGTGGTATTTACAGCCGGAGATCCGGCAACCAATGTGATTACCGGAGAAGGCGCAATGACCAATATTATGCAGGTTATTCAGGCCAAATAATACTGAAGCTAAAGAGGAGATTATGAAAAAATGAGCAAACTTCCATTTGTCACAAAAGAGAAAATCGAGGAAATCACTGCACAGTTTCCAACCCCTTATCATCTGTATGATGAGAAGGGAATCCGGGAGAATGCAAAAGCAGTAAAAGAAGCATTTTCCTGGAATCCAGGATTCCGTGAGTATTTTGCAGTAAAGGCATGCCCCAACCCTGCCCTGATTCAGATTATGAGAGAGTACGGCTGCGGCTGCGACTGTTCTTCTATGACAGAACTGATGCTTTCCAATGCACTGGGATGCCAGGGAGAAGATATCATGTTCTCTTCCAATGCCACACCGGCGGAAGAGTATGTGTATGCTGATAAGATTGGTGCAATCATCAATCTGGATGACATTACCCATATTGAATTTCTGGAAAAAACCATCGGTCATATTCCGGAAACCATCAGCTGCCGTTTCAATCCGGGCGGACTGTTTAAAATGAGTAATGGAATTATGGACAACCCGGGAGATGCCAAATACGGTATGACTGCCGAGCAGCTTTTTGAGGCGTTCCGTGTTCTGAAAGCTAAAGGTGCCAAACGTTTCGGTATCCATGCATTCCTTGCCAGCAACACTGTAACCAATGAGTATTATCCGATGCTGGCAAAAGTATTGTTTGAACTGGCAGTGAAACTGGAGAAAGAAACGGGTGCAGATATTCAGTTTATCAACCTTTCCGGTGGTGTGGGAATCCCTTACAGACCGGATCAGGAGCCAAATGATATCCGTGTGATCGGTGCCGGTGTCAAAGAAGTGTATGACGAAGTACTGGTTCCGGCAGGTATGGGCGATGTGGCTATTTATACAGAGATGGGCCGTTTCATGACAGGCCCTTACGGTTGTCTGGTAACAAAAGCCATTCACGAGAAACATACGTATAAAGAATATATCGGATGTGACGCCTGTGCAGTCAATCTGATGCGTCCTGCTATGTACGGTGCATACCATCACATCACAGTTATGGGCAAAGAAAATGAACCGTGCGACCACAAATACGATGTAACCGGTTCTCTCTGTGAGAATAATGACAAATTTGCCGTTGACCGTATGCTTCCAAAGATTGATATCGGAGATTATCTGGTGATTCATGATACCGGTGCACACGGTTATGCTATGGGTTATAACTATAACGGAAAATTGAAATCAGCAGAAATCCTGCTGAAAGAGGATGGAAGTTTCGAACTGATCCGCCGTGCAGAAACACCGAAGGATTATTTTGCAACATTGGATATTTTCCCGGTGTATAAAAAAATGTTTGGAGATGAAGAATAAGTACTCCGCTGCAATAGGGAGGCTGTCGTGTCACGACAGCTTCCTTTTTATACAAAAACTGACGGTGGATACATATGTGATAGAAGGGGATAAAAGTGGAAAATCTGATTTTCAGTCTGGAAGCCACCATGCCGATTTTTTTAACGATGATTATGGGATATATTTTTCGGAAAATCGGTTTGATGGACGAGGCTTTTGTCAATAAATTAAATAAGTTTGTATTTACAGCAGCTTTACCGGCCCTGCTTTTTGAAGATCTGGCAACCGCAGATTTTATAGAAGTGTGGAATGGAAAGTTTGTTTTATTCTGTGTGGCAGCCACTTGTCTGAGTATTGGGGCTGCGATGGTGATTTCTTTCCTCTGGAAAGACAGATCCATACAGGGTGAATTTATCCAGGGGGCATATAGAAGCAGTTCAGCCATTCTTGGCATGGCATTTATACAGAATATATATGGCAATGCGGGTATGGGTCCTCTGATGATTATTGCCTCAGTGCCGATTTATAATATTATGGCTGTGATTGTATTATCCTTTTTCAAACCCAACAGAGGGAAGATGGATGGGAAGCTGATCAAAAAGACATTGAAGGGAATTGCCGCCAATCCGATCATTCTGGGTATCCTGACCGGCGTTCTCTGGTCCTATCTGAAGCTTCCGCAGCCGGTGATTCTGATGAAGACAGTAAAAAATCTCGGGGTTCTGGCAACTCCTCTGGGTCTGATGGCTATGGGCGCCGCATTTGATGAGAAAAAAGCATTCGCAAAACTCAAGCCAGCGGTGACAGCGGTTGTGATTAAGCTTCTGGGATGGTGCGGCATATTCCTGCCGCTGGCAGTCATGATCGGATTTCGAAATCAGGAGCTGGTTGCCCTTCTGGTGATGCTGGGCTCAGCGACAACGGTAACCTGCTATGTTATGGCAAGAAATATGGGACATGAAGGAATTCTCTCCTCCAGCATTGTGATGCTTACCACATTCTGCAGTGCATTCACACTGACAGGATGGCTGTGGCTTTTTAAAACGCTGGGGTTGATATGATACAAGGAGAACAATATGACAAGTAAAGTGGTTTTACTGCCCTGTGAAGATTATGAAGAAAACCGTGTATACCAGTCAATAAATACGGGAATCCATCTTCTGGGCGGATGGGAAACTATTGTTAATAAAAATGAAAAAATACTTCTGAAGCCCAATTTGGTCCGGAAGGCAGAGGTGGAACGGGCGGTTATCACACACCCGGTCATTGGGGGTGCCGTGGCAAGGTCATTGAAGGAGGCCGGTTATAGAGATATCGGATGCGGTGATTCCTGCGGTGTGGGCGATGCCTGGAAGGTGATGGAAGGAACCGGAATGGATGAAGTTCTGGAACGGAATAACATTAAAATAGAAGATATGGGACAGGGAAGCACGGTATCGTATCCGGAAGGAAAGATTGCCAGGGAGTTTTTTCTGGCAAAACCGGTACAGGAAGCAGATGCGGTAATCAATCTGTGCAAAATGAAAACTCACGCACTGGAACGTGTCACTGGCGGAGTGAAAAATATGTATGGCTGTATCAGCGGCATGCATAAAGCCCAGGGTCATACCCGATATCCCAATGCAGACAGTTTTGCACGAATGCTGATTGATCTGAATCAGAAGATTCGCCCAAGGCTGTGTATTCTGGATGGTATCGTGGCAATGGATGGAAATGGTCCCACATCCGGCGATCCATTTCCTATGAAAGTGATTCTCATGGGAACGGATCCGGTGGCGGTGGACAGTGTATTCTGCCATCTGGTACATCTTGACCCGGAAATGGTTCCTACCAATATATATGGAAGACGGATGGGACTGGGTACCTGGAAAAAAGAAGAGATACAGATTCTGACTCCGGACGGCGAGATTTCCATGGAGGAAGCAGTGTCCCGTTATGGCAGAGAAGATTTTCGTGTGGACAGAAGAAAACAGCGGAAAAATATGTGGAATTGGCTGGATTTCTTTATGAAACCTTTCCAGAAGAGACCGTGTATTGATGAAAAACTTTGCAGAAAATGCGGAGTCTGTGTGGAGGCGTGTCCGGTGGAGGGTAAAGCCATTTCCTTTAAAAACGGGAGAAATAAGCCGCCGGTGTATGATTATCGTAAATGTATCCGTTGTTTTTGCTGTCAGGAAATGTGTCCACATAAAGCCATCCATCTTGCAGATAAAAAAGAATAATGTTATAATAAGCTAGTTAATTGTCGATAAAGGTTGAGTGAAGGGAGATCATTATGAAAAAACTTGAAGAATATGTAAGAAGTATCCCGGATTTTCCGGAGCCTGGTATTATTTTCAGAGATGTGACCAGTATTCTGCTGGATGCAGATGGTCTGCAGCTTGCCATTGATGCACTCCAGGATCTGCTGAAAGGTGTAGATGTGGATGTGATCGCAGGCACTGAGTCCAGAGGATTTATTTTTGGCGTTCCGGTGGCATATAATTTACATAAACCATTTGTGCCGATTCGTAAAAAAGGAAAACTGCCCTGCGAGACTGTGTCTCAGACCTATGATCTGGAGTATGGCAGTGCAGAGATTGAGATGCACAAAGATGCTATTTTGCCGGGACAGAAAGTGGTTTTGATTGATGATCTTATTGCAACCGGAGGTACCATTGAAGCGGCTGCAAAACTGGTAGAAAGCCTGGGCGGCCAGGTAGTTAAAATTATATTTTTGATGGAACTTGCAGGGCTCAAGGGAAGAGAACGACTGGAAAACTATGATGTTGCTTCTGTAATCTGTTACGAAGGAAAATAATGGTAAGTGTTTAGACAGGTGGGATTCTATGAAAGAGGGAAAAAAGACAAATAATATGGAAGAACGGCAGCAGGAAATCGAGGCCGTGGAAGCCAGTGTCAAATGTATGAAAGATTTTACAAGTCCCGAACAGCTTTATGACGAACTGATCCGCAGTATACGGAAATATCATCCGTCTACAGACATTTCCATGATTGAAAAAGCGTACCAGATTGCCCGAAAAGCACATGAGGGACAGACAAGAAAATCAGGAGAGCCTTATATTATTCATCCGCTCTGCGTGGCAATCATACTTGCCGACCTGGAGCTGGATAAAGAGACGATTGTGGCAGGTATTCTCCATGATGTGGTGGAAGATACGGTGATGACCTCCGAGGAACTGACACAGGAGTTCGGTGCCGAGGTGGCTCTGCTGGTAGATGGAGTTACCAAACTGGGTCAGTTGAATTATAGTGCGGATAAAGTGGAGATTCAGGCAGAGAATCTGAGAAAGATGTTTCTGGCCATGGCCAAGGATATCCGTGTGATTCTGGTCAAACTGGCAGACCGTCTTCATAATATGCGGACGGCACAGTACTGGTCACCGCCGAAGCAGAAAGAAAAAGCCAGAGAGACGATGGATATTTATGCACCCATTGCACAGCGTCTCGGTATTTCCAAGATTAAGATTGAACTGGATGATTTATCCTTAAAATATCTGAAACCGGAAGTTTATTATGATCTGGTTGAAAAAATCAATCTGCGCAAAAGCGAAAGAGAAAGTTTTGTACAGAATATTGTAGAAGAAGTAAAAGATCATCTGAAAGATGCGGATATTCAGGCCGAGGTAAACGGCAGGGCAAAGCATTTTTTCAGTATTTATAAGAAAATGGTGAATCAGGATAAGACCATTGATCAGATTTATGATTTGTTTGCTGTGCGGATTATCGTGGATTCCGTCAAAGACTGTTATGCGGCGCTGGGTGTGATCCATGAAATGTATACACCGATTCCGGGCAGATTTAAGGATTATATCGCCATGCCCAAACCCAATATGTATCAGTCTTTGCACACAACCCTGATCGGACCCAACGGTCAGCCATTTGAGATTCAGATCCGAACCTTTGAGATGCACCGTACCGCAGAGTTCGGTATTGCGGCTCACTGGAAGTACAAAGAAGCCTCCGACGGCAAGAAGCCGGTGGCACAGCAGGAAGAAGAAAAGCTGAGCTGGCTGCGTCAGATTCTGGAATGGCAGAAAGACATGTCGGATAACAAAGAATTCTTAAGTCTGCTGAAAAGTGATCTGGATCTGTTCAATGAAAATGTATACTGTTTCAGCCCGGCCGGTGATGTAAAGACACTGCCGAGAGGATCAACAACGGTGGATTTTGCCTACAGTGTGCACAGTGCCGTAGGAAATAAGATGGTCGGTGCAAAAGTCAACGGCAAACTGGTGCCTATTGAGTATGAGATCCGCAACGGAGATCGGGTGGAAATCATCACCTCCCAGAATTCCAAGGGACCGAGCCGTGACTGGCTGAAGATTGTCAAGAGTACCCAGGCCAAGAATAAGATCAACCAGTGGTTTAAGCAGGAACTGAAGGAAGATAATATCCTGAAGGGGAAAGAAATGCTCACAAACTATGCCAAACTGAAAGGCAGAGTGCTGGGCGAACTGACCAAACCTAAATATATGGAAGCGGTTATGCGTAAGTATGGCTTTAAGGACTGGGAAAGCATACTGGCAGCTCTGGGCCATGGAGGCCTGAAAGAAGGCCAGGTGCTGAATAAACTGGTAGAGGCCTACGAGAAAGAGCATAAGAAAGAAATCACTGACGAAAAAGTGATGGAGGCAGTGGCGGATGCCAAAGAAAAACTGCCGATCGTAAAAGAAAAGAGCGGAATTATCGTGAAAGGACTGGATGATCTTGCCGTTCGTTTTGCAAAATGCTGCAGTCCTATCCCGGGTGACGAAATTGTGGGATTTGTAACCAGAGGAAGAGGCGTGACCATTCACCGGACCGACTGTGTCAATGTCATCAATCTGACAGAAGCAGACAGGGTTCGCATAATCGATGCAGAATGGCAGGGAAGTAACTTCTCCAATGGCCTTTATACGGCGGAAATCAATGTATTTGCCAATAACCGTACCGGTCTTCTGGTGGATATTTCCCGTATCTTTACCGAGAGAAAGATCGACCTTACCTCGATCAACAGCCGCACCAGCCGTCAGGGAACAGCGACCCTGTCCATGACTTTTGATGTTCACAGCACGGAAGAATTGAATACTCTGATTGAGAAAATCCGTCAGGTGGAGAGTGTGATTGATATTGAGAGAAAAACAGGCTGAGAAATGGAGAGAAAGCTATGAAACATGCAGTCATAGAACAAAAAGTGCTGGGTATGGTATCGACCAATACATGGTTTTTGAAAAATGTAGAAACGGGAGCTTTGCTCATCATTGATCCGGCTGATCAGCCGCTGCTGATCCAGCAGAAGATTACAGCCATGGAAGGAAAACCGGAGGCGATTCTTCTGACCCATGGACATTTTGATCATATGATGGCGGCGGATGCTGTACGTACCCGCTATCAGATTCCCATACTGGCCATGGAAGAGGAAAAAAATCTTCTGGCAAATCCGGGATATAATCTGTCTCAGGCATGGGCAGGAGCCTGTACCCTGAAAGCAGACCGGTGGCTGAAAGATCAGGAAATCCTGGAATTGGCAGGATTTACCATTCGTGTATTGCATACACCGGGACACACACAGGGAAGCTGCTGTTATTATCTGGAAGAGGAGGGCGTTCTTTTTTCCGGTGATACCCTGTTTGCAGGCAGTGTGGGAAGGACTGATTTCCCCACTTCCAGCACGAGACAGATGATGAACAGCGTACACATGCTTCTGGAACAGCTTCCGGGAGAAACAAAAGTCTTTTCCGGACATGGCGAAGAGACCACGATAGCTTATGAAAAGAGGTACAATCCCTTTGCTTAATATAGGAATCTGTTTTAATAGAAAAGATTTTGAATACGATGTTTATTCCCTGGTCAAGGCTTTTTACCCCCAGAGTCAGGTACAGATGTACTACCTGGGGGAGAAACCTGCCGGGGAATACCAGCTTTTGCTCCTGGTTACTTACGGTGATCAGGAGATTTGTCTGGAAATACAAAAAGAGGGACAGACCTGTCTTAGTCGGACTTCAGAAGTCGAATATGACAGGGAGCGGACCGAAACGAAAAATGTTCTGAAGCGTCTGGTGTATGGATGTCTGCAGGAATTGACCGGGATTTCCCTTCCGTGGGGAAATCTGACAGGAATCCGCCCCACCAAGATTCCCATGAAGCTTCTGGAAGAGGGATGGAAAAATACACAGATAGCAGAATATATGAGAAATAGCTACGGTGTCAGCAAAGAAAAGACAGCTCTTGCCATCACCATAGCCAACAGAGAAAAGGCAATCCTTAAGGATCTGGATTATGAACACGGGTACAGTCTGTATGTGGGGATTCCTTTCTGTCCCAGCATCTGTCTGTACTGTTCCTTTGGTTCTCATCCCCTGTCCCGATGGGTGAAGCGGGTGGATGAATACCTGGACGCCCTCCTGAAGGAACTGACATTTATCCGGGATGCCATGGGCAGCCGTCCCCTGCATACCGTTTATATTGGAGGAGGAACTCCTACCACGCTGGAACCGGAGCAGATGGACCGTCTTCTTTCCCACATTCAGAAGACATTTGATTTTACCCATGTGAGAGAGTATACGGTGGAGGCGGGAAGACCGGACAGTATCACCAGGGAGAAACTGGAAGTCATCAGAAAATATCCGGTGAACCGTATTTCCGTTAACCCGCAGACCATGAACCAGAAAACACTGGATTTGATCGGAAGAAGACATACGGTGGAAGAGACAAAAGAAATATTTCAGATGGCGAGAGAACTGGGATTTTCCAATATCAATATGGATCTCATCATCGGACTGCCCGGGGAAGGAAAAGAAGAAGTGGCCCATACCCTGGCAGAAATCGAAAAACTCCATCCGGACAGCCTGACGGTACATTCGCTTGCTTTGAAGCGGGCAACCCGTCTGAATCTCTTCCGGGATCAGTACGAGGAAATGTCTTTTGAGAACAGTCAGGAGATTATGGAAATGACCCAGAAGTGTGCGGTAAATATGGGAATGGGTCCCTATTATCTGTACCGTCAGAAAAATATTGCCGGAAATTTTGAAAATGTAGGTTACGCAGAGGTTGACAAAGCGGGAATTTACAATATACTGATTATGGAAGAAAAGCAGACCATCCTGGCAGCAGGAGCGGGTGCTTCTACCAAATTTGTCTTTGCGGGCGGCACCCGGATTGAGCGGGTTGAGAACGTGAAAGACGTGGATAACTATATCCGGCGGATTGATGAGATGCTGGAAAGAAAAAGAGCAGGAATCGCGGCATATCTGGATATATGATGCGGTTTGAAGGAACATGGGAGGAATTGGTGTGACCACATCGGAAAAGTATGTCAATCAGAAGCATCTGCTGCAGTACAGTCTGAGAGAACAGTTGGTGCATGGTATGAGGGTCAGCAATCTTGCCTGTGGTCTGGCAAAAGAACTGGGACTTCCGGAAGACTATTGTTATGACATGGCGGTTGCAGGTATGCTCCATGATATAGGAAAAGAAAGGGTGTCAAACGCCCTGGATGAAGATGCGGAACGACTGATCGTGGAGGAAATCCATTATGTCCGGCTTCATTCTCAGGCAAGTTATGACATACTGAAACAGAGAGGATACTCCGAGCGGATACTTCAGACAGTTCTGTATCACCATGAAAACATGGATGGCAGCGGCTACCCGGAAAATCTGTCCGGCGAGGCAATCCCGCTGGGGGCAAGAATCATCCGGGTGTGCGATGTGTATGCGGCGCTGACCTCAGACAGACCGTACCGAAAGTCCTTTGACCGGAAGACTGCGGTTGAGCTGATGATAGAAGATATAAAAGATTTTGATATAAAAGTATTTCTTGCATTCCAGAGAATGCTTCATGAGGAAGATGAACCGGTGATCCATCTTCCGGCAGAAGAACTGGAGTAAGTGACATCAGAGATGAGAGGAGAATTATTATGGCATTAAAGAAAAAACCGGTAACCGGAATGAAAGACATTCTGCCGGCAGAGATGGCGGTCCGTGATTATGTGATCCGTCTGATAAAAGAGACATACAGTACCTTTGGATTTTCATCCATTGAGACCCCCTGCGTAGAACATATTGAAAACCTGTCCAGCAAACAGGGCGGAGAAAATGAAAAACTGATCTTCAAAATTCTGAAAAGAGGAGAAAAGCTCAAACTGGACACTGCCGAGTGTGAGGCTGATCTGGTGGACGGCGGTCTTCGCTATGACCTGACCGTGCCTCTCTCCCGTTATTACGCCAACCATGCCAATGAGCTGCCGGTTCCTTTTAAAGCTCTGCAGATGGGCAATGTATGGCGTGCGGACCGTCCCCAGAGAGGACGTTACCGTCAGTTTATGCAGTGCGATATCGATATTCTTGGTGAGCCCACCAATCTGGCTGAGATTGAACTGATCCTGGCTACAACCACACTGCTGGGCAAGCTTGATTTTAAAAACTTTACCATTCGTATCAATGACAGACGGATTCTGAAAGCTATGGCAGCTTACAGCGGATTTGCACCGGAAACCTTTGATACCGTATTTATCATTCTTGATAAGATGGACAAGATCGGTATGGACGGTGTCCGTGAAGAACTGGAGAAAGAAGGATTTGCAAAAGAATCCATCGACACCTATCTTGCCATGTTTGCAGAAGTCACACCGGATGTGGCAGGTGTCCGCTATATTAAAGAAAAGCTGGCTGGTGTTCTGGATGCAGAATACGCAGACGGTCTGGAACTGATCATGAACAGCGTGGATGCGGTGAAGAGCGCAGAATTTAAAATTGCCTTTGACCCCACACTGGTTCGTGGGATGTCCTACTATACTGGACCGATTTTTGAAATTTCCATGGATGAATTCGGTGGAAGCGTGGGCGGCGGCGGCCGTTACGATGAAATGATCGGCAAATTCACCGGCAATAACACCTGTGCCTGTGGATTCTCCATCGGATTTGAAAGAATTATCATGCTCCTGATGGAACGCGGTTTCCAGGTTCCGGGCGCTTCATCGAAAAAAGCCCTTCTGATCGAGAAAAACATGCCGGCAGAAGGTATGATGAAAGTGCTGAAACAGGCAGAGGAAGATCGTAAAAACGGCATTCAGGTAACCATCGCAGTGATGAAGAAGAACAAAAAGTTTCAGGAGGAACAGCTGAAAGAAGAAGGCTACGAGGAAATCGTTGAATTTTTCAATAATTGATTTTAAGGAGGAAGAGATATGGCAGAGTCAATGAGGGGTATGAAACGTACCCATCGCTGTACCGAAGTAACCACAGCTAATATCGGAGAAACCGTTACGCTGATGGGCTGGGTACAGAAAAGCAGAAATAAAGGCGGTATTATATTTGTAGACCTGCGTGACCGTACCGGTATCATGCAGCTGATTTTTGAAAATGGTGATATTGACGAGGCAGGCTTTGAGAAAGCTACCCGTCTGAGAAGTGAATTTGTTATCGCAGTTACCGGTGTTGTGGAGGCACGTTCCGGTGCGGTGAACACCAATCTGAAAACCGGTGAAATCGAAATCCGTGTTAATACCCTGCGTGTTCTGGCAGAGGCTGAAACTCCGCCGTTCCCGATTGAAGAAAACAGCAAAACAAAAGAAGAACTTCGTCTCAAATACCGTTTCCTGGATCTGAGAAGACCGGACATCCAGAGAAATCTGATGATGCGTTCTCAGATTTCCACTCTGACCCGTCAGTTCATGGCAAACGAAGGATTTCTGGAGATTGAGACTCCTATGCTGACAAAGAGCACACCGGAAGGAGCCAGAGATTATCTGGTGCCGAGCCGTATCCATCCGGGCAACTTTTACGCACTTCCCCAGTCGCCGCAGCTGTTCAAACAGCTTCTGATGTGCTCCGGTTATGACCGCTACATCCAGATCGTGCGCTGCTTCCGTGATGAAGACCTGCGTGCAGACCGTCAGCCGGAATTTACACAGATCGATATGGAGCTGTCCTTCGTAGATGAAAACGATGTCATGGATGTAAATGAACGTCTGCTGGCTTATCTGTTCAAAGAGGTTCTGGATGTGGAAGTGCCGCTTCCCATTCAGCGTATGCCGTGGCAGGAAGCCATGGACCGCTTCGGTTCTGACAAACCGGACCTGCGTTTCGGCATGGAACTGCATGACGTATCAGCAGTTGTGAAAGACTGTGAATTTGTAGTATTCAAGAACGCACTGGAAAATGGAGGTTCTGTCCGTGGTATCAACGCCAAAGGACAGGGCAGTATGCCGAGAAAGAAAATCGACAAGCTGGTAGACTTCGCCAAAGATTACGGCGCAAAGGGACTGGCTTATGTGGCCATCCAGGAGGATGGAACACTCAAATCATCTTTCGGAAAATTCATGAAAGAAGAAGAGATGAATGCCCTGGTACAGGCTATGGACGGTCAGCCGGGCGACCTGCTTCTCTTTGCTGCTGACAAAAATAAAGTAGTATGGGATGTACTGGGCGCACTGCGTCTGGAACTGGCCCGTCAGATGGATCTGTTGGACAACTCTGTATATCGATTTGTATGGATTACAGAATTCCCGTTGCTGGAGTGGTCCGAGGAAGAAAACCGCTTCAAAGCCATGCATCATCCATTTACCATGCCGATGGAAGAAGACCTTCAGTACATCGATACCGATCCGGGTCGCGTACGTGCCAAAGCATACGACATCGTTCTCAACGGAACCGAGATCGGCGGCGGAAGTGTCAGAATCCACCAGAACGATATTCAGGAAAAAATGTTCGAAGCACTGGGCTTTACAAAAGAAAAAGCTTACGAACAGTTTGGCTTCCTCCTGACAGCATTTAAATACGGTGTACCGCCTCACGCAGGACTGGCGTACGGACTCGACCGTCTCGTTATGCTGATGGCAAAACAGGACAGCATCCGCGACGTCATCGCATTCCCGAAAGTAAAAGATGCCTCCTGCCTCATGTCAGAAGCGCCAAATGTGGTAGACGAAAAACAGCTGGAAGAACTGGGCATCCAGATTCGAGAAGATTAATTATTTTAAAAATTAATTTTTCCCCGGGGATTTTTACATTTTCCCCGGGGTAATTTTATACACTATTCCAGTTTTTCCGTAATCTCTTTTACCGCATCGCTGATGTTCCCCAGCAGTGCTTCTCCCATTTCATCATTCATTTCCGGTTTCCAGCCCGACCCGTCATTGTGCATATGCATGGTGACCGGTGTGCTGATGGATTCTGTATTTTCCGTAATTGCTTTTACCAGGAGGCGATTGGCGGTGTTCAGTCTCCCGCTGATGCCGTCCTGCAAGGCCTGTGCCGTGTCGGTATAGGCGATGACTTCCTGCTGATACTGGTTCATCATGGAACTGCAGTCACAGCTGGTCAGCGTTATATTCACATCCGCATCCATACCTTCTTCTGTTATTTCCTCCGAAACAATCGAATAATCCAGATAAGTCAGAAGCTGTCTGGCCAGTGCACGGGAGATTTCCCGTTTATATTCGGCATCACCGATAAACAGGTTGTCCAGAGAAAGGTAGCGGCTCAATTGTTCAGAATCAAATCCCTGAATGGTGTCAAGATAAATATCTGCAATCTCTGCAGGTGAGAATAAATCTGCATCAGATACATGGGAAGCAAAGTTACCGGTCACTGCCAGAGCAAGTTTAGTGGGGGAATCAATGGACCAGATCTGGTCTTTTCTGGTCAGGGAAATTGTATAATCAGATGGAACAGATGTAAATGTACAGGTGTCCAGAACATTTTTCAGAAGAAGGTAACAGTCTTCCAGAGAGAATTCAACGGTAGCCGGGCTGGCAGAATTCTGGATTTGTTTGACCAGTACACTGCGGGAATATTCCCGGGCAACCTGCCGGCCGTCCAGAGTATTCAGACGTACTGATACGGTACTGGTATTGTCATTGGTTTGCACATTCGTAATTTTGTAAGAAAAAGAACGGTAAAAATCCACAAAAATCTGCAGAATTTCATCGGGAATTGGAGCTTCGGAGGTGGCTGATGGGAAAATATCTGCATAGTTAAGCAGACCGGAAACCGATGCGGTGTCCGTCTGCTGCAGTAAAGATAGTTCATGGCTGACCAGTTTTTTCGGGTTCTGCTGATAGGGGATATGTTTTTCATACCAGTAAAAAACGGAACCCGCAAGAATCAGTTCAAGAGCAAGAATCACAGGAATTCCTATGGTGAACTTACGGTGAAGTGTTTTGTGCCGGAAAATATACATACCGGCCAGACATCCGATTGCACCTCCGGCTAAGGCAAAGAGCATAAGAGATGACTCCCGGATTCGCCACAGATTATGCCGGGCACGATACTTGTCGATGCCGAAAGCGGCAAAACCGACCAGATTAATCAAAATAAGGTAAATAAGAAACAGTTTCATACGGAAAAACCTCCATTTTTATGTAAAAGTGGGGAATACATAGTAAAATATAGTTATAGTGTACCAAAAAGTGGTGGAAAGTCAATAGTTTTAATTTTATAGAAATAGTAAGGTAAAATTAAGAAATAACCTCCCGGGTTTATGATACAATATTATCCAAAGTATACGTAATATTCATGTGGAGGGTGAAGATGAAGAATAAAAAGCTGATTATTGGGATATCGGCAGCGGCAGCTGTTCTGGTTGTTGGTGGAGGCATCTGGTTTGCTCTGGGACGGGATGGCTCGGGAAATGATGAGAATGTTGTTTATGTGACAACTGTGGAAAGTCTGACCAGTCAGGGAAATATGGCAGGTGCACTGAATCGTTTTGCGGGCGTGGTGGAAACGCAGGAAAAGCTGGAGATCCAGCCGAATCAGGAAAAAACGGTTAAAGAAATTTATGTGGAAGAAGGACAGGAAGTAGAGGTGGGTACTCCTCTATTTTCCTATGATACAGAAAATGATAAAGAAAATCTGAGCAAAGCCCAGCTGGAACTGGAGCGGATCAGCAATGCCATTGGAAACAAGTACAATGAGATTGCGGCTTTGGAAAAGGAAAAGAGGAATGCGTCCAGTGATGCCAAGCTGGATTATACCCTGCAGATTCAGAGTGCTCAGATGGAACTGAAACAGAGTGAATATGAGAAAAAGAGCAAGCAGGTGGAGATCCAGAAGCTTCAGGATAATATTGAAAATGCAGAAGTGGTCAGTGAAATGGCCGGCGTGGTGCAGTCCATTAATAACGGAAACAATGAAGATATGTATTATTATGGAGAGAGCCAGGCATTTATGACAATCATTGCCATGGGGGATTTCCGTGTCAAAGGTAAAATTAATGAGCAGAATATGGGTTCCATTATGCCGGGACAGCCTGTCATCGTACATTCTCGTCTGGATGATGATGTCACCTGGAAAGGTGTGATGGGTGAAGTGGACATGCAGAACCCGGGAAATGACTCCGGAAATATGTATTATTCTGGCGGCGATTCCATGACGCAGACCAACTCCTATCCATTTTATGTGGATCTGGAATCTTCGGAAGGTCTGATGCTGGGTCAGCACGTCTATATTGAAGTAGATTACGGTCAGGAGGAAGAACGGGCAGGTATCTGGCTGACTGAATATATGATCGGTGGTCTGGATGACGATGATCCGTACGTATGGGCGGACAATGGAAAAGGCAAACTGGAAAAACGGAAAATCACGCTGGGCCAGTACGATGAAGAATTGTTCGAGTATGAGATTGCGGATGGATTGTCAGAAGAAGATATGATTACATATCCGGAAGAGGGGCTTGAAGAAGGAATGTCCACTGCCCCCGGTGAAAATGGTCAGATGGGACAGAGCAATCCTCAGATGATGGAAGATGGCATGGAAGGCGAAATCATAGACGATGGCATGATGGATAATTCTATGATGGAAGACGGTATGATGGATGATGGCATGATCGAAGAGGGAATGGTCGGAGAAGAAATGCCGGCAGATGGAATGATGGAAGAGGAATCCGGCGCAGTTGACGGAGAAACGGAGGATGAGCAGTGATCCTTGAAATGAACAATATCTGTAAAGATTATATACAGGGAAAAATGGTAATCCCTGTTCTGAAAAATATCTGTTTTACAATGGAAGAGGGAGAATATGTGGCTGTCATGGGCCCCTCCGGTTCCGGAAAGACCACATTGATGAACCTTGTGGGATGCCTGGACCAGCCCACTTCCGGTACGTTAATTCTGGACGGTCAGGATATCAGCAAATGCACAGAAAATGAAATGTCGGATCTGCGCCTGAATAAAATCGGTTTTGTATTCCAGAATTTTCAGCTGCTTCCGCGGCAGACAGCCCTGGAAAATGTGGAATTGCCTCTGACCTATGCCAATGTACCGAAAAAAGAAAGAAGAGAGAGAGCCCTGCAGGCACTGGACCGGGTGGGACTTTCGGATCGAGTGAATTTTATTCCTAATCAGTTATCCGGAGGACAAAAACAGAGAGTGGCTATTGCCAGAGCAATGGTCAATCGTCCGAAGATTCTTCTGGCTGACGAGCCCACAGGAGCTCTTGACAGTACATCCGGTGAGCAGGTGATGGAGCTTTTCCAGAGTCTGAACGATGAGGGGGTCAGCATCCTTATGATTACCCATGATGCAGATATTGCATCCTGTGCACAGCGTAAGGTGATTATCCGTGACGGAGTCCTGAAAAAGGAGGAAGGAATACAATGAAAAAGAGATGGATTGTGGCGGGAACGGCTGCCGGTGTTCTTCTCCTTGGCACCGGAATCGTATTTGCTGTCAGACAAACCAATAGTGAGCAGGTAAAGGTGGCATCTGTTCAGGAAATGATGGGATGGTATGGAGGAATGAATGATCTGAACCTTTCCGGAAATATCACCTCAGATGTCTCTCAGAATGTGTATCTGGGAAGTAACCAGGTTGTGGAAGAAGTCTTTGTCCAGGAGGGAGATACGGTCCAGGAGGGAGATCCTCTGGTATCTTATGATATGACTCTGGTGAATCTGGAACTGGAAATGAAAAAGCTGGATAAAGAAGGTATTGAACTGAGTATTAAGAAGGCACAGAGAGAGATCACCAAGCTGAAAAATACAAAACCTGCGTCAAACGGCGGTGGAGAAGACCCGGGTATCATTGACGAACCTGATTTTCCGGTAGAACCTGATTTCCCGGATGAGCCGGCAGAAGAACCGGTACCTGCATACCAGGAACTGGATGCAGATGCAAAACCGTATATGGGCGAGGGAACTCTGGAGGATCCCTATCATTTCCTTTGTAGCAGTGATGGTGTGATTTTTGGAAGTTTTCTGAACCGAATGGCAAAGGAACAGTGCTTTTTCGTGGTGGAAGTGCGGGCTGGAGATATCAGCAATGGCGAGCTCATGAAAATATGGGGACAGAAAATTGAGGATGAAAATCTGGAACTGGATGCCAATGAAAGATATGAAATGGCACTGAATGAAATAGAAAAAGTAGACGTTTCCAAAATGAAGGTGCATGAAGAACTGACAGAGGAACAGGTGGAGGAGTTCTGCCGGGGAAAAGGCACGGCAGAAAAGCCATATACCTATCTGGTAAAAGCCGATGGGACTGTCACAGCGGGGTTCTTCAAAGCCATGAAGGAGAAAAAGGTGTATTTTCGTCTGGAGGTGTGGAAGGATGATACCTATGGAACTGTGCTTCTGAAAGCATGGGAACAAAATGGTGAAGAACTTGGTGAAATAGAAGAAAATGCTGTGTATGCGGTGGATTTGGGAGTGAAGGCAGAAGAGGATCCGGAACCTACTGTTACACCGGAACCTACTGTTACACCGGAGCCGACAGGAACACCGGAGCCAACAGGAACGCCTGAGCCAACGGGAACACCGGAACCAACAGGAACACCTGAGCCAACGGGAACACCGGAACCAACAGGAACGCCTGAGCCAACAGGAACTCCTGAACCGATGCCGACAGAAGAACCGCAGCCTACGCAGGAACCGGAGCCATCCACCGGTGTTGCAGCACAGACTGCATGCTATGCCAATCTTCAGACTTCCTCCGCTGTATTTACCAGAACTGTCAGCAGCATGATGGAACTGGCAGACTTTGGTATGACAAAAGAAGAAATCCAGAAGCAGATTAAAGATAAAGAAAAAGAAATCCGTGATTATCAGCTGGATCTGAAAGAAGCAAATCTTGAAATCAATAAGATTGAAAAAGAAGTAAAGAATCAGACTGTAAAGAGCACTTTAAACGGTGTGGTGAAATCTGTGGCGGATCCGAATAATCCGGAAGGCAAACCGATTGTCCAGGTTGTCAGCAGTGAAGGACTTTACATAAAAGGAAGCATCAGCGAGATGAAGCTGGATGATCTGCAGGTGGGCGATAAACTGAATGGATTCTCCTATGATACAGGTGTCAGCTTTGTGGCAGAGGTGAAGGAAATTTCTCCTTATCCGCTGGAAGGACAGAGCGAGGGCAGCTCCTCTGTATATCCATTCACCGCTTATATTGAAAATGCAGAAGGTTTGAACAATTACAGTTGGGCAGAACTGACTCCTATGGGTGCTGACGGTATGGGAGGCAGCAGCAAAATCACTGTGGAGAAGCCATTTGTCAGAACAGAAGGCGGTCAGTATTATGTTATGATTGACGATGGAAATGGCAGACTGAAAAAGCAGAATGTAACCGTATCCCGCATCATATGGGGATCGGTATATGAGATTTCCGAAGGTCTGACTGCGGAAGATAAAATCGCATTTCCATACGGAAAGAATGTCAAAGAAGGTGCCAGAACAGAGGAAGTTTCTCTGCAGGAACTTTATAGCTAGGAGGTAGAAGTAATGTTGGAAAATATAAGACTGGCATTTGCCGGCATATGGTCTCATAAAATGCGGTCATTTCTTACGAT
The DNA here is from genome assembly GCA_022764165.1 of Eubacterium sp. Classification (GTDB taxonomy): domain Bacteria; phylum Bacillota; class Clostridia; order Lachnospirales; family Lachnospiraceae; genus Oliverpabstia. Next base: position 47,811 of record JALERM010000085.1, on the reverse strand, counting down.
GCTTGGAATCATTATCGGAATTGCTTCTATCATTTCCATTGTTTCCACCATTCGGGGAACCAATGAGCAGATTAAGCAGAATCTGATCGGTGCAGGAAACAATAACGTGGATGTGCGGCTGTTCCAGGGAGAGTACGAATATGATACGTATCAGGGAATCCCGGATGGTATTTCCATTCTGACAGATGAACTGAAAAATCAGATTATGGAACTTGACGGCGTTAAAAATGCCACATTCTATAATCGCAGAAGCTGGGTTGACGGTATTATGTATAAAGAAATATCTCTGGACAGTGGGAGTATGTACGGCATCGACCGGAATTTCCTGCAGACCAAGGGATATGTGGTGAAAACAGGAAGAGGTTTTGTGGAAGACGATTACACACAGAGACGGAAGGTGGCACTGCTGGATGATACGGCGGCACAGACCCTGTTCGCCGATAAAAACCCGATGGGATGTACCCTGGAGATTCAGGGCGAGCCCTTTATTGTTGTGGGCAGTGTCTGCAAATCAGACGCCTTTGAACCGGTCATCAACAGTATGGAAGATTATTACACATATAATCAGAATACCAATGGAATGGTCATGATTCCACAGGCAGCCTGGCCGATTCTGTTTAATTTTGACGAACCGGTGGATGTCAGTGTGATGGCGGAGAGTACCGATGAGATGAGCAGTATCGGTAAAAAAGTAGAAGATATTATGAATCAGCTGGTGGTTTCAAAAGGAAACAGTGCAGAGGGAGAAGGCGAAAGCAACAGTATTTCCTATCGTGCGGCAGATTTGTTGAAAACCGTTAAGAATCTCCAGAAAGTCAGTGAAAATACAAACAAACAGCTGTTATGGATTGCCAGTATTTCCTTGCTGGTCGGCGGTATCGGCGTTATGAACATCATGCTGGTATCGGTTACAGAGCGTACCAGTGAAATCGGACTGAAGAAGGCGCTGGGTGCCCGGAAGAAAAAGATTCTGTGGCAGTTCCTGACGGAAGCGGCAGTGCTTACCAGTATCGGAGGTGCCCTTGGTGTAATTGCCGGTATCATATTGTCGCAGGTGATAGCCAAAATGTCGCAGACCCCGGTTGCTATCAGCTTTTCAGCCAGCATACTTGCAGTAGTATTCTCCATGGCGATCGGAATCATTTTCGGATTGCTGCCGTCTGTCAAAGCAGCAAACCTGAACCCGATCGATGCCCTGCGGCATGAATAATGTTTTAAGAAAAAAGTTATGATTTTTTCACAGCGAATTCATCAAAAATGGTGTGAAATGTTGTATAATATAGATAGTGAAATAATGGGGGTTTATCATATGAATATATTATTTTTTTTAACACCAAAAAGTGAAGTCGCTTATGTCTTCAATGATGATACGCTGCGGCAGGTACTTGAAAAAATAGAGTACCACAAGTATACGGCCATTCCCATGCTGAATAAAAATGGAAAGTATGTGGGGACCGTAACAGAAGGAGATCTGCTCCGGTACATAAAGGACAGGTATTCTCTCAACGTAAAAGAGGCAGAAGACTGTCTGATCAGCCGTGTGCCGCTTCGGTGGAAGTACACACCGGTGAGTATTGACTGCAACATGGAAGATCTGGTAGAGATTGCCATGAAGCAGAATTTCGTTCCGGTAGTGGACGACGCAGACAATTTTATCGGTATTATCCGCCGAAGTGATATTCTTCATTATTGTTATAAAAAGAGCAGAGCGGGGGAACGCTTCATGGCACAGCAATTAATGTGATGAAAGTCAGTGAAAAAAATGCTTTTAAAATGAAAAAAGCTGTGTTATAATAGCCAATAGTATAACATTAAGGAGGATATAGTGATGAAACATATCAAAACTTTAAATACAAAAAGTTTGCAGAATACTGTAAAAAAAGGTGGATGTGGCGAATGTCAGACATCCTGCCAGTCTGCTTGCAAGACATCCTGCACAGTTGGAAATCAGAGCTGCGAAAACAACAAATAATTAATCATTGTGAAAACACAGACGTACAGGCAGCGGTTGAAAGCCGCTGCTTGCTTTGCGTTCATATCAGAAAGGAGAACATTACGTGATTCACCAGTATAAAAGCAACGGTTATTCCATTGTGCTGGATGTGAACAGTGGTTCTGTCCATGTGGTGGATGATATTGTATATGACTGTATTGCCCTTCTGGATAAGGGAACTGATGAGAATAGTGTAGTAGAACAGTTGAAACAGCAATACGCTGAAGAAGATTTGCATACAGCCCTGGAAGAAATCGGGACGCTGAAAGAGCAGGGGATGCTGTTTACAGAAGATATTTATGAGAACGCCATCGAGCATTTTAAAGACAGACCGACGGTAGTGAAGGCACTCTGTCTGCATATTGCCCATGACTGTAACCTGGCCTGCAGATACTGCTTTGCAGAAGAAGGGGAATACCATGGAAGACGTGCACTGATGTCCTTCGAAGTTGGAAAAAAGGCACTGGATTTTCTGATTGCCAATTCCGGCAGCAGAAGAAACCTGGAAGTGGATTTCTTTGGCGGCGAGCCGCTGATGAACTGGCAGGTGGTCAAAGATCTGGTGGCATACGGAAGAGAGCAGGAAAAAATCCATAACAAAAACTTCCGTTTTACCCTTACGACCAATGGTGTCCTGGTAAATGATGAAATTATGGAATTCTGCAACAAAGAGATGGGAAATGTGGTTATGAGTATCGACGGAAGAAAAGAAGTCCATGACCATATGAGACCTTTCCGCAAAGGAACAGGAAGTTATGATCTCGTTGTGCCGAAGTTCCAGAGATGGGCCCAGAGCCGTCACCAGGACAAGTATTATGCCAGAGGTACCTTTACGCATTATAATCTGGATTTTTCGGAAGATGTTCTGCATCTGGCAGATCTGGGATTCAAACAGATTTCTGTGGAGCCGGTAGTGGCCCCTGAACATGAAGATTACGCACTTCGGGAAGAAGATTTACCGAAAATTTTCGAAGAGTACGATAAACTGGCAAAAGAAATGATCAGACGGAAAAAGGAAGGCAATGGCTTTAATTTCTTCCATTTTATGATTGATCTTACCGGTGGCCCCTGTGTTTATAAGCGGTTATCGGGATGTGGTTCAGGAACTGAATATCTGGCAGTGACTCCATGGGGTGATCTGTATCCTTGCCATCAGTTTGTGGGAGAGGAAAAATTCCTTCTCGGCAACGTGGATGAGGGTATTACAAGACCGGAAATCTGCGGTGAGTTTAAAAACTGTAATGTTTATGCCAAAGAAGAGTGTAAAAAATGTTTTGCACGTTTCTACTGCAGCGGAGGATGTGCAGCCAATGCCTATAATTTCAAGGGCAATATCAATGATGTGTATGATATCGGCTGCCAGCTTCAGAGAAAGAGAGTGGAGTGTGCAATCATGATAAAAGCTGCTGAAGCAGAAGAATAAGAGGTAATAAAAATGAAGAAAAAACAGGGAATTCTGGTCCTGATTCTGACCGCAGTTGTCATTGGCCTTCTGGCCTTTACCTCTGCTGTGGGATTTGGACCGACAGGAACCGGTGCTGCGAAAAATATCAAGACCGGTCTGGACCTGGCAGGCGGTGTCAGCATCACCTACCGGGTAAAGGGTGACGATCCGTCACAGAGTGATATGGATGACACCATCTACAAGCTTCAGAAACGTGTGGAAAGCTACAGTAATGAAGCGCAGGTTTATCAGGAAGGCAATGACCGGATCAACGTGGAGATTCCGGGCGTCAGCGATGCAAACAAGATTCTTGAAGAACTGGGAAAACCGGGTTCTCTGGAATTCCAGGATGAGAGCGGTGAAGTAGTTCTGAATGGATCTGATATTGCGGATGCACAGGGAGCTGTGTATGATGACCCGAACACCGGAGTAAAAAAATATGTAGTTTCTCTTACACTGACCAAAGACGGAACAGACAAATTTGCAAAAGCTACAGAAGAAAATCTGAATAAAACAATCGCCATTGTATATGATGGTGAAACCATCAGTGCCCCTACCGTTCAGGCTGTGATTTCCGATGGAAAAGCAGAAATCAGTGGACAGAGCAGTATTGAAGAGGCAAAAAGTCTGGCTTCCATTATCCGTATCGGTTCTCTGAAACTGGAACTGGAAGAACTTCGTTCCAGTGTTGTAGGCGCACAGCTGGGTCAGCAGGCTATCAAAACAAGTCTGATCGCCGGTGGTATCGGTCTGGCACTGGTTGCTGTATTTATGATGATTGTCTATGCACTTCCGGGTGTGGTTGCCGCATTGTCACTGGCAATCTATACCGGTCTGGAACTGTTGATGCTGAATGCATTTGACCTGACTCTTACACTGCCGGGTATCGCAGGTATCATCCTGTCCATCGGTATGGCAGTGGATGCGAACGTTATTATCTATGCACGTATCCGTGAGGAAATTGCAGCCGGCAAGAGTGTCAGAACCTCTATCAAAACAGGTTTCCAGAAAGCTACATCCGCAATCGTGGATGGTAACATTACTACTTTGATTGCCGCAGCGGTACTGGGTGCAATGGGAACAGGAAGTGTGAAAGGTTTTGCCATGACTCTGGCTCTCGGTATTGTACTGTCTATGTTTACCGCACTGGTAGTATCCCGCCTGATCACCAACGCATTTTATGCAGTGGGACTTCGTGATGAAAAATACTACGGACGCCAGAAAGAAAGAAAAACCATTGATTTTGTGGGAAGAAGAAAAATATTCTTTACAATTTCTCTGATTCTGATTCTGGTGGCACCTGTGGGAATGGGCATTTTCTCTGCAAAAGACGGAAAGGCTCTGAACTACAGCCTGGAGTTCATGGGAGGAACTTCCACCAATGTAACCTTCAACGAAGACCTGTCCATTGAAGATATTGATAAGGAAGTAAAACCGGTGGTTCAGGAAGTGACCGGTGATGCCAATATTCAGGCAGCAAAAGTTGCAGGAAGCAACGCTGTCATCATCAAGACACGTTCCCTTTCTCTGGAAGAGAGAGAAGAACTGAACCAGAAACTGGTGGATGAATTCGGTGTGGACGAATCCACAATATCTGCAGAAAGTATTTCTTCCACAGTAAGTTCTGAGATGAGAAGAGATGCAGTGATTGCAGTAGTGATCGCAACCATCTGTATGCTGATCTACATCTGGTTCCGTTTCAAAGATGTACGTTTTGCCTCCAGTGCAGTTCTGGCTCTGGTACATGACGTTCTGGTTGTTCTCGGGTTCTATGCGGTTGCCCGTGTATCGGTAGGTAATACCTTCATTGCCTGCATGCTGACAATTGTCGGATACTCCATCAATGCAACCATCGTTATTTTTGACCGTATCCGTGAGAACATGAAATCGATGGGCAAAAAACAGGATCTGGCAGATGTTGTAAATGAAAGTATCACACAGACACTGACCAGAAGTATTTATACATCCTTTACCACATTCATCACTATATTTGTGCTGTTTATCCTGGGTGTAGCTTCCATTCGTGAGTTTGCACTTCCGATTATGGTAGGTATCATCTGTGGTGCATACTCCTCTGTATGCGTAACCGGTACCTTGTGGTATACACTGAGAACAAAATTTAAACCTGAAAAGAAATAGGAAGCGATAATCCCGGGGTGCCCCGGGATTATCTTTCTGTATGGAGCGAAATTATGGAAAAATGGATGATTGCCGCTAAAAGAGCGGATTTTCAGGCAATTGCACAGAGATTTGGTATTGATCAGGTGACGGCGCGCCTGATTAGAAACAGGGATGTGGTCGGTGATGAAGCAATCCATGAATACCTGCATGGTACCAGAGAGCAGATGCACAGTCCCTGGCTAATGAAAGATATGGAAAAAACAGTGGATATCCTGACAGAAAAGATACGAGCAGGCAGCAGGATCCGTATTATCGGAGATTATGATATTGATGGTGTGATGTCTACGTATATTTTGTTGAAAAGTCTGGAAGGGCTGGGGGCTGATGTGGATCATGTAATTCCCAATAGAATTACAGACGGTTACGGTATCAATGAACATCTGATTGAGCAGGCGTATCAGGAAGGACGGGATACGATCATTACTTGCGACAATGGGATTGCGGCGCGGACGCAGATTGAGCGGGCAAAGGCGCTGGGCATGACTGTTCTTGTGACAGATCATCACGAGGTGCCTTTCGAGGATACCACAGAAGGCAGAATAGAAGTCCTGCCTCCGGCAGATGCAATTATCAACCCCAAACAGAAAGCATGTACTTACCCTTTCTCCAGTCTTTGCGGTGCGGGAGTTGCACTGAAACTTGTTGAGGCATTATATCAGAGACTGCAGCCGGATACAGACATTGTGGACAGGATGCTGGAGTATGCTGCAATTGCCACAATCGGGGACGTGATGGATCTGGTAAAAGAGAACCGCATCATTGTGAAGGAAGGACTGAAACGGCTGCATCATACTACCAATATGGGTCTTCTGGAATTGATCCGTGTCAACAATCTGGAACCACAAAATATTTCCCCATACCATATCGGGTTTGTGATTGGCCCCTGTTTGAATGCCAGCGGACGCCTGGACACTGCCAGACGATCCCTGAAACTGCTGTGCGCTGACAATCAGGAAGAGGCTGCGCGTCTGGCCGGTGATTTGAAAAGCCTGAATGACAGCAGAAAAGAAATGACAAATCAGGGAGTGGAGCAGGCGATTCATCTTGTTGAAACAACAGACCTGAAAAATGACAGCGTCCTGGTGGTGTATTTACCAGAATGTCACGAGAGCCTTGCCGGAATCATTGCCGGAAGAATCAGAGAAAAATATCATAAGCCCTCCTTCGTGCTCACCCAGGGAGAAGAAGGAGTGAAAGGTTCGGGCCGTTCCACAGAATGCTATTCCATGTACGAAAAATTATGTGAGTGCAGAGAATACCTGACAAAGTTCGGAGGCCACCCCATGGCAGCCGGGCTCTCACTGGAAGAAGACAACATTGAGCCATTCCGGAGAAAACTCAACGAATTATCAGGCCTGGAGCCCGAAGACTTTATTGAAAAAGTTTCCATCGATGTGCCCATGCCCATCAACTACATACGGAAAGAACTGATCCAGGAACTGAAAATACTGGAACCCTTCGGAAAAGGAAACGAGAAGCCGGTATTTGCTCAGAAAGGCCTGAGAGTACTTCGCAGCAGAGTGCTGGGGAGCGGAAGAAATGTAGTGAAAATGCAGGTAGCCGATGAGGCAGGATACACTATGGAAGCCATTTATTTCGGCGATGGGGATAAGTTTTGTGAAGACATCCGCGGAAAACAGACATTGTCGGTGGTTTACTATCCTGAGATAAACAGTTATATGGGAAGAGAAACCATACAGATTGTTATACGGCATTATCAGGGGTGACTGGGGGACGGGTTCGGGGTCACTCATTGTGACCCCGAACCCGTCCCCCAGTCACCCCAAATTTACTGCTCAATATTACAGAAATCCCCAATCATATCTTTGATCACCTGCATATGGTTATCGGTCTCGATAATAGCATGTGAACATTTCTGTAGTTCTTCACTGATCTGTTCATATCCTTCAATCTTGTCCAGATTCTTTTTGTAGCGAAGCTGGTGTTCCAGGCTTGCCCAGAAGTCCATGCCGATGGTACGAATCTGAATCTCAGCTGTCATCATGGTTTTTCCACTGGAGAAAAATACTGGAATTCCCACGATCATATGGTAACTGCGGTAGCCATTTTCCTTGGGAGACTTGATATAGTCTTTGATCTTAATAATCTGGATATCATCCTGATTGGAAAGCAGTTGGGCAATCATGTATATGTCATCAATAAAAGGACAGATGACACGGATACCTGCTACGTCATGCAGTTTTTCGCGAATGTTTTCCTCTGTGAAATCATAACCCATTTTCAAAAGCTTCTGATAAATACTCATCGGTGATTTCACTCTGGTTTTGATAAAGGAAATGGGATTACGATTATATTTGTTGGAAAATTCATCATCCAGAATCTCCAGTTTGGTGCGAATCTCCCGGATCGCACAGCGATACATCATCATCAGATTATTAAAAGTCTGGTTGTTCTGTATGAAAATCTCGGGATTGATGGTGTTTAGCCAGTGGGACTTTCCTAATAGCCCGTGGATGACTTCCTGACAAATCTGTGCTGTGGATTTCCCATCGGTGTCAATGACCACATCGGCAGCAGCCTCATAACGAGGGCGTCGTTCCTCCATCAATTGTCGGATTCCCTCGGGACTTCTTCTGCCATTGAGTACCGGCCGGTTCGGGTCAGCCCCTACACGCTGGAAAATGGTTTCCGGGCTGGCAGTCAGTAAAATTACATGACCGTTTTCCTTCATGATGCGGACATTTTCCTCACGAAGTGCCGTACCGCCGCCGCAGGAAATAATAATGTGATCCTTTTTCTGAAGTTCCTGCAGCAGAGCAGTCTCCAGTGAACGAAAATAAGCTTCCCCTTTGGAAGCAAAAATTTCGGGGATTGACATACCCTCACGCTCTACAATCATATCATCCATCTCTGCCACATCCATCTGATACAGTTCATGAAGATGCTGGGCAACCGAAGATTTTCCCGCTCCCATAAAACCAATCAGAACAATATTCTGTGGACCCCGGACTCCCAGTCCGTCAGTATCCGAAACATTTTTTTCTGTTGTAGTTACAGCCATAATTAAATAAATCTCCTTATCCGAAATAGTATAAGCTTATTGATACCATATTATACCTGTCTTTATAGAATGGTGCAACCAAAAATGAACTTGTAATGCATAATAAGCCATGATAAAATAAATGAAAGTATATTTCGGAGGGTTTTTATGGCAAAGTATGTAATGGCACTGGATGCAGGGACAACCAGCAACCGCTGCATCCTGTTTAATGAAAAGGGAGAAATGTGCAGTGTTGCACAGAAGGAGTTTACCCAGCATTTTCCGAAACCGGGCTGGGTGGAGCATGATGCCAATGAAATCTGGTCGACACAGCTGGGAGTGGCAGTGGAGGCCATGTCAAAGATTGGTGCATCAGCAGAAGATATCGCAGCAATCGGAATTACCAATCAGAGAGAGACGGCGATTGTCTGGGACAAGTATACGGGTGAACCGGTGTATCATGCGATCGTATGGCAGTGCCGCAGAACCTCTGAGTACTGTGACACATTGAAAGAAAAAGGGCTGACGGAAGTGTTCCGGAAGAAAACGGGACTGATTATTGATGCGTATTTTGCAGGGACAAAGGTAAAATGGATTCTGGATCATGTGGAGGGTGCCAGAGAGCGGGCGGAAAAAGGAGATTTGCTTTTTGGAACGGTTGAGACCTGGCTGATCTGGAAACTGACAAAGTGTGCAGTACATGTGACTGATTATTCCAATGCATCCCGCACACTGCTTTTTAATATCAATACCCTGGACTGGGATGATGACATTCTGAAGGAACTGAATATTCCCCGGTGTATGCTCCCCAAGCCGATGCCGTCCAGCTGCGTGTATGGTTATGCCGATCCTTCATTTTTGGGCGGAGCGATTCCCATTGGAGGAGCAGCCGGTGATCAGCAGTCTGCATTATTTGGACAGACCTGCTTTCAGCCGGGTGAGGCAAAGAATACATACGGAACAGGATGTTTCCTTCTGATGAATACAGGAGAGAAACCGGTGTTTTCGCAGAATGGACTGGTGACAACCATTGCCTGGGGAATTGACGGCAAGGTGAATTATGCATTGGAAGGTTCCATTTTTATGGCCGGTGCGGCCATTCAGTGGCTGCGGGATGAGATGAGGCTGATTGATTCGGCACCGGATTCTCATTGGATGGCCAGCAAAGAGAAGGATACCAACGGCTGTTACGTAGTTCCTGCGTTTACGGGACTGGGAGCTCCTTACTGGGATCAGTATGCCCGCGGAACGATTGTGGGTCTGACCCGTGGGGTAAATAAATACCATATCATCCGGGCAACGCTGGAATCCATCGCATATCAGGTCTATGATGTAATCCGGGCTATGGAGGCTGATTCCGGAATCAAACTCACATCCCTGAACGTTGACGGTGGAGCCAGTGCCAATGATTTTCTGATGCAGGCGCAGGCAGATACGATCCAGACCGAGGTGAAACGCCCTGCCTGTGTGGAGACGACGGCCATGGGAGCTGCTTATCTGGCAGGTCTGGCAGTGGGATACTGGCCAAACAAGGAGGCTGTGATCAAGAACTCGTCCATTGACCGTATCTTTGAACCGAAGATGACGGAGGAAGAACAAAAAGAAAAAATAAAAGGCTGGCACAAAGCGGTCAGATACGCCTTTGGCTGGGCGAAAGAAGAAAAATAAAGGCAGGATATTGTGATGGCATCAAAAGTAAAGAATATGACCAGCGGTTCTCCCGGAAAGCTGATTATGGCATTTGCTGTGCCGCTGATGTTAGGTAATATCTTTCAACAATTATATACGATGGTCGATACCATGGTGGTAGGGCAGATTGTAGGTGTGGAAGCTCTGGCGGCTCTGGGTGCAGCAGACTGGCTGGTATGGCTGGTTCTGGGGCTGGCTTCCGGTATGACACAGGGATTTTCCATTCTGGTATCGCAATACTATGGCGCTGATAATCTGGAAAAACTCAGAAAAGCCGTGGCACTCAGTTATGTATTAACGGGAATTCTGGCAGTGGTGGTTCTGACGGTCAGTCAGCTTGTGGTTCACCGTGTTATGCTGTTTTTAAATACTCCGGCAGACATCATTGATATGTCAATGCTGTATCTGCGGATTGTATTTTGCGGCATTCCGATTATTGCTGCTTACAATATTCTGGCAGCGGTTCTGCGTGCCATGGGGAACAGCAGGTCTCCCCTGACTGCAATGATCGTGGCGGCATTGATCAATGTATGTCTGGATCTGCTGTTTGTGGCAGTACTGGGATGGGGAATTGCCGGAGCGGCAGCGGCCACTGTAATCGCACAGGGATTTTCCGCAGTGTATTGTTTTGGCGTTTTAAGAAAACTGGATATTTTATCACTGACAAAGAAAGATTTCAGGCCCGATGCAGGGCTGAGCGGCAGACTGCTTCAGCTGGGCGCACCGATCGCAGTGCAGAATATGATTATTTCCATCGGCGGGCTGGTAGTCCAGTACGTGGTCAATGGTTTTGGCTTCCTCTTTGTGGCAGGATTTACAGCAACCAACAAACTCTACGGTCTTCTGGAACTGGCCGCTATTTCATATGGCTATGCCATTACCACCTATGTGGGGCAGAACCTGGGAGCCGGGGAAATCAGGAGAATCAAAAAGGGCATAACCAGCGGAACTGTTATGGCAGTGATCACCTCGCTGGCGGTGGGAATTATTATGGTGATAGCGGGACGGAGCATCCTTTCCCTCTTCGTATCCGGAGAACCCGAACAGGTTACACAGGTATTGAACATTGCCTACAAATACCTGTTCATTATGTCTGCCTGTCTGTGGGTTCTGTATCTGCTCTATGTATATCGCTCCGCCATTCAGGGACTTGGCAACACCGTAATCCCTCTGATCAGCGGAATCGTAGAATTCATGATGAGAATCGGAGCAGCCCTGCTCCTGCCCCGGTGGATAGGACAAAATGGAATATTCTATGCAGAAATCAGTGCATGGACAGGGGCGGCAGTGCTGCTTGGGGTAAGCTGCTTCTCGATGATGCGGCGAACTGCAAATTAGTGGTTGATTGTGGAGGTACGGAGAATCTCTGGTATTTTTCAGAAGCAGGCCGTTCCTCCTCAACTCTGCACTAAGCGCGACTAATTGACGCTCAGGAAAGCCTTCGCGCCAAAGTCTTGCTAAGTGCATATTTTCGGACTCACTTTCCCCAATGCTTCTGAAAAATACCAGAGATTCTCCTGTTCCATTCCAAACGAAACATAATGTACCCTGGAAGGGTGTATATGAAACTTCTGTCAAAGTAATTTCCATTTTAATAGCTGAAATTACTTATGTAAACGTTTAGCGTACATACTTCCGTCCCTTTTTAACCAAATCAAAATTATTTTTAGGAGGATTTAGTTATGGAAAGAAGAAAAATGGTAAAACTTGGTATAGAACCTTCTCTGCTTGGGTTTGGCTGTATGCGTTTCCCAACGCTGGAGGATGGTAAGATTGACGAGGTGACTGCTGAGAAGATGCTGGATGAGGCGATGGCTCAGGGGGTTACTTATTATGATACGGCATTCCCTTATCACGGCGGTGACAGTGAACCTTTTGTGGGAAGAGTTCTGAATAAGTATGATCGCTCTTCGTATTTTCTGGCTACCAAGCTGCCGATCTGGCTGGTGGAGAGTCCGGAGCATGCGAGACAGATTTTTGACGATCAGTTAAAACGTCTGGATAAGGATTATGTGGATTTTTATCTGATTCATGCACTGGATAAAGAACGTTTTGAGAAAGTGAAGGAAATGAAAATCGTGGAGATGTGTGAAGAGCTCCGCAAAGAGGGTAAGATTCGTTATCTGGGATTTTCTTTCCATGATGATTATGAAGTATTTGAAGAGATTATTAATTACCATGACTGGGATTTCTGCCAGATTCAGTATAATTACATGGATACGGATGTACAGGCAGGGGACAGAGGATATCGCTTGGCAGAGGAAAAAGGAATTCCGATGGTGATCATGGAGCCGGTAAGGGGTGGCCTGCTGGCAGGATTTTCCGATGATATTACGGAAATGTTTAAGAAAGCGGCACCGGACAACAGTGTTGCCTCCTGGGCCGTGCGCTGGGTTGCTTCCCATCCGAATGTAAAAGTAGTACTCAGCGGCATGAGTACCCCGGAACAGGTGGAAGACAATCTGTCCACGTTCAATAACTTTAAGCCGTTGTCAGAGGAAGAAGAAAAGACAGTGGAGCAGGTGGTGAAGACATTGAAAGGCCGGGTGCAGAACGGATGTACCGGCTGCAGATACTGTATGCCGTGCCCGGCAGGCGTTAATATTCCGGGAAGCTTCCGTATCTGGAATGATTATCATATTTATCAGAATTACAAATTTGTGAAAAATCGTTGGGAAAATGAACTGGGAGAAGATGCAAAACCACAGAATTGTGCGGAGTGCGGTGCCTGTGAGGAACAGTGTCCACAGAAAATTTCAATCCGTGAGCATCTGAAGAGAGTACAGCAGGAACTGGATCATCCGATCTGGTAATCCATACAGAAGGTAGTGCCATGAAGTGTGAAGAAGCGTTATTGAAAATCGATGCCTATATTAATGACAGTTTGTCCATCAAAGAAACCGAAGAGTTTCTGGCGCACATACGGGAGTGTCCGGAGTGTTATGATGAGCTGGAAACATACTATACGATTAACGTGGGAACCAAATATCTGGAAAATGAAAATATGGGCTCCTATAATATACCTCGAATGTTAAAAGAGAATCTGAGAGAAAAGGAAAAGTATATCAGACGAAAGCAGCTGCTGACAAAGACAGTACTCTTTTTCAGTCTTGTGGCCGGGATTGGCATTGCACTTTCTTTTATGCTTTATTTCGGACACATAGAACTGCCAAATCTCTTCTAAATGGCGAAAGGATTATGTATGAGTGAAAAAATAGTATTAATTGACGGACACAGTATTTTGAACAGAGCTTTTTACGGGCTTCCCGACCTGACCAATTCAGAAGGGCTGCACACCAATGCTGTGTACGGTTTTTTAAATATTATGACGAAAATACTGGAGGAGGAAAAACCCCAGTATCTGACGGTGGCTTTTGACCTTCATGCACCTACGTTCCGTCATAAAATGTTTGAAGCTTATAAAGGAACAAGAAAACCCATGCCGGAGGAACTGCGTCAGCAGGTTCCGGTGATCAAGGAAGTTCTGCAGGCCATGGGAGTGTGCATTATTTCCCAGGAAGGCTACGAGGCGGATGATCTGCTGGGTACAATAGCGAAAAAAAGTGAACAGCAGGGAATGGAAGTGACCATTGTTTCCGGTGACCGGGATCTTCTGCAGCTGGCAACGGATCACATTCTGATCCGGATTCCGAAAACAAAAGGCGGCAAAACCATTATTGAGGATTATCATGCACAGCAGGTACTGGAGACTTATCAGGTAACGCCGCCGCAGATCATTGAATTAAAAGCCCTGATGGGAGATACAGCGGACAATATTCCGGGAATCCCCGGTGTGGGTGAAAAGACGGCAGCCAAAATTATTGCTGCTTATGGAAGTATAGAAAATGCCCATGAACATCTGGAAGAAATCAAGCCCAACAAGGCAAAAGAGTCCCTGAGAGATCACTATGACCTGGCCGTTCTCAGCAAGCAGCTGGCCACGATCAACACGGACAGCCCCATTGCTTTTGACTGGAATGAGGCGAAACTCAGTGAATTGTATACACCGGAAGCCTATGAATGGTTTAAACGGCTGGATTTTAAGAATCTTCTGTCACGCTTTGAACAGAAGGAAAATGCAGAAGCACCGAAGGTTTATCTTGTACATGAGCTGGGAGAGGCTGAAAGTATCTGGGAGAAAGCCCGGGCAGCCGAAAAAATCGGAATCGCATTTATACAGGGCTCAGGGGAAATTCTGGGAATCGGGCTTGACTGTGGCGCGGATGATGTTTATTATTTTCCCACAGAAGGGTTTATGACGGAAGGTTATCTTCTGAATCAGGCAGAAAAGCTGTTTGCCGCAGGCCATGAGGTGGGAACGCCTGATCTGAAGGCTTTCCGGAAGAAAATAGTGATTGAAGAGAGAAAGGGAATCTTTGATCTGGGAATCGGCTGTTATCTTCTGAACCCTCTGAAAAATTCCTATACGTATGACGATGCGGCAAAAGAATATCTGGGACAGCCGCTGCCGTCTCCGGAGGAAATATTCCAGACCTCCAAAAAGATGGATATTTCCAAAGCGACAGAAGAACAGTGTGCGGCACTGGCCGGCTATCAGGCGTATGTGTGCCGGGCGGCACAGGAACCGGTGAAAACTGCACTGTGTGCTGCGGGAATGTTGGATCTTTACGAAAATGTGGAAATGCCTCTGGCATTTACACTGGATGATATGGAAAAAGAGGGAATTCTGGTACAGGCAGAAGAGTTGAAAGTTTACGGCGAAATGCTGCAGGTGCGGATTCAGGAGCTGGAGCAGAAAATCTATGAACAGGCCGGCGAGAATTTCAACATCAATTCGCCGAAACAGCTGGGCGTGATTCTGTTTGAAAAAATGGGAATGCCCGGAGGTAAAAAGACAAAAACCGGCTATTCCACGGCGGCAGAGGTGCTGGATAAACTGGCACCGGAATATCCCTTTGTGGCAGATATTCTGGAATACCGCCAGCTGACCAAGCTGAAGTCCACCTATGCGGACGGGCTGGCAGCCTATATCGATGGGGACGGAAGAATCCGCTCCACCTTCAACCAGACGATTACGGCTACCGGAAGAATCAGCAGCACGGAGCCGAATCTGCAGAACATTCCGGTGCGGATGGAACTGGGACGGATGATTCGGAAAGTATTTGTGCCGAAGCCGGGATTTGTATTTCTGGATGCGGATTATTCACAGATTGAGCTGCGTGTTCTGGCCCACCTGTCCGGTGATGAGATGCTGATCCAGGCATACCGGGAAGCACAGGACATTCACAGAATGACGGCCTCTCAGGTATTTCACGTTCCCTTTGATGAGGTGACTCCTCTGCAGAGAAGGAATGCCAAGGCAGTAAATTTTGGAATCGTGTACGGCATCAGTTCCTTTGGCCTGAGCCAGGACCTCAGTATTACCAGAAAAGAGGCTGCCCAGTATATTGAACAGTATTTTGCCACTTATCCGAAAATCAAAACGTATCTGGACGGGGAAGTGGAGAAAGCGAAAAAAGACGGATACATCACCACCATGTTCGGCAGAAGACGTCCGGTTCCGGAACTGCAGTCCAGTAATTTTATGCAGAGGTCTTTTGGAGAACGGGTTGCCATGAATTCACCGATTCAGGGAACTGCGGCGGATATTATAAAAATTGCCATGATACGTGTGAATCGTGCCCTGCGGAAGGCTAACCTCAGATCCAGGCTGCTGCTGCAGGTGCATGACGAATTGTTGATAGAAACTGCCAGGGAGGAACTGGATACAGTATCGCAGATACTGGAGAGAGAGATGCGGCAGGCGGCAGAACTGGCCGTACCCCTGGAAGTAGACATGCATACCGGTGAAAGCTGGTATGAAGCAAAATAATCCGGGAATACCGGAAATCAGAACAGGGGAGGTACTGAAGATGAAGGTTATTGGTGTAACCGGCGGCGTGGGAGCCGGAAAAAGTGAAATATTAACGTATATTGCAGAGAATTGGGACGCAGCTGTGGTGGAAACCGATGAGGTGGGATATCTGGTTATGAGACCCGGCAAATCCTGCTTCGCTCCGATCGTGGAACTGTTTGGTCCGGGCATCCTGCAGGAAGACGGCACACTGGACAGGGCTAAAATAGCAGAGCTGGTTTTCGGGGACAAGGAACTGCTGGAAAAACTGAATGCCATCGTTCATCCGGCAGTGAAGCGTTACATTCAGAAAGCCATTGACAGAGAAAGGGAACTGGATACAGATATATTTATTGTGGAATCTGCATTGCTGGTTGAAGATAAATATAATGCAATCTGCGATGAACTGTGGTATATTTATGCGGATGAAGAAACCCGCACAGAGCGGCTGATGAAAAACAGAGGATATTCGAAAGAGAAAATCCTCAGTATCTTTGCCAACCAGCTTAGTGAGGATGAGTTCAGCGAACAATGTGACTTCGAGATAGATAACAGTGGTGATTTCGAAGATACGAAAGAACAAATAAAACGAAGGATGCAGATGTATGAGACTGTGTAGTATTGCCAGTGGAAGCAGCGGAAACTGTATTTACGTGGGGAGTGAGAACACCAGCCTGCTGATCGATACCGGTATCAGCGGAAAAAAAGTGGAGTTCGGGCTGAATTCCCTGGATTTGACAACAAAGGATCTGGATGGTATATTTGTTACTCATGAACATTCTGATCATATCAAGGGTCTGGGAGTGATCGCAAGAAAATGCGGTGTTCCCATTTATGCCACAGCCGGAACCATTCAGGCTATGGAACAGAGCGGAAGTCTGGGAAAGATGCCGGACGGTATTTTCCATGAGATTCAGGCAGATGAAAACTGCCGGATCGGAGATCTGACGGTACACCCCTTCCATATTTCTCATGATGCGGCTGATCCGGTGGGATACAGGATATCCCAGGGCAGCCGTTCGGTGGGAATTGCTACGGATATGGGCGTATATGATGACTATATTGTGGATAACCTGAAAGGACTGGATGCCATTTTACTGGAGGCAAATCATGATGTGAACATGCTTCAGGTGGGCAGTTATCCCTATTATCTGAAACGCAGAATCCTTGGGGACAGAGGACATCTCTCCAACGAGACGGCAGGACGCCTGTTGTGCCGTCTGCTTCACGACCAGATGAAAGATATTCTGCTTGGCCATCTGAGTAAGGAGAATAATTATGAGGCTCTGGCCTATGAGACGGTATGTTCAGAAGTGACAATGGGAGACAATCCCTACAAAGCAAAAGATTTCAGGATCGCTGTGGCACACCGCGACCAGGCATCAGAAATTGTAGAACTGTAAAGGAGAAAGAAATGAAGAAAACAATTATCACAGTAGTAGGAAAAGACACAGTAGGAATTATTGCAAAAGTATGTACTTATCTGGCTGATAACGGGATCAACATCCTGGATATTTCCCAGACTATCGTAGATGGTTTCTTTAATATGATGATGATTACAGATACTGCAAAATGTGATAAAGGAACCGGTGATATTGCGGAAGAACTGCATAAACTGGGTGAAGAAATCGGTGTGATCATCCGCTGCCAGCATGAAGATATTTTCAACAAAATGCACAGAATCTAAGGGGAGAAGCGGAGGACACGGCAAATGATTAATATATTCGAAGTCAATGAGACGAATAAAATGATTGAACAGGAGAATCTGGATGTACGTACCATCACCATGGGAATCAGTCTCCTGGACTGCATCGATGCAGATCTGGCGGAAGTAAACCGGAAAGTATATGAGAAAATCACCACACTGGCAAAAGATCTGGTAAAGACGGGAGAAGAAATCTCACGGGAATATGGAATCCCCATCGTAAATAAAAGAATTTCCATCACTCCTATAGCACTGGTAGGCGGAGCTGCCTGCAAGACGCCGGAGGACTTTGTGACACTTGCCCATACTCTGGACAAGGCTGCCAAAGAGGTGGGCGTAAACTTTATCGGCGGATATTCCGCACTGGTATGCAAAGGAATGACAAAAGCCGATGAACTGCTGATCCGTTCCATTCCTCAGGCACTGGCAGAGACAGAACGTGTCTGCAGCTCCATCAACCTGGGTTCCACCAAAACAGGTATCAACATGGATGCGGTCAAACTGATGGGCGAAATGGTTCTGGCTACCGCAGAGGCAACAAAAGAAAATGATTCCCTTGGTTGTGCCAAACTGGTGGTATTCTGCAATGCACCGGACGATAACCCGTTCATGGCGGGTGCATTCCACGGCGTGACCGAGGCAGATGCTATTATCAATGTGGGCGTCAGCGGCCCCGGCGTAGTAAAATATGCCCTGTCAAAAGTCCGCGGACAGAACTTTGAGATTCTCTGCGAAACCATCAAAAAGACAGCATTTAAGATTACCCGTGTGGGTCAGCTGGTTGCTCAGGAAGCATCCCGCCGTCTGGGAATTCCCTTCGGTATCGTGGATCTTTCCCTGGCCCCCACACCGGCAATTGGTGATTCCGTGGCAGAGATACTGGAAGAAATCGGTCTGGAACGAGTGGGCGCACCGGGAACAACGGCTGCCCTTGCCATGCTGAACGACCAGGTAAAGAAAGGCGGCGTTATGGCCTCCTCCTATGTGGGCGGACTGAGCGGAGCCTTCATACCGGTCAGTGAGGACCAGGGCATGATCGATGCTGTCAATGCAGGAGCCCTTACGATTGAGAAACTGGAAGCTATGACCTGTGTATGCTCCGTTGGTCTGGACATGATCGCCATCCCGGGAGACACCAGTGCAGCATCTATCGCCGGAATCATCGCAGACGAAATGGCGATTGGTATGGTAAACCAGAAAACAACAGCCGTCCGTGTGATCCCCGTCATCGGAAAAAACGTGGGAGAAACCGTAGAATTCGGTGGATTACTGGGCTATGCACCGGTGATGCCGGTGAACAAATTCGGATGTGACGCTTTTGTCAACAGAGGCGGAAGAATACCGGCACCGATTCATAGCTTTAAGAATTGATACTATTTTGTTTTGTTGTGGAAGGGGACGGAAACTTCTTATCATTTTTTCAGAAGCAGGCCGCTTCTGAAAAAATGATAAGAAGTTTCCTGTTCTTTTCCTCAAAGAAACAAAATGCGTCTGGGGAGAAGTCAGTGTATCATAGGGGTCAAAATACCTTTTGCCCCTACATCAAATTAGTCAATGAAGCCTACCAAAGATCAAAAAAAGGGTCGAAACTTTTGGATAACTTTCAGTTGCATCATTCCTCAAACCCTGTTATACTATAACCATCTTCTGAAGACGGCAGTTCTGCCGGATATTTCCCAATTATTAATTGAAGTAAATAGGAAAGTGAGGTGAAAAGGTCTGTTTATAGTATTTTTACACACATAATATCACGAGAAAAAATCTCGCATATAACAATTCGGGATGGCAGAGCCTGATCACAGAAGACATATCTGATTCATTTCAATGAACATATTTTTTCAAATCGAAAGGAGCAAATCATGAAGAATAACAAATTAAAATCAGCGGTAATTATTGGAGCTATGGCAGTGCTGGCAGTGTCCGGCGGTATTTTGGCTTATTTTACAGATACAGAAGAAAAAGTGAATAATTTTACGGTGGGAAGTATCGAGATTGAACTGCAGGAGCCGGCGTGGGAGAGTAAGCCGGATGCAGACGGCAATGGTGTGCCGGATGAGGCGGAGAATATTCTTCCCCTTCAGACAATCACGAAAGATCCCCGGGTGAAAAATACAGGGAATAATGACGCCTACATGTTTCTGACTGTGGAGGTCCCCTGCAAGAATGTGATTACTGTCAATGCTGACGGCACGAAAAATGCTCAGGCTATGACGGAACTGTATCAGTTTACGGCTGATGCCAGCTGGTATTACCTGGGAAAATGCCCGGTGAATGATGGGGAAGGAAATCAGGTGGCGGTGAAACATCTGTATGCATACGCTAATGATAGGCGTGCATGTACGACTGTTTCTCCAGAAGCATCTACAACTCCTTTATTTCAGAATGTAACCTTTGTTAATCTCATGGAAGGTCAAGGACTGGATGGACAACCTTTGGAAATCGATATCAATGCCTATGCGATTCAGACCTCCAATCTGGATGAAGGAACTACAGATGCTATGAACATCTGGAAAATCATCACCAATCAGAAAGACATCACTGACGTCTTCACAAAATAAGGAGTCCTGCCTATGAAAAAGAAGGTTGTCTGTGGTTGTCTTGCTGCGGTGCTTTTTCTGATGGTGTGGGGGATGCAGGAAAGTTATGGATGGTTTTCTGACCGGGATGTCAGGGCGAATCGTTTTTGTCCGGGAGAAAATGACGTGGAAATTCAGGAGGAGTTTCCTGATTCTACGGTCACACCGGGGGCGGAACTGAAAAAAGAGGTAGCTTTTACCAACACAGGAACAGTCCCCTGTTATGTGCGTGCCAGATATGATTTCAGCAGTCTGGAGGCAGAAGAAGGAACGGAAGTGCAGATGGGGTCGGAGACCTGGAAAAAGGAAGCGGATGGCTACTATTATTACCAGCGATGTGTGCAGCCGGGGGAACGGACAGAACTTTTCATGACTGCTGTGAGAATCAAAGATGAAGGGAGTCCCCAAGAGGATTTTTCTCTGACCATTTATACAGAAACGGTGCAGTCGGGCAATCATACAGACATTACAGATGCGTTCACACATCTGAAGGTATAGAAAAAGGTGGTGGAAAATATCTGGAATAAAAAATGGAAAATAGCCATATGCACAGGACTTGTCAGTCTGATGACGGCAGCGGGGATTTATGCATTTCGGGAAGTGTCGGTGGTATACAAAGCGGTGACGGAGAAAGTTGATGTGCGTCTGGAAGAATATACGGTCAGAGACGGAAAAGAGCAGAGCTGGGAAGATGGAAATGAAGTGATGGCGGGGGATTTCCTTTCTAAAATCCCCCGGATCAGTAATGATGGTGCGGATTGTTATGTACGGGCAGCAGTGGTATTTGAAAGTGACCGGGAGACGGGAAGTCCGCTGACGGAGAAAAACCTGGAAGGCATCACGGATGCATGGGTGCAGAGAGGTAATTATTTTTATTACAAAAAAGTTCTGAAAGCGAAAGAGCATGTAGACGTATTTCAGGGAATCCGGATGCCTTCTGACTGGAAATCCGGTGAGGATGACGGGAAAAAATGGAATGCAAAGGTGCGGGTAGATGCTGTGCAGGCAGCGTATTTTCGGCCTGACTTTGAGAGTGAAGATCCCTGGGGCGTGGAACAGGGACGGGTATCGATACAGAGATATATGAAGGAAGCTTTGGTGAATCAAGAAGAGAAAACAGAACCTGTGGAACTGGTGATCGGATCCAGGTTGGAAGGATTTACTGTGGACACTCAGGAATTTTTCCGTGAACTGGAGTCATTTATTCCCGGAAGAGCACAGTCGGGAAAGGTGAAAATCAGCAATAAATTAGAGGAACCGAGGGAAATCTTTTTGAAAATACAGTTTCCGGAGGAGAATCCGCTAATGGAGCAGATGGAACTGACCATACAAAAACGGAGAGGTAACCGGATTGAAATGCTTTATCATGGTCCTGTCAGGTCGGAAAAGTTTCTCGATTATGGAAGTCTTGGCCAGATTGATGGCAATACGACGGAGGCCGTGGAATTCCTGCTGTATCTGCCGGAGAATATAGACAATACCTATGCCTCCAGCCAGGGTACTGTGCGTTTCTGGTTTTCTTCCGACCCCAAAGGGGAAGAAATATCTGTAAAAAGTCCCGGAACAGGTGACAGCTCTGCGATTCTTTTCTATTTGATTCCCGTATGTGTGATTCCCTGTATGGCTGCGATTATCTGGAAAAAAGAAAGGAAGAAAACAAATGGCTGAGAAATGTATCAATGGATTTTACTCTTTTCTGTTGTTTCTGGGAGTTGCCGGGGCAGTTCTTTTCCTGCTCCCGGGAATTTTCCGGATTGAACCGCGGATTGTGATGAGCGGTTCTATGGAACCGGCGGTCAGTACCGGAAGCATTGTCTATATTGCCAAGAATGTGAAGCCGGAGCTGATTGAAGAAAGAGATATTATTGCCTTTCGTGTGGGTGAACGGATGCAGGTTATGCATCGGGTGATGAAGGTGGACAGAGAAGAAAAAACATTTATAACAAAAGGAGATGCAAATGCCAGTGCCGATATCGGACCAGTGGGTTATGACAGTTATGAAGGAAAGGTAATCGGCCATATACCTGCGATCGGCTATCTGGTACAGAAATTGCAGTCCCGTGTGGGCGTGGCAATCATGTGCGGCTGCATTGTATTCCTGGTATTGTTGGAACAGTGGATTGGTCTTCGAAAGAAGAGGAGGCATGCGATATAAAAATAAAGACAAAAATCAAATGGATGGCAGTGTGCATTTTGGGTGTACTGTCTGCCGGGCTGTTATTCTTTGGCAGAAATGGTATTCAGGCAGCAGGAAACGAGGGGGAGGAAGCATTTTATCTGGAAGAAGCAGACAGTGGAATAGCTGCATTTTCTTTCGATAACAGTGCAAAGCTTCCGGTGTCTTCGATGAGATTTGATAAATTTGAGAGCGTGGATGATGATACCAATACACCGGAAAAACCCAATCTGGGAATGGGGATCAAATATATCCAGGGAGACGATGCAAATGTGGACGGAGATGGAAAATGGAGATATGTGTACTGCCTGCAGTTTGCAAAGAAAACGCCGGAAGGTGGTATGACCATGCAGTTCGGGGGATGGTCCAACAAAAAAGTATCCTATGCCCTATACCATGGAGCTCTCTATTACGGATATCCCTGTCGGTACACACCCTATTCTACCGGAAACTGGCAGATGGATTACTTTGTCACCCAGATGGCAATTCATGTGCTGAATGATGAATTTACTATGGATGCGCTGGTGGTGGGATTGAATCGCAGTGCTGCCACCCAGGAAGAAAAGGCACTGGTTCTGGACAGAATCACGAAAATGGTAAATGGGGCAAACAATGGTGCCAATTACGGTGGATTTACAGAAGACGGGTGGATGGACATGAATACAGGAACTTTTTCTCTGGAATATGACCAGGTATCCTGGACGCTCAGCCAAAATCAGTACATTTCCGGCTGTGTATTTCATCCTGTATTTTACAGCTATTACGGATATCCTTATTGCGAACAGGTGACTGCCTGTGAGGCAGAGGTTCCATCGGGAGTGACCGTGCGAAAAAAAAGCGGGAAAACCTGTGCAGACTTCGATGTTGCCATAGGGAAAGAACAGTTTGAACAGTGGGAACTGACAGGAAAGACCATACCTGTTACGGTTACAGTGGAAATTCCCCGCTATTGGAGAGGAGGAATCTATCATTACAATGATTCTTCCAACATTCAGGATGTCTGCTTCCTTACCTGGGACAGTTCGGGAGGGATCACAGAGAAATCCCAGACTGTACAGCTGGTGATACCACGAAAAAACCTGCCGCTTCGCACCTTTACTTTCATAAAGAAAATTAAGGAGGACGAAGTGGTATGGGAACATGGAAATCCCACCTTTTTCTTTCAGCTTTCCGGTGTGGATCTGGATGGAAATCCCCATCAGTACCAGTGCCATGTAGAATTTCGGGAAAATGAAACTGCCGTTCAGAGTGACGGTTACCTGGCGGCACAGGCTGTCATTCAGAATATTCCTCCGGGAACATACCAGGCAGAAGAACTGCCGTTTTCCCTCCGTTATCTGCTGACCGGTGCGGAAAGTACCGATGAAAACGTACAGATTCAGGTGACGCCGGTGGACAAAGTCAATGGCCTGACCCGGGTGACAGCTAATGTGCAGGCTGACCTGATCCGGGGAGACGGAAGTGTGACTTTTACCAACCGAAAGGCACTGTTTGATGAACTGTCAGATAACAGTATTGTTGTCAATCACTTTACGGTCACAGAATAATCAGCTGCCTGGAAAACTCATGAATAAATTCCGTGTGGTATTTTTCACAGCGCACAGCCTCGTATAGTTCGCTGATCCGTATATTCTGTTCCAGAAGTGCTGCGGCATCCGGGGGAAGGATGCGGGATGCAGTGGAAACTTTGGTGACTACAGGCAGAGTAGAAGATTCCTTGATCTTGCCAAGCAGAGGGGCAGCACAGCGGCGAAATCCCAACAGGCGGGCATAGGAGAGGGGTGGAATCTGCTGAAGATCCATGAACAAATGAAACAGTGCTCTGCTGATGCGGCTGTAGGTCAGCTCCCGGGTTTTCAGAAGAGAAACAAACTGCCCGTAACTTTGAAAGCGATACCTGCAGTTATAAATGCGATTGGCAAGGTCACGGCTGATATCCTGAATCGAGCAGAGCTGTTCCTTTCCGGTAGTCAGCAGCAGATAGCGGAACAGAAGAGAAAAATCCTCTTCTTCCATAGGAAAATGGTATTGCTCACTGCACTGAGCTTCCCGGGGCTGCTGCAGGATATGTCTGCGGACTGCGGTGGCAGAAGGAAAATCCTGATGAAAGTCCGTGTTGTGATAGCCGCCGCCGGTACGGGTTACAGTAACAGGACGGATGGGGCTTTGCAGACGGATCAGTGCTTTACAGTATTCGATTCCCAGAATGTTGTTGGGACTTGCAAGAACTGTTTGAGCATCGGGAAAACACTCTAGAAGAGCTGCCTGTCGGGCTGCCGGGAAAGAAAGGCCGGATTTCAATCCGGTCTGCAGAACACGGCGGTAAGATTCCGGTTCCTGTACAAGAAAATCAGCCAGCTGAAATAATCGGCTGATATCACCCGACTCGCTGCCAAAAGAAAGATAATCTACACAGCCAAGACCGTTCAAAAGGCGAACCCCACTTTCCGCAAAAAATTCTGCACTGGTGCAGGAATGAGTGGAAGGAAGTTCGAAAACCAGATCAGCACCGCCCTCCAGTGCCATACGTACCCGTTCCTGTCTGGGAAGAAAAGCAGGGGCTCCCCGCTGAACAAAATCTCCGCTGAGAACTACGATGATATAATCAGCGCCCGTCATTTGTCGGGTCTGTTCAATGTGATAGGCGTGGCCCTGATGGAAAGGATTATACTCTGCTATGATACCTGCTGTCTTCATGATTTTGCACCTCAAAAAATACATCCAATATTTTCCCTATTCTAGCAGGAAAAATGCTTGAAAACAAGGGGCTTGAGGCCTTTTCCATAACTTGTTAAAAAATTAACTAAACTTGTCACGTACTGGCAAAAGAGGTATAATTTTTATAAGTGAGTATAGGGGGCAACCCGTATAAGATCCGCTGTTTTAGAGAAAACTACGAAAGGAGTCATAGAATCATGGGATTTATTGACGTAATTAAAGCAAGAGCAAAAGCAAACAAGAAAGTTATCGTACTTCCGGAGACAGAAGACAGAAGAACTTATGAAGCGACAGCACAGATCCTGAAAGAAGGAATTGCTGATATCGTGCTGGTAGGTAGTGAAGAAGCAATCAAAAAAGGAAGCGAAGGTCTGGATATTTCCGGTGCTATCATCGTTGATCCGGCTACTTCCGACAAAACTCAGGGATATATTGATAAATTGGTTGAACTGAGAAGCAAAAAAGGTATGACACCGGAGCAGGCAAAAGACATTCTTCTGAACCAGTATCTGTACTATGGTGTTATGATGGTTAAGATGGGCGATGCTGACGGTATGGTATCCGGTGCATGCCACTCTACCGCTGATACACTGAGACCGTGTCTGCAGATTCTGAAAACAAAACCGGGAACCAAACTGGTATCCGCATTCTTCCTGATGGTAGTTCCGGATTGTGAATATGGTGCTAATGGTACATTCGTTTTTGCTGATTCCGGACTGAATCAGAATCCGAATCCGGAAGAACTGGCAGCAATCGCTGCATCCTCAGCAGAATCCTTCCGTCTGCTGGTTGAGGAAGAGCCGGTTGTTGCTATGCTGTCTCATTCCACCAAGGGAAGTGCAAAACATGCAGATGTTGACAAAGTTCTGGAAGCTACCAGAATTGCAAAAGAACAGAATCCGGGTCTGAAACTGGATGGTGAATTCCAGCTGGATGCTGCTATCGTTCCGAGCGTAGGCGCTTCCAAAGCTCCTGGCAGCGAAGTTGCAGGAAAAGCCAACACCCTGATCTTCCCGGATCTGGATGCAGGAAATATCGGATACAAACTGGTACAGAGACTTGCAAAAGCAGAAGCTTACGGTCCTGTAACACAGGGTATCGCAAAACCGGTGAATGACCTTTCCCGCGGATGCTCCGCAGAGGATATCGTTGGTGTTGTAGCTATCACAGCAGTACAGTGCCAGGCTGAATAATAATTATTGCAGAGGTGCGCAGATGTATGATGTCATGTAAAGCATGATGCGCACCTCGCAGCAAGTACGCCGAGGTGTACTTGAACATATGTAAAGTGGAGGATATCATCATGAACGTATTAGTTATCAACTGTGGTAGTTCATCTTTGAAATACCAGCTTATCAACTCTGACACAGAAGCAGTTCTGGCAAAAGGTCTTTGCGAAAGAATCGGTATCGACGGAAGACTGGTATACCAGAAAACCGGCTGTGACAAAGAAGTGACAGAAGCTTCCATGCCGACACATAAAGAAGCTATCCAGATGGTTCTGGATGCACTGACCAATGAAAAAACAGGTGCCATCAGCAGCCTGAAAGAAGTAAATGCCATCGGACACCGTGTTGTACATGGCGGAGAAAAATTTGCATCATCTGCAGTTATCACTGATGAGATGATCGCTGCTGTAGAAGAGTGCAACGATCTGGCACCGCTTCACAACCCGGCTAACCTGATCGGTATCCGTGTTTGTGCAGAACTGATGCCGGGCGTTCCGCAGGTAGGCGTATTTGATACCGCTTTCCATCAGACAATGCCTGCAAAAGCATATCTGTATGGTCTGCCTCTGGAATACTATAAGAAATACAAAGTAAGAAGATACGGTTTCCATGGAACCAGCCACAGCTTCGTTTCCAAACGTGCTGTAGAATTCCTGGGACTTGATCCGGAAAACTCCAAAGTAATCGTATGCCATCTGGGCAACGGTTCTTCCATCAGTGCCGTAGTAAATGGCAAATGTGTAGATACCACAATGGGTCTGACTCCTCTGGAAGGTGTAGTTATGGGTACACGTTCCGGTAATATTGACCCGGCTATCATGGAGTACATTGCAAAGAAAGAAGACCTGGATATCACAGGCATCATGAATGTACTGAATAAAAAATCCGGTATTCTGGGTCTGTCAGGCGGACTTTCCAGCGACTTCCGTGATTTGAATGAAGCTGCAGAAGGCGGAAATGCAGACGCTGCTAATGCCATCGAAGTACTCTGCTACGGAATTGCAAAATTCGTAGGCGGATATGTAGCAGCCATGAATGGTGTAGACGCAGTTGTATTTACCGCAGGTATCGGTGAGAATGCTGCTCTGGTTCGTGAAAAAGTAGTAAGCTATCTGGGATACCTTGGTATCGAACTGGACAAAGAAGCAAATGGAAAGAGAGGAGAAGAAATCGTAATCTCCACTCCGGATTCCAAAGTAAAAGTTGCAGTTATTCCTACCAATGAAGAACTTGCAATCTGCCGTGAGACCGTAGCTCTGGTATAAAAGCGACTATGGGACGGGTACATGGACACCTGAATGTCTGTGTGCCCGTCTTTTGACCACGAAATAGCCGAGATTACGAAAAAACAGTTGACAAATCAAAAACATCTCTGTATAATAATTAAAGTGTGGTTAGGAGAAAATTATGTTGATTGATTTATCCAGGGTATTGACCCATGAAGGTAAAAAGCTGAATATGACAATCGAGCCATCCGGCGGCAGTTATGTATGTGAGATGGGTTCATTTCCGTATGTAGGAGAGAATTCTGTATCTCTTACAATTATGCATACTGAGAATCAGGTGATTCGTCTGGAAGGCGAGGGTACAATTACAGTACTTATTCCATGTTCCAGATGTCTGGAGAATGTGGAAGTTCCGATTTTAATAGAAATCAGTGAAGAGATTGATATGAAGCTGACCGATCAGGAGCGGATTGAATCACTGGATGAGAGCAGTTATATTCAGGATAAGCAACTGGATACAGAAAAACTGCTGCATAATGAAATCCTTATCCGTTGGCCAATGCGAGTTCTCTGCAAAGAGGACTGTAAAGGAATCTGTAGCCGTTGTGGAGCAAATCTGAATCAGGGATCCTGTGATTGCGATACGGCAGATTTGGATCCCAGAATGGCTGTTATCACTGATATATTTAAGAATTTTAAGGAGGTGTAATCAATGTCCATCTGTCCAAAGAATAAAACTTCTAAAGCAAGAAGAGATAAGAGAAGAGCAAACTGGAAAATGAGCGCTCCGAATCTGGTAAAATGCAGCAAATGTGGTGCTTTAATGATGCCTCACAGAGTATGCAAAGCTTGTGGTTCCTACAATAAGAGAGAGATCATTTCTCAGGAAGCATAATAAAATCAAAGGTTGAAACGGATTGAGTCCTTGGGAATCAATCCGTTTTTTTTCATCCAAACACGGAGGTTTTACATAATGAATAAAAAAGATATCCACGAACTGAAGCGCCGTTTTACCAAGCACGGCTGTACATTTACAAGAATGTGTGGCTGTTATGTGGACGGTGAGCACAATAAGGTGATTCATATAGCTGAAACATTTCTGAATCTGGAGGAAGAAGATTTCTTCAAGTATCTTGATATTGCCAAGAAAGTATTTTCCGGAACGGTTGGGAATAACGTTCTGAATCTGGAATTTCCTCTTGAGGAAGAAAAGCCGGGGGGTAAGCAGCAGTTTTTGATGGGACTTCGGGAAAGCAAGCTGAAGAATGAGAAATTGCTGGATGCATTTTATGATATGGTTATAGAAAATTATGGATATGCGGGCAATTATCTGATTCTGATTTTCCATGATGTTTATGATGTGATGAAAAAGACCAAAGATAATCTGGATCTGGATGAATCGGAGGAGGTTTATGAATATCTGCTCTGTGCCATCTGTCCGGTAACTCTCACCAAACCGGCACTGGGATACCGGGAAGATGAGAATTGTATACGTTCCAGAATCCGTGACTGGGTGGTAGGCATGCCTGACACCGGGTTTGTATTCCCGGCATTTACTGAGAGAAGCACCGATATTCATTCGCTGATGTTTTATACCCGTGATGTGAAGAAGCCACATGCGGAATTGATGGAAGGCGGACTTGGCTGTGGCGTGCGTCTTACCATGGCGGAGAAAAAGATTACGTTTGAAAATATTGTCAAAGACGTGATTGGAGACGGAGATAATAAAAGTGAAATCCTGTATATGGATATTCAGGATAATCTGAATGACCGTGTCTGCCAGTACATGGACCGCACGGCAGATGAGGAGAATGCAGCTGATACACCGCCGCTGATATTGACGACCAGAGAGGTGTCTGAGGTGTTGATGGAGAGCGGGCTTACGGAAGATCAGACGGCAGCGATAGAAAAAAATTATGAAGCAACCTTTGGCGATGATCTGCCGGAAGCAGGCAATCTGGTAGATGCCAAACTTGTGGAAGCCAATGCCAGAAGAAAAGACAGACTGGAACTGGTGACGCAGGTAAAAAATCTGAAAGAACAGTTAGAGGAAAGCCGTTCACAGAAGGTGATGGAAGAACCATTGGAAGAAAATGGAGAGATTTTGCTGAAGATTGGCGAAGAGAAAAAAGAACTGATTTCTGTGCAGATCATAGATGGAAAAAAATGTCTGGTGATTCCGGTGGAAGAGGAAGAGCGGATACTGGTGAATCATGAGATGTATGAATGTTAGAAGTTATATGAAAAAAACACCCCGGGGAATCCCCGGGGTGTTGATTACGCTGATAAAAATGATATTAATTATAATTTAACAACGTTAGCTGCCTGCATGCCGCGAGCACCTTCTGTTAAGTCATAAGTAACGGCCTGGCCTTCATCCAGAGATTTAAATCCTTCCCCCTGAATGGCAGAGAAATGTACGAATACATCTGCTCCGTCTTCCCCTGTGATGAAACCGTATCCTTTTTCGGCGTTGAACCATTTAACAGTTCCTTTGTTCATGATGTTACCTCCATAAATAGAATAATAGAAAATAGAATAGTAGTAGGCAGAAGAAAAATTCTAAAAATAAAAAAACATCCGGATTAGGTAAAATAGATAATATGACCGAAAAATTAAACCTAATCCCGATGGGTAATATTAAATATCTGATTCCTCTTCTACACCCTCATTATAGAGAAAAAATCTGGAAAAGTCAAGTATAAAAAGGGCTTTATTTTAGCACAAATATCGTGTATTATAGTATAAGAAGAAATGTGAAACTTTTTTGAAAGGTTTCAGGAAAGGACCTGATTATGAAAATTCTGATTAAGAATGGACGAATCATTGATCCGGACAGCAAACTGGATCAGGTAGCTGATTTATTAATTGAAAACGATAAGATAGCCTCTGTGGAAGAAAAGATTGATTCCTCTGCTGATTATGAAATTGATGCGAAAGGCTGTTATGTAATGCCCGGACTGATTGATCTGCATGTGCATCTTCGCGATCCGGGGCTCACTCATAAAGAAGATATCATGACAGGGGCCATGGCCGCTGCCAGAGGAGGAGTTACCACGGTGGTAGCCATGCCGAATACGAAGCCGGTGATGGACGACCCCAGCCGCGTGGCTTATGTGTATAACAAAGCCAGAGAGTGTGCGAAGGTGAATGTACTGCAGGTTGGTGCGATCACGAAAGGGATGAAAGGTGAAGAACTTTCCGATATTGAAGGAATGGTAAAAGCCGGTATCCCGGCTCTGAGCGAAGACGGCAAATCTGTGATGAATGCGCAGCTGTATAAAGAGGCAATGATCAGAGCAGAGAAATTGAATATTCCGGTGCTGGCTCACTGTGAAGATATCAATCTGGTACACGGAGGCTGTATGAATGAGGATGAGAATTCCAGAAAGTTTGGACTTCCGGGAATTACGAATGCGGTGGAAGACTGCATTGTGGCGAGAGATATCCTTCTTTCCAAAGAGACAGGATGTCACCTTCATCTCTGCCACTGTTCAACGGCTGACAGTGTGGAGATGCTTCGTCAGGCAAAAGAACAGGGACTTCCGGTGACGGGTGAAGTATGTCCTCACCACTTTACGCTGTCTTCAGATGATATGGTGGAGGGAGATACTAATTATAAGATGAATCCTCCTTTGCGTACAAGAAAGGATCTGGAAGCTCTCCGGCAGGGATTGAAAGACGATATTTTTGATGTGATCAGTACCGACCATGCCCCACACAGTGCAGAAGAAAAGAGCACGACCATGCAAAAGGCACCGTTCGGTATCGTGGGACTGGAGACCAGTGTGCCGCTGACAATCACAGAACTGGTGGATCCCGGTATTCTGACTCCTATGCAGATGGCAGAAAAGATGAGTTATAACCCGGCAGGAATTCTTCACCTGGAGAATAAAGGCTCCCTGCGTCCGGGAAAAGATGCGGATGTGGTGGTCATTGACCCGGAAGAAGCGTATACCATTGATGTGAATACTTTTGTATCTAAAGGAAAGAACAGCCCATTTCACGGAAGAAATGTAAAAGGTAAAGTAAAATGGACAATCTGCGGCGGAATGATTGTATATGAAGATAAGGAGAAGAAAAATGATTAACAAATTAATTGAAAAAATTCAGAAAACTCATGCACCTATCGTAGTCGGACTGGATCCCATGCTGAATTATGTGCCGGAACATATCCAGGCACGTGCTTTTGCGGAGTACGGTGAGACACTGGAAGGAGCTGCAGAAGCTATCTGGCAGTTCAACAAGGCAATTGTAGATGCTACTTATGATCTGATTCCTGCTGTAAAGCCGCAGGTGGCCATGTATGAACAGTTTGGTATCGAGGGACTGAAAGCATTTAAGAAAACGGTAGATTACTGCCACGAAAAAGGGCTGGTAGTAATCGGTGATGTAAAACGTGGTGATATCGGATCCACTTCCGAGGCATATGCCGTAGGCCATCTGGGAAAAGTTCAGGTTGGTTCCAAAAGCTATTATGGATTTGATGAAGATTTTGCTACGGTCAATCCATACCTGGGATCAGATGGTATCAAACCATTTATTAAAGTATGTAAAGAAGAAAATAAAGGTCTGTTCATTCTGGTAAAAACTTCCAATCCGTCCAGCGGGGAATTCCAGGACAGAATGATTGACGGCCGTCCGCTGTATGAGTGGGTAGGTGAACAGGTTGCTGACTGGGGCAAAGATCATATGGGAGATTCCTACAGCTATATTGGTGCTGTTGTGGGTGCAACCTATCCGGAACAGGGCAAAATCCTGAGAAAAATCATGCCAAAAACCTTTATTCTGGTACCTGGTTATGGTGCACAGGGCGGAAGAGGAAAAGACCTGGTACATTTCTTCAATGAAGACGGCCTGGGTGCAATCATCAATTCCTCCAGAGGAATTATTGCAGCTTACAAGCAGGAGGCTTATGCATCCTTTGGTGCTGAGAATTTCGCAGACGCTTCCAGACAGGCAGTTAAAGATATGATCGCAGACATTGACGGAGCACTGCAGGCTGCAAAATAAATCGGACAGGAGACAGAAATTGATGAAAGCAAAAGAATGGTGTACGGTCATCAGCCAGGAATCCATTGGAACAGATATCTACAGTATGTGGCTGCAGACGGAGCAGATTGCCGGCTGGGCAAAGCCGGGACAGTTTATTTCTCTGTACTGTGCAGATGGAAGTAAGCTGCTTCCAAGACCGATCAGTCTCTGTGAAATCGATGGAAAACAGGGAAGACTGCGGATCGTTTATCGTGTGACCGGAAGCAATACAGGAACAGAAGCATTTTCCAGAATGAAGCCGGGTGACAGAGTAGAAGTTCTCGGACCTCTGGGAAATGGATTTCCTATAGAAGAGACAGAAGGAAAAACAGTATTTCTGATGGGCGGAGGTATCGGTATTCCGCCGATGATAGAAGTGGGAAAACAGGTGAAAGGTCATGCGATCACAATTGCCGGATATCGTGACCAGCTGTTTTTGACAGAAGAAATGAAGAAAAATGGCGAGGCTTTTGTTGCCACAGAAGACGGAAGTGCAGGAACGAAAGGAAATGTTATGGATGCCATTCGTGAAAACGGGCTGAAAGCGGATCTGATTTTTGCCTGCGGTCCCACTCCGATGCTCCGTGCCATCAAAGCATATGCAGAGGAGAATAACATCCCCTGCTGGATTTCCATGGAGGAAAAGATGGCCTGTGGTATCGGTGCATGCCTTGCCTGTGTGTGCAAATCAAAGGAAGTGGACGGACATTCTCATGTGCATAACAAGAGAATTTGTAAAGATGGTCCCGTATTTGAAGCATCGGAGGTGGAACTGTGATGAATACAAAAGTAAATCTTGCCGGTGTGGAACTGAAGAATCCGGTGATGACTGCTTCCGGGACATTTGGAAGCGGTGCGGAATACAGCGAATTTTATGACCTGGGTGAACTGGGTGCTGTTGTGACTAAAGGTGTGGCTAATGTACCGTGGCCGGGCAATCCAACCCCGAGAATCGCAGAAACCTACGGCGGTATGATCAATGCCATCGGTCTGCAGAATCCCGGAATCGATGTATTCTGTGAACGCGATATCCCATTTTTGAAAAAATACGACACAAAGATTATTGTGAATGTATGTGGAAAAACCACAGAAGATTACTGTGCTGTTGTGGAACGTCTGGCTGAAGAAGACGTGGACATGCTGGAAATCAATATTTCCTGCCCGAACGTCAAAGAGGGAGGCATTGCCTTTGGTCAGGATCCGAAAGCTGTGGAAGCTATCACGAAAGAAGTGAAAAAGAGAGCAAAACAGCCGGTGATCATGAAGCTCAGCCCTAACGTAACTGACATCACCGAGATGGCAAGAGCAGCGGAAGCAGGCGGTGCGGATGTACTGTCTCTGATCAACACCCTGACAGGAATGAAGATTGATATCCACCGCAGAACCTTTGCGGTTGCCAACAAGACAGGCGGAATGTCCGGTCCGGCAGTGAAGCCGGTGGCAGTGCGGATGGTTTATCAGGTGGCCAATGCGGTGAAAGTACCGATCATCGGTATGGGAGGTATCGCTACAGCAGATGATGCCATGGAATTTATACTGGCAGGTGCCACTGCGGTATCTGTGGGCACTGCAAATTTCTACAACCCTTATGCGGCAAGAGATGTGGCACGGGGAATTGAAGATTATATGAGAAAGTATCAGGTGGAAGATATTAATACCCTGATCGGAGCGGTAAGATAACAGGAGGAGAATCATGGAAGCATATAAACAGGAATTTATTGAATTTATGGTGGAAAGCCAGGTACTGAAGTTTGGAGAGTTTACACTGAAGAGCGGACGCAAATCCCCGTTTTTCATGAATGCGGGTGCTTATGTGACAGGAACACAGCTGCGTCGTCTGGGCGAGTATTACGCAAAGGCCATCCACGATAATTACGGACTGGATTTTGATGTGCTCTTTGGACCGGCTTATAAGGGAATTCCGCTGAGTGTGGCTACCACCATGGCAATCAGTGAACTGTATGGAAAAGATATCCGATACTGTTCCAATCGTAAAGAAGTGAAAGACCACGGTGATACAGGAATCCTTCTGGGAAGTAAGCTGAAGGACGGAGACCGTGTGGTGATCATTGAGGACGTGACCACTTCCGGTAAATCCATCGAGGAGACCTTCCCGATCCTGAAGGAACAGGCAAATGTGGAAATCAAAGGTCTGATGGTATCCCTGAACCGTATGGAAAGAGGAAAAGGGGATAAGAGTGCCCTGGAAGAGATTCAGGAGAAATACGGTTTCCCGGCAAATGCGATCGTAACTATGGAAGAAGTGGTTGAAAAGCTTTACAACCAGGAGTGCGGCGGTAAAGTGATTATTGATGATGCCATCAAAGCTGCTATTGATGCATATTATGAACAGTATGGTGCAAAATAGAAGCATAGGAGTGTAAAAATATGAACAATGAAAAATTGTATCGCGTGATTTCCGGCACAGGTGCCGGAAGTCTCGCCATTGGTATTGTGGTAATGGTGACTGGAATTGCCTGTGGAGTGATGATGATCGTGAACGGTGTCAGACTTCTGAAGCAGAAATATCAGATCACGATTTAGTATCCAAGAGGAACTGTTGTGAAGAATGAGACAAGGAAAAGAATCCGCAGAATAAGCTGGATTCTATTTGTATTGTATTTGTTGCTGCTGATTTATTGTCTCTTCCTTTCGGAAGGATTTGGAAGAAGAAATTTTTTTGAACTGCAGTACCGGTATAATCTGGTTCCCTTTCGGGAAATTCGCAGATTCTGGGTACACCGGGCAAAAGTTGGCAATATGATAGCATTTGTCAACCTGGCGGGAAATGTGATTGCATTTCTTCCCTATGGTTGTTTCCTTCCCATTTTGAACCGGAGATTTCGGAACGTCTGGCTGACTACATTGATGGGTCTGGGATTAAGTCTCTGTGTGGAAATTACACAGCTTATATGCAAAGTAGGATGTTTTGATGTGGATGATCTGATGTTGAACACGTTGGGGGCTGCATTGGGCTATGCTGTGTTTTGGATTTGCAACAGGCTAAGGAGATGGATTTATGAAAAAACGGTATAGATACGCATTTACAAAGAAAGAGGAAACGGAAGGCGGCCGGGTTTCTGTGATATTTGGCACAATCTCGTTGTGTCTGTTTCTGATTTCTGCCTGTCTGTCATTTGCATGGGAAGGAAATGCCGGAAGCTGGATTGGTGCATTTGGCATCATGGCTATCCTATTCTCCATCTGTGGATTTGTGGAAGGAATTAAAAGCTTTCAGGAAAAGGGGAAAAACTACCGGTTCAGCGTGATCGGGGCCATGGCAAATGGCCTCTTTTGCGTTGGTTGGCTGGCATTGTTCCTGATAGGAGTATAACATGAACGAGAGACTGAAAAAACAGAAAGAATTTCTGCTTGAAGTAGATAAGATGAAGCAGATTTACCGCCAGACTCATATCGCCGGCGGCAGCAGGCAGGAAAATGATGCGGAACATTCCTGGCATCTGGCTTTGATGGCATTTTTGCTCAGTGAGCATGCTAATCAGGCGGTGGACGTGCTGAAAGTCATGAAAATGGTTCTGATCCATGACCTGGTGGAGGTGGATGCCGGTGATACGTATGCCTATGATGAAAAAGGCAATGCGACAAAGCGGCAGAGAGAAGAAAAGGCTGCTGACAGGATTTTCGGTATTCTCCCGGAAGATCAGCGCCGGGAAATCCGCAGCCTTTGGGAAGAATTTGAAGCATATGAGACACCGGAGTCCCAGTTTGCCCATGTACTTGATAATTTCCAGCCATTGTCCCTGAATGATTACAATGAAGGTGTGGACTGGAGCCGTCATCAGGTACATAAGCATCAGATTCTGAAGCGGAATGCGAAAACTCCGCAGGGAAGCACGGCGATCTGGGAATGTATGGAAGAAATTATTGAAAAGAATATAGAAAAAGGAAATATCATTGACGATTAAAGAGGACAGATACATGGATGAATTATTAAAGGAACGGTTTGAACTGGCAGCAGGTCGGATCGCAGAAATTGCAGTGGAACCGTGTGTTCAGGAGCCTTTTGGTGGTTATTTTCAGAAGACCGCTGCATTTTTACAGGAAATGCTCAATCTCTATCATGAAATCAGTCAGGGCAGATACAGGGAGTATTCTCTGGATGTTCTGCGTCAGAAAAACTGTGACATGTACCGGGATATCCTGCCGGAAAATTATGATACTTCCTATGGCAATCCTGCATGGGCGGCAGAAAAGCTGGGAAAAGATTTTGGACAGATGCTGAGCTTTCTGTATACGGAACTTCGCGGGCTGATTGTCTATGCCTTTGAAGACCGGGTGTGGGATATGCTGGTGGGCATGGAACTCTTTTTGCAGGTTTACGGGGAATTTGAAGATGGAGATACGCCGGCAGCGGAAAATATCCGAAAGATTCTCTATTGGTATGTGAATGATTACTGTCAGGAGATGGTAGAAGAGCGGGTGGCAGCAGGCATTGATCCTGCCAGGGATTTTGCAGTCCGGCTGATCATGGAATCCGATCTGTCTGATCTGAGATATCTTTATCAGTTTGGAGAATACGTGACGGATCAAGAAGAGAAAACAGCAGCATTTCTGAATACCCTTCCGATTGCTGAAGTGAAGGCCATGGCACGAACCTATACAGAAGGATACCGGATTGGGTTTGAGGTGGCCGGGAAAGATATTTCCAAAAAGAAAACCGTCAATATCCGTTACTGTCTGGGATTTGAACGTATGGTTCGGGAAGCTGTCTTACAGTTTGAACAGATGGGACTGCAGCCTGTGATTTACCGGGCAGCCACCCATGCAGTCAATAAGCGGCAGCATATTCGTGTGGGCTATTATGGAGCGATTCCCAATCCTCAGTATGATTACGACCACCGCAACGATTCAGCACTGTTTTTAGATGAAGAATTTGTCAGCAGAAAACTGCGTGCACTTCGCGGCGCTTATGAGAAATATAAAGAACTGGCGGCCTGGCATGGAGGTCCGGCAGTGATAGAAATATTCGGAATGGTTCCCTTTGTGCCGGAAACCTGCCGGGATTCTGTCACAATGACAGAAAAACAGCAGAAGCTCCAGGTTCACCTGAACAATGAATCCGGTCAGATCACCAACCGTTACATCAGGGGAGATGAGAGAAGCTTTACGATCATCGCTTATCCGGTACCGGCAATCGGCGAGCAGTTCGAGGAAATCTTTCGGGAAACCGTGAAGATTAATACTCTGGACTACAACCTTTACCGGGAGATTCAGCAGAAGCTGATCGATGCCCTGGATCAGGGAACTTCTGTGCATATCGTGGGAAATAATGGCAATCACACAGATCTGCGGGTACAGCTTCATAAGCTGCAGAACCCGGAGAAAGAAACCAATTTTGAAAACTGCGTAGCTGATGTGAATATACCGGTGGGTGAAGTATTTACTTCTCCGGTACTGGAAGGAACCAATGGTGTCCTCCACGTGACCAGCGTCTACCTGGAAGAACTCCAGTATCAGAATCTGGAACTGAAGTTTGAAAATGGGAGAATCACAGAATATGGCTGCACCAATTTCCCGGAGGAAGCAGAAAATAAATCATATATTAGCGAAAATATCCTCCATCATCATCCATCCCTGCCGTTGGGTGAGTTTGCCATCGGAACCAACACCACGGCTTACCGGATGGCAAAAGACTATGGAATAGAAGACAAACTGCCGATTCTGATCGCCGAAAAAATGGGCCCGCACTTTGCAGTGGGCGACACCTGTTACAGTTGGTCGGAAGATACCCCGGTCTACAACCCGGACGGCAAAGAAATTATTGCGAGGGACAATGAACAATCCCTTATGAGAAAAACTGACCCGGGAAAAGCATATCTGGGATGCCATACAGACATCACGATTCCCTACGATGAACTGGGACTGATTGTCGTGGAGAGAGAAGATGGCAGTACCGTGGAATTGATCAGAGATGGAAAATTCGTATTGCCGGGAACAGAAATACTAAATGAAGCATTGTAAGGGACAAAGGGGCGGACAGGGGACAGTTCTCTGGCCGGAAAGAGGAAAATGAAGATGACACAAAAGAAACAAATTTTAGTTGTAGAAGACAACGAGTTCAACCGTGCAATGCTAAGCGAAATATTGTCCCATGAATATCAGGTTCTGGAGGCTGAAAATGGTCAGGTAGCGCTGGATATTTTGCAGCAGCATAAAAACAGTATTTCTTTGATTTTGCTGGATGTTGTGATGCCGGTGATGGACGGGTATACTTTTCTGGACAAAGTAAAGGTTGATGATGAGCTGGCACTGATTCCGGTGATTGTGATGACACAGGGTGACAGTGAGGAGGACGAGGTGACAGCTTTGTCTCATGGGGCTACGGATTTTGTGCCCAAACCTTATCGTCCCCGGATTATTCTGCACCGGATGGCCAATCTTATAAGGCTGCGGGAAACAGCAGCTCTGGTCAATCAGTTCCAGTATGACCGGCTCACCGGACTTTACAGCAAGGAATTCTTCTATCGGAAGGTTCGGGAGCGTCTGGATGAGAATCCTGATCAGGAGTATACGATTGTCTGTATGAATATCGAAAATTTCAAGCTGTACAATGATTCTTTTGGCCGGGAGGCGGGGGATCGCCTGCTTCGTGAAAGTGCTGCAAGTATGATGAGCTGGCTTGGTGAAGACGGTATTTGCGGGCGGTACAGTGCCGATCGTTTCATGTGCCTGATGGAAAAAAATCAGGAAAAGTCAGATCGTGAGTTTTTCTTTAGTGAAGTTCATTCTGAACGTTCCCAAAATGTGGATAATGTGGTTGTGAAATGGGGTGTCTATGAGATTATTGACCGCTCGGTTCCGGTTGAACAGATGTGCGACCGTGTCCTGTTGGCAGCGGACAGCATCAAGGGACAGTATAACCAGTTCTACGCTGTGTATGACGACAATCTTCGCGGAAAGCTTTTGCGGGAAAAAGCCATAGCTGATGTGATGGAAACTGCATTGGCTGAAGAGCAGTTTATCGTTTATCTCCAGCCCAAATACAGCCTGTCTGACAATCGTATGGTTGGTGCGGAAGCTCTGGTGCGCTGGATTCATCCGGAGTGGGGATTTATGTCTCCCGGAGAGTTTATTCCGCTGTTTGAAAAGAACGGCTTTATTCCCTGTCTGGACCGCTATGTCTGGGAGAAAGTATGTGTGTACCTCCGTGACTGGCAGGAGAAAGGATACCCGGTAATGCCGGTATCTGTCAATGTGTCCCGTGCGGATGTTTATCAGTCGCATCTGGTGGATACTTTGTCGGAAATGGTTCAAAAGTACGGCATTGATCCTTCCTGTCTGCATCTGGAGATTACGGAGAGTGCCTACACAGACAATCCGGATCAGATTATCAGTACAGTAGAGGAACTGCACAGACGGGGATTTGTCATTGAAATGGATGATTTTGGAAGCGGATACTCTTCTTTGAATATGCTCAGTCAGATGACATTGGATATTCTGAAGCTGGATATGAAGTTTATCCAGAATGAACTGGCCAAACCGGCAGCACAGAGTATACTCAATGACATCATCAGCATGGCTCACAGAATGAGTTTTCGCGTAGTGGCAGAGGGCGTGGAGACAAAGGAGCAGACAGAGCGTCTGCAGGCAGTGGGATGTGATTATGTCCAGGGATATTATTTTGCAAGACCAATGCCTGTTAAGGAATTTGAAGCATTGTTTTAAGGTACGGAAAAAAGGGAAAATGAAATATGATACTGCGGAAAAAGGTTTTAGTTGTCGAGGATAACGAATTAAACCGGGCCTTATTGAGCGAGATTCTGTCCAGTGAATATCAGGTACTGGAAGCTGAAAACGGTCAGGTGGCACTGGACATTTTGAAACAGCATAAAGACAGCATTGCTCTGATTCTTCTGGATGTCAGGATGCCCGTGATGGATGGATATACTTTTCTGGATAAAGCAAAAGCAGATGATGAACTGGCACTGATTCCGGTCATCGTAATGACTCAGGGTGACAGTGAGGAGGATGAAGTATCTGCACTGGCTCATGGGGCTACGGACTTTGTTCCCAAACCCTACCGTCCCCGGGTTATCCTGCACCGGATGGCCAATCTCATAAAGCTGAGGGAAACGGCTGCCCTGGATTCTCTGCGGAAAGAGGATCTGCCGCTGGCAATCTGTCTTTTTGATCTGGATGACTTCAAAACAGTCAATGATACCTGTGGTCACGATGCGGAAGGTTTCAGGTTTGCAGGAAATGTTACACTAAATAAATAATGTGATGTATGGAGAGGGTACATAATGAATGTAAATGAAATTTCCGGTCAGCGTCAGCTAGCTTTTATGAAACAGTTTGATTATATCCGTGAAGCCGGTACGGATGGGGAGTTACAGGCTGCACAGACGATACAGAAGGAACTGGAAGGCTTTGGGGTGGAAAGTCATCTGGAAGAGTTTGAATTTGATACATGGAAGATTCTTGAAGCTTCTTTTACTGTAACAGAACCCTATGAAAAAGAGTATGTAGCTGCAGGATATGGATGGTGCGGCAATACCCCTGATGAGGGTGTGGAAGCTCCGTTCCTGTATGCGGAAAATGGAGATGACATCAGTCTTTCCTACGCAAAAGGGAAAATTGTTCTGGTCAATCAGCCCATGACACCGGATATGTACGCAAAACTGGTCAATGCCGGTGCAGCAGCATTTTTGACGATCACCGGAACGCCCATTGATCAGGGAGAGGATCTGATACCGGCAGAGCGTGCCCTGCGTAAGCCGGAAGAAAAAACGATTCAGGGCGCAGTCCTGCATGTTGTGGATGCCACGGAAATGGTGGAAAGAGGGGCTTCCCGTGCCCGGCTGACCGTAAAACAGGAATATGGCAAGGCAGTGTCCCGCAATGTAGTTGCCCGTATCCAGGGAAGTAATCCGGAGGCAGAAATCCTGACACTGACGGCACACTATGATTCTGTGCCGACAGGAAAAGGGGCTTATGACAACATGGCCGGCGGAGCTATTATTATGGAATTATGCCGGTATTTTAAGGAACATCAGCCTCGCCGCAGCATGGAATTTATCTGGTTTGGTGCGGAAGAAAAAGGTCTGGTGGGCAGCAGAAACTATGTTTCTGTCCATGAAGAAGAATTAAAGAAACATGCCTTTAACATGAATGTGGATCTGGCCGGTCAGCTGGTGGGAGGAACTGTGATTGGTGTGACAGGTGATGTGTCAATCTGTCATATGATTGAGTATATGGCACATGAAGTCGGTATCGGGATGGTGACAAGAAATGCTATCTGGGGCAGTGATTCCAACAGTTTTGCATGGAAAGGAGTACCTGCCATGACTCTGAATCGTGACGGATTCGGCATGCATACCCGCCATGACACGATAGAATACATATCACCTTGGTCCCTCCAGAGAAGTGCACAGCTTCTCGGGTACATTGCAGAACGGCTGGGTAATATCGAAATAATGCCGTTTAAGAGAGAAATTCCTGAGAATTTTATGAAAGAACTGGATCAGTTCTTTTCCAGATTTTGACTTATTTTGAAAGGAGAAACCAATGGCAAAATATGTATTGGATATGGAAAAATATAAACAATTGGCCCGTCAGGCATCTGCAGAAGGCTGCGTGCTGCTGAAAAATGATAAAGATACTCTTCCCATCAGAGGCAATCAGGTAGTATCTGTGTTCGGACGTATCGCTTTTCATTATTACAAAAGTGGTACAGGCTCCGGCGGTCTGGTAAATACCAGCTATGTGACAGGAATTCTGGATGGTCTGCGCACCTGCGAAAATATCAGACTGAACGAAGAACTGATCGGAATCTACGAAGCCTGGATCAGCAAACATCCTTTTGATAAAGGAAAGGGATGGGGTCAGGAACCCTGGAGCCAGAAAGAGATGCCTCTGGAAGACGCTGTTGTGGCGAAGGCTGCAGCATCCTCCGATCTGGCTCTTGTTGTGATCGGACGTACAGCCGGAGAAGATCAGGATGCCAGAAACGAACCTGGCAGTTATTTGCTGACAGATGATGAAAATGCCATGCTTGAGAAGGTATGTAAGGCATTCAATAAGGTAGCGGTAGTTCTGAACGTGGGCAATATTATCGATATGAAATGGGTGGAAAAATACCAGCCCCAGGCCGTGATGTATGTCTGGCAGGGTGGTCAGGAAGGCGGCAATGGTGCTGCCGATGTTCTGACCGGAAAGGTAAATCCCTGTGGAAAGCTGACAGATACCATAGCACGAAATATAGAAGACTATCCATCAACTAAGAATTTTGGTGATGCCAAAGTCAATCTGTATCAGGAAGATATTTATGTGGGATACCGTTATTTTGAGACATTTGCACCGGAAAAAGTCTTGTATCCGTTCGGCTATGGATGTTCTTATACAACTTTCACCACTCAGGTTACCTCCTTTGTGCAGGAAGATGATAAGGTAAAAATATCAGTTACCGTAAAAAATACAGGAAGCTGTGCAGGAAAAGAAGTGGTTCAGGTTTATTCTTCTGCACCTCAGGGACTGCTTGGAAAACCGGTGCGGGAGCTGAAAGCATACGAAAAGACGAAAGAACTGGAGCCGGGGGAAGAGGAAATCCTTGCGATTACCCTGAACATGGCAGAATTGGCTTCCTATGATGATGAGGGAAAGACAGGAAATAAATCCTGCTATGTGCTGGAAAAAGGTGACTACATAATTTATGTGGGTACAGATGTGCGAAATGCGGAAAATTCCGGAACCATCTGCATCAAAGAGACTGCTGTTGTTGAAAAACTATCAGAGGCGTTGGCACCCGTCACTGCATTTGAACGGCTGAAACCTGTGGCTGATCCGGAACAGGCTGGAAACGCATGCGGCATTTACAAAGAGGGATATGAAAAAGTTCCGCTTCGCACCATTACCCCGCAGCAGAAAATCGATAAAGCCCGTGAGAACCAGAAACCATATACATACACCGGAGACTGCGGATATAAACTGGCAGATGTCTATGATGGAAACATTGATATGGACACTTTTATTGCCCAGTTATCAGATGAGGATCTGATTTGTATCGTGCGCGGCGAGGGTATGTGCAGTCCGAAAGTAACTGCCGGTACGGCAGCAGCCTTCGGCGGTGTGACTGACCGTCTGCAGGTCTTTGGGATACCGGTAGGCTGCTGTGCCGACGGCCCATCCGGAATCCGCATGGACTGTGGAACCATCGCATTCTCTTTGCCAAACGGAACCTCTCTGGGCTGTACATTCAATAAAAAACTGGTGGAAGAACTTTATGCGATGACCGGTATGGAACTTCGAAAAAATCATGTGGACACCCTTCTGGGACCGGGAATCAATATTCACAGAAACCCGTTAAATGGACGTAATTTTGAATATATTTCCGAGGACCCGTATGTGACCGGCAGCATGGCAGCCGCACAGATCCGTGGTATGGGACACGCCGGCGTCACCGGAACCATCAAGCATTTTGCAGGAAACAATCAGGAATTCCATCGCCACGATGTAGACTCTGTAGTTTCCGAGCGTGCATTGCGTGAGATTTATCTGAAAGGATTTGAGATGGCTGTCAAAGATGGAGGGGCTTACTCCGTCATGACAACCTATGGTGCGGTCAATGGTATCTGGACCGCAGGAAGTTATGATCTGGTAACGGTTATTTTGCGTGAAGAATGGGGATTCCAGGGAATCGCCATGACTGACTGGTGGGCAAAAATCAATGAAGACGGCGGAGAAGCATCTATTCAGAATACCGGGTTCATGGTTCGTGCACAGAATGACCTGTATATGGTTACACAGAATCCGGAGAAGAACAGTAATCGTGACAACTCCGCAGCCGCATTGAAAAAAGGAATTGTCACCCGTGGAGAATTCGGCCGCTGTGCAGCCAATATCTGTCAGGTACTGATGCGTTCACCGGTTATGGATCGTTTTCTGGGAAGAACACCGGAAGATGATCTGGAGATTATCGGCACTGATTCAGAAGATACTGGAACGGTGGAAGTGGCTGCATATTACGATATCGGTGATGATACCCGGATTGATATGACAGGTAGCTGTACAGATATGGGACACAGCGAAGTCATTGGAATTACAGTAGAATCCTTCGGAAAGTACG
This sequence comes from Eubacterium sp., assembly GCA_022764165.1. Lineage (GTDB taxonomy): Bacteria > Bacillota > Clostridia > Lachnospirales > Lachnospiraceae > Oliverpabstia. The sequence continues at coordinate 2,900 of JALERM010000085.1, read as the reverse complement.
AACTTTCTGCTGATATGAGTGCCCAATCCGGAGAACTGGCACAGCTTTCTGTGTCTGTGTTCTTTGACAACCAGTTGAAAGGAACTCTGGTGATCAACGGAACAGATGGAAAAATTGTGACCCAGACCGTAGATCTCGGTCTGATCATGGGACCTAACCATTATATCAAGTTGTATTTCTCCATCAACGGAATGAAACTTCACAACATTCGTATCAGAAAAACAGAGGCGGTGGAGAGTCCATTCTGAGAAAGGTTTATATGGTATAAAACCCTCTGGGGGATGGGTAGTTGACTTTGTTATATGATTAGAAAGTATTGAGTATTTATGTATAGAGAAAAAATAATTCAAACGCTGAAGAGTCCCGCACTCACAGATATCTGGGTGTGGTCTAAGAAAAGCCACTGGTCTATTTTCTGGATGTGTATCCTTAATCTGATAGTATCTGGAAGTTCCCTTGTTATCACGATTGCGACGAAGGGTCTGATCGATGGGGCGACTGCACATGCGGGAAGTCAGATCTTGTTTTATGCAATCGTGCTGGTTGTTTCCGTGCTGATGATTCGGATCGTGTCTTTGTTGTCCGGAATGCTGTCTGTCAGGACGGGTGCAGTACTATTGAAAGATATACGCAGTATGCTGCTGCATAAATTGCTGAGAAAACAATATGCCTCGCTCAAAGGTTACCACAGTGGGGAATTGGTAAACCGGATGTTTTCGGATGTCAGTGTGGTCAGAAATGGAATTCTGGATATCGTGCCTGGACTGGTAAGTATGACGGTTAGCTTTGTCGGTGCGGCAGTTATTCTGATTTCCATGGACTGGAGGCTTGTAGCCGTTCTGATTGCCGGGGGAATGCTTGGCCTGTTCCTCCTCGTTGTGTTCCGGCGTCCTATGAAAACAAGGCATAAGGCGGTGCAGGAAAGCGAGGGCAGACTGCATGCGGTTTTACAGGAGACAATTGAAAATCTGCGGATTATCAAGGCTTCTGTCTCTGAGGAAAGAATGGAACATCAGGTGGCGAAGAGACAGGAGATGTTTCAGAAGGCACAGCTGAAAAAAGGATATTTTTCTTCCTATATTAGTATGGGATACAATCTGATTTTCCAGATGGGCTGGCTGTTTTGTATGCTCTGGGGTTGTATGGGAATCTATCAGGGACATATGACCTATGGAATGCTGGCGGCAATCATTCAGCTGGTTGGGCAGATTCAGGGCCCGATGGCCAGTGCGGCAGGGGTTGCCAGCCAGATCTATGGAACCATCAGTTCCGCAGAACGGCTGAAGGAAATTCTGGATCTTCCGGAGGAAGAGGATTGCGAGCTCGTAGATCAAAGCGTACTATATCAACAGTTATCAGAGATACGAATAGAGAACATGGATTTTTCTTATGAAAGAGAAGAGCAATACGTGTTGAAACAAGTCAACTGCAGCATCAGACCGGGGGATTTTGTGGCAGTAACTGGAATATCCGGTCGCGGAAAAACCACGTTATTCCAGCTGCTGCTTGGAATTTATCAGCCATGCAGCGGCCGGCTGAGCTTTTGTTTTAAAAGCGATTCCGGGGTGGTTACAGAGGAAGCAGCATCACGAAAAACAAGAGCACTATTCGCCTATGTACCTCAGGGAAACACTCTGTTTTCAGGAACACTCCGGGAAAACTTCACGATGTTTACGGATACTGCCACAGACGAAGAAATATGGCAGGCTGCCCGGCTGGCATGTATCGACCATCTGCTCACAGAACTGGAGGATGGTCTGGACACTGCTATCGGTGAACGCGGCATCGGTCTGTCGGAGGGACAGGCACAGCGTGTGGCTGTGGCAAGAGCACTGTTGAGCAAAGCACCGATATTGCTGCTGGATGAAAGCACCAGTGCACTGGATGAGGAGACAGAAGCAAGACTGCTGGAAAATATCGCTTCTTTGAAAGACAAAACATGTTTGATCGTCACTCACAGAGCGGCAGCACTTGGGATCTGCGATTACAAGATACATATAGATTCAGACATGGGAGAGGTTACTGTCACGAAGTGAACAGCAACCGCTCCTATGTCTTAGTGTCATTACCAGTATTTTTGCATATAAGCCGAGGCTTCTTCGGAAGAAAGTGCATATTTTGATACGATTTTATTAGTTGTTTGTTCATAAGTAAGACTGACTTCTCGGCAGGTTTCAATAAGAACCTGGATTCCCTTCTGGATAGCTTGCTGCATTCCTTGTTGTAATTCTTGTTGCAATCTCTGTTCCATTTTCTCTTCGAGCTCATCCTTCATCTGTTCCATTAGTATTTCTTTCAATGGTTCACATATCATTCCGGTTACCTCCTGAAATTTTTCTTTGTTTGCCTGTACAATGATACTCATGACAGATTGATACAGGCTGTTATCTACATGTTTTTCATATTCGTCAATCAGTTTTTTTACACTGTCTGTTCCCTGCATGTTGTCGGTCAGGTTTTTCAGCCACAGATTTTCATTTTCTGAAAGCTGTGAAGTGACAAGAATCTGAATAGGAATATAATCACCCTTTATGTAATATATCCCATCTTCTTGCTTTTCGACTGTGAAGCCTCTTTCCTGAATCAGATGGCGGATGAGTTTGGCAGGGTATCTGGAAGACACCAGGGTTATCGTCAGCTCATCGGATGGAATCTCATTCACTCCTCCTGTATCCGACTTGTAAAAGCAGGTGTACCCATAAACTTTATAGAAATCATCAATACTCAGATAGTCTGTGGGGCTTTTATACTCGATAATGTTGTACTTCCGGAATATTCTGCCAATATTCTTTCTGACGGGAATATCCTTCTCCTTTTTAATGACCAGGACATCTACCTCCATGGGTTTGGTACTAAGCTGATGTTCGTTCTCAAAGATCAGGTTTTCCTTATCTTCTTTC
>JALERM010000055.1 GCA_022764165.1 Eubacterium sp. | reverse complement strand
TATGCTTGTCTGTGACAGGGCACATAACCGTTCCTACTGTCAGACAGTTAAAATAGTCATCTACAAAAATCAGAATGCCCAAAAACATGGTGGAGAATAAAGCTCCTTTTTTTGTGGTGATTCTTCTGGAAGCCCATTCTCCATAGGAGCGGGAGGCCCCTGATTTAGTGATCAGAGCTACGAGAATTCCCAGAAATACAAGGAAGAGCAAAATGTTGACATTATCTCCGATTTTCCAGTTCATCACACTTACAACAGTTTCTACTGCAGTCAAAATATGGAATTTTGTGAAAAGCAGAGCGCCGGACAAAATTCCGATGAGAAGCGAAAGATACACTTCTTTTGTCCAAAGAGCCAGAGCGATGGCTACAATGGGAGGCACTAAGGCCCAGATTGTTCCTGACATATAAATCCCTCCTCTTTTGTCAGTTTATAATTTTTTATAAAATAATATCGCTAAATTATATCACGGCAATATTGGTGGTGTAAATAAGATTTCACTTGTAATAAAGCAAAAAATTTGTATAATTAGGTGGAGGAGGTAGTTTGAAATGAAAAAATTGCAAAGAGTACTGGCGATTGCCGGTGTTGTTCTTTTAGTCGGCCTGTATGCGGCAACACTGTTTTTTGCTCTTTCTGGCAGTCCGGAGTCGGATGGATGGTTTAAAGCATCCATTGCCTGTACGATTATTGTTCCAGTTTTCCTGTATGCCAATATGCTGGTGTACAAAGTACTGAAAAACAGGGGAGATACAAAAAAACAGTTGACAGAAGAGGATAAGAACGATGATTAAAAATATTATATTTGATGTGGGTAAAGTGCTGGTGGAGTATGATCCGGACGGAATGATGAAAAAACTGGGTTTTGATGAAGAGACACTTCAGACTGTCAATCAGGCTGTTTTTCAAAATGAATTGTGGAATGAATCTGACCGGGGAGTACTTAGCCCGGAAGAGTTGCTGGAAGCTTTTATTGCCAATAATCCTGCTTATGAAAAAGAAATCCGACAGGTGATTGATGCTGTGGGTGATACGATTTCGCTCATGCCATATACGGTGGAATGGGTGAAGGGATTAAAAGAAAAAGGGTATCACTTGTATATCCTTTCTAATTATGCAGAGTATACTTACGAAAAAACTTCTCATAAGATGGAATTTCTTCCCTATATGGATGGGGTGGTATTTTCCTATCGCTGCAAGCTGATCAAGCCGGAGAAAGAAATCTATGAATATATTTGTAAAACTTATGAACTGAAGCCGGAAGAAAGTGTATTTCTGGATGACAGGAAAGATAATGTGGAGGCGGCACGAAACATGGGAATGCATGGTATTGTATTTGAAAACTATGCACAGGGTTCTGAAACTCTTGAGCAGCTCTTGAAGAATTAAGAATATATTTAGATTCTGTTTCTTGTTTTTTTGGAAAAAAGGATTAACATGAATAGAAAAATCCATGAAATACTACAAACAAATGAGAAGAAAGACAGGAGAAAAAAGATGAATCGATGGCGTGATAAGTTTTACAGGTTTATGCAGGGAAGATACGGAGTAGACGAATTAGGCAGATTTATGTCCTATGCACTTCTCGTCTGTATTCTTTTAAATGTTTTCCTGCACAGTGAAATTGTGAATTTCCTGATTCTGGCAGGACTGATTTTCAGCTATTATCGAATGATGTCCCGGGACTATTCCCGCAGATACGAAGAAAATCAGAAGTTTTTGAAATTAAAATACCGTTTTGTCAGCTGGAAAAACCAGACATTTGGCGGCAGAGGAGCTGATAAAACAGTGAGAATTTTTAAATGTCCTACCTGTGGACAGAAGGTGCGGGTTCCCAGAGGAAAAGGAAAGATTTCCATACACTGTCCCAAATGTGGAGTTGATTTTATCAAAAGAAGTTAAGAGGGTGCATCAATGTTCGGATATGTGACAACCAATATGGAAGAGATGAAAATCAAAGATTACAGGAAATATCGGGCATTTTACTGTGGTGTCTGTCAGGATTTGAAGGAACATCATGGACAGATTTCACGGCTGACCCTGACGTATGATATGACATTTCTGGCGGTGCTTCTGAATGGACTTTATGAAAGTGAAATATCAGAGGAAAAGCATTTTTGTGCCCTGCATCCGCTGAAGAAACATCTGTGTTACAGGAACGAGATCACAGCCTATGTGGCAGATATGAATGTATTGCTCAGCTATTATAATTTGCTGGATGACTGGATTGATGAGAAAAAGGCCGTCTCACTGGCAGGCGCCAGGGTATTACAGAAAGATGTGGCAGAATTGAAAAAAAAATATCCCCGCCAGGCAGCAGCAATCCGGAAGTACCTGAAAAAACTCAGTGCCTGTGAACAGGAAAAAAGTACTGATCTGGACAGGGCTTCCGGGTATACAGGAGAAATGCTGGAAGAAATTTATGCCTGGAAGGAGGACCACTGGGAATCTCATATGCGGAGAATCGGATTTTTCCTGGGAAAATTCATTTATCTGATGGATGCTTTTGAAGATGTGGAGAAAGATAAAAAAAGTGGTAATTATAATCCATGGGAAACTATGTCAGAGGAAAATGATTTTCAGCAGCGTGCAGGTGAGATTCTGATGCTGACGGCTGCAGAATGTTCCAGAGAATTTGAAAAACTGCCGATACTGGAATATGTGGACATTTTGCGAAATATATTATATTCTGGTATCTGGGTAAGATATCAGAAAGTTATCTCACAGAAAGAAAAAAATCATACAGCTGAGATGAAATCATGAGGAGAAAAAAATGTTGGATCCATACAGTGTCCTTGGGGTATCCCGCGATGCCAGCATGGACGAGATTAAAAAAGCATATCGGTCATTGAGCCGCAAGTACCATCCGGATGCCAATATCAACAATCCAAACAAGGATCAGGCAGAAGAAAAGTTCAAACAGGTGCAGCAGGCATATGATCAGATTGTAAAGGAACGGGAGCGGCGGGCATCCGGCAATTATGGCGGATTTGGCGGATATGGTACTTCCGGTGGCTATCAAGCTCAGGATGACACCCAGTCTATGGAAATGCGTGCGGCTGCCAATTATATCAATGCGATGCATTACCGGGAAGCTCTGAATGTGCTGAATCGGATGCAGGAGAGAAATGGCCAGTGGTATTATTATCATGCGGTGGCCAGTGCCGGAGTGGGTGATACGGCAAATGCACTGCAGGATGCCAGACGTGCCATGGAGATGGAACCGGATAATCTGCAGTATCAAAGGTTATATCAGCAGCTGCAGTCCGGCGGTCAGTGGTATCAGGATACCGGAAGAGGTTATGGATATGAACCGCAGACCAGTGGTATGGGAAGCTGCTGTTGTCAGTGCTGTCTTATGAATATGTGCTGTCCGGGATGCTGCTGCATTCCGTGTTGACACAGTGGTCAGTCAAGGTCTGAATCGAAGGTTCCGATGTCCGGAAGAAAGAGCAATACAACGAATGTGAGGAAGAAAGTGATGCAGGAAAGAGAAAAACTGAAATCCCGTCTGGGATTTATTCTGATTTCAGCGGGCTGTGCCATTGGAATCGGAAATGTCTGGAAGTTCCCTTATATGGCAGGAAAGGGCGGAGGAGGATCCTTTGTCCTGTTTTATATCTTCTTTTTATTGATCCTGGGGCTTCCGATTATGACCATGGAATTTGCGGTAGGCCGTGCCAGTCAGAAAAGTCCGGTGAAAGCATACCAGGCACTGGAAAAACCTGGTCAGAAATGGCATATTCATGGATACATTACCTTGATTGGATGTTATCTGCTGATGATGTTTTATACAACAGTGGCAGGATGGATGCTTCATTATTTTTATCTGACAGCTACCGGAAAGTTTGTAGGGATGAACACAGAAGAAGTTACCGGTGTATTTTCAGAGATGCTGGGTCAACCGCTGGTGATGGGATTCTGGATGGTTGTGGTTGTAGCAATGGGTATTCTGGTATGTTCACTGGGACTTCAGAATGGGCTGGAAAGAATTACGAAGGTGATGATGACAGCACTGCTGTTGATTATGATCGTCCTGGCTCTCAACAGCTTCGCCATGGATGGGGCAAAAGAAGGTCTTAGTTTTTATTTGATTCCGGATTGGGGAAGAATGAAAGAAGTCGGTGTGATCAGCACCATTGTAGGAGCCATGAATCAGGCATTTTTCACCCTGAGTCTTGGTATCGGTGCAATGGCAATTTTCGGCAGTTATATTGGCAAAGAAAGAACGCTGCTGGGAGAATCCATTAATATTGCACTGTTAGATACCTTTGTGGCAATTACTTCCGGTTTGATTATTTTCCCGGCATGTTTTACGTTTGGTGTGGATCAGACTTCCGGTCCCAGCCTGATTTTTATGACCCTGCCGAATATTTTTAATCATATTTCCATGGGACGTCTGTGGGGAAGCCTGTTTTTCATGTTCCTGGCTTTTGCGGCATTTTCCACCGTATTTGCAGTATTTGAAAATATTATTTCCTGCGGTATGGAACTGACCGGATGGAGCAGGAAAAAATCAAGTTATGTAAATCTGGTGCTGATCATTCTGCTTTCCCTGCCGTGTGTTCTGGGTTATAATGTGTGGGCCTGGGATGGCTTTGCGGTGTTCGGAGGGGCAATCCTTGACCTGGAAGATTTCCTGGTAAGCAATATACTGCTGCCGATTGGTTCTCTTGTATACCTTCTGTTTTGCGTGACCAGATACGGATGGGGATGGAAGAACTTCAAAAAAGAAGCTAATGAAGGAAAAGGTGCAAAGGTGCAGGATTGGATGCGGGTGTATCTGACTTATATCTTGCCGGTGATTGTACTGTTTATATTCGGATTTGGTATCTACGATAAGTTTTTTGCCACATAAGAAAAATTCAAGTACGCCTCGGCGTACTTGCTGCGAGGTGCGCGTCATGCTTCGCATGACACGATACATCTGCGCACCTCTGCAATCCGCCGGAGGCTTTATCTTGGAAGGAGATTGGACTCCCACCAAGACTAAATTGTCATAACTCACCACCTATAGAGTTGGGAGTCTTATCTTCTTTCAAGATAAAAAACACCCCGCAGATGAGTATCACAGCTGCGGGGGTTATAAAGGGGAGGATAAGTATTTCTCTTATCTTTCGTTATTCAGACCGGAGGGGGATCCGGTCTTTTATTTTGTTTTACGCCAGTGAGGAGCGCCATCCATGTGTCGTTTCCCCACCGGCTAATTATAGTATTACACAAAAAAAGAAGTTTATACAGCAAAAATGTTTTTTTGTAATTTGGTTGGAAAGGGACGGAAACTTCCTATCATTTTTTCAGAAGCAGGCCGTTCCTCCTCAGCTAGCCGCTAACTGCGACTAAATTGACGCTCAGGAGAGCCTTCGCGCCAAAGTCTTGCTAAGTGCATATTTTCGGACTCGCTTTCCCCAATGCTTCTGAAAAATACCAGAGATTCTCCTGTCATATTCCAGACGAAACAAAATGTGCCGGGAAAGCGTGTATGTTGAACTTTAATCATAACAATTGTTATTTGAAAAAAGGTATTAATTTTCTAAAGTACAACATCCATCTCTCCCCACACTTTTTGTTGCATTTGGAAAAGAACAGGAAACTTCATATCATTTTTTCAGAAGCATTGGGAAAAGTAAGTCCGAAGATCCGACGCTTACGGAGACTTTGGCGCGAAGGCTTTCCTGAGCGTCAATTTAGTCGTAGTTAGCGGCTAGCTGAGGAGGAACGGCCTGCTTCTGAAAAAATGATATGAAGTTTCCGTCCCTTTTCAAATCAACAAAAAAGTATAGTATTTGAAAAATTATGTATGGAGGTATTTATGGTTTCGACATTATCAATTATTTTTATGATTTGTAACATGCTTTCAGGCATATTGATTCCTGTTGGGCTTCTGGTGTTTTTTAAGAAAAAGTACCGGGTTTCTGTGAAAAGTTTTTTTATAGGATGTGCTGTCATGCTGCTTTTTGCGTTGATACTTGAGCAGATTGTACATGCAGTAGTGCTTGGATCTCAAGCTGGAGACATCATAAAGAACCATATATGGTTATATGCCCTTTATGGTGGTATGATGGCGGGAATTTTTGAAGAGAGCGGCAGATTTCTGGCCATGCGGTTTTTGCTGAAGAAAGAACACGATCATCCGCATCATGCACTTATGTATGGTGCGGGTCATGGTGGATTTGAAGCCATGATAATTTTGACACTGGGAATGGTCAACAATCTGATTTATTCGGTCATGATCAATCTGGGACAGACACAGACTCTGCTTACACCCCTGGATGAGGCGACAAGAGGCACATTGCAGGCTGCCTTTGATGCACTGATTGCCACTCCTGCCTGGCATTTTCTTCTGTGCCCCATGGAAAGAATCGGTGCAGTTGCGGCACAGATTTCCCTGTCTGTGATTGTCTGGTTTGCAGCTTCAGGAAAGAAAATCCGCATATCGCTATTCCTGCTGGCAATCCTTCTCCATGCGATTCTTGATGCCGTTGCTGTGTTAACTGCAGGAAGAGGAATCCCTCTGTTAGTTGTTGAATTGATTATCTGGGGAATGGCAGCAGTATATATTATTATTGCGAGAAAGATGTGGAAAAACTATAGCAGGTAGTGAGGGATGACCGGGAGACAGGTAGTGCATCCATAGCCACAGAGGTGGCTATGTACCCGTCCCCCATTACCAGTATTTTTGCATATAATCTGAGGCTTCTTCGGTAGAAAGTGCAAATTTTGATACAATCTTATCAGTTGTTTGTTCATAAGTAAGACTGAATTCTCTACAGTTTTCGATAAATGCTTTGATTCCTTGCTGCATTCCTTGCTGCATTCCTTGCTGTATTCCTTGCTGTATCCCCTTCTGGAAGCCTTGTTGTAATCTCTGTTCCATTTTCTCTTCGAGTTCATCTTTCATCTGTTCCAATAATATTTCTTTCAATGGTTCACATATCATCCCGGTTACCTCCTGAAATTTTTCTTTGTTTGCCTGTATAATGATACTCATGACAGATTGATACAGGCTGTTATCTACATGTTTTTCATATTCGTCTATCAGTTTTTGTACACTTTCAGTTCCCTGCATGTTGTCAGTCAGGTTTTTTAGCCACAGATTTTCATTTTCTGAAAGCTGAGAAGTGACAAGGATCTGAATAGGAATATAATCACCCTTTATGTAATATATCCCGTCTTCTTGCTTTTCGACTGTGAAGCCTCTTTCCTGAATCAGATGGCGGATGAGTTTGGCAGGATATCTGGAAGACACCAGGGTTATCGTCAGCTCATCGGATGGAATCTCATTAACTCCTCCTGTATCCGACTTGTAAAAGCAGGTGTACCCATAAACTTTATAAAAATCATCAATACTCAGATAGTCTGTGGGGCTTTTATACTCGATAATATTGTACTTCCGGAATATTCTGCCAATATTCTTTCTGACGGGAATATCCTTCTCCTTTTTAATGACCAGGACATCTACCTCCATGGGTTTGGTACTAAGCTGATGTTCGTTCTCAAAGATCAGGTTTTCCTTATCTTCTTTC
>JALERM010000009.1 GCA_022764165.1 Eubacterium sp. | reverse complement strand
CGTTCTTTTGAGGAAGTGATGCGTTTCTTAACGACTTCGGAGGAAGAAACAGATGTATGAAGATATTCAGGAAGCTTTTGCAGTATTCAGAGAAATGATGGATGATTTTGAGAACTGGTATCCGTATGATGCAGACGATACGGAAGATGATAAGCAGGATGCCATTGATAGTTTTGCCCGAGCAAAGCTGAATCTGGAGCTTGGAGAGTATTCTGAGTGGGAATTAGATTATCTTTCATGGTTGTGGCGAAAGCCGATTGAAAACGAAAGATATAAAGATGCCATCATGGTTTTCATGGGGGCATTGTACGAAGAATATGGGATTTAGAAATGAACGAGAGTTAATTTTTCAGGAAGTTAAGGTTCCCGGATATACCAGTATTTCTCTGAGATAAATGAAGAGCCTGTTGTATTTCATTGGAAATATAATTTGGATGATATCGACGTTTCCGAAGAAATCATTGTAGATACATTACCTGTTAAAATGTCCAGTTAATTAGCAGACGTTATATTAGGGATGCACACTTTGTTCTGTATGTTTCGGTGGAAAGGATAATGGTTTTCCGTAGAATGATGCCTTTGCGTAGCACGAGAAAATCTTTACTCATTTACTAAGAAATGTTATAATATTCATAGACTAAATGTGTTGCAAAACACATGGAAGTAATGATAATGCGGATATGCAAGTTTGGGATATTAAGATTGGAGGTAAAACATGAGGAAAACTATATTCATTAGGAAAGGCTTAGCCATATTTTTAACTGCCGCTATGGTAGCAGGACTTGTCCCTGGCATGGGTACCATGCAGGTATCGGCTGCTGTGGATACAGTATCTTCCAATGATGCAGTAATACAAAATCAGACGGATGAGCAGGTAACAGATAAGTGTATCATCACTTGGCAGTGGATCGATGAGGAAGAAAACTTAAATGAGGAAACAGGTAATCTTGCTCTTCCGGGAGCAAGTGGACAGAGACCGGTATACTTTGATGATGTTACAGCATTTCTTCCAACTGAGATTCAGGCAACGGTAGTAAATGAAGAAGATTCTGTTGTTTCAGAAACCGGAGTAGAAGAAATCATCATCCTTACAGACTGGTCCTGTGACAACTACCCGAAAGAGGGTGCATACAGCGGCAGCTATACATTTACTGCAGCCTTGCCGGAAGGCTACACACTTTTCGAGGAAGCAGAGGCACTGGAGGTTCTGGTGGAGCTTGGCGGAGTACAGATATATGAGAGTACCGGTGTTTCTTATCTTTCCTGTGATTCAGACGGCAGAAACTGGACAACTGCAACCTGTGACAGTGCCACTGAAGTGAAAAGTACGGATACAGAATGGGGAGAAAGTGAAGAAGAGAAATGGTATGTGGTGAGCGGTACTGTAATCATTGACAGTCGTGTTGAAGTGAAAGGAACAGTTCACCTGATACTTGAAGATAACTGTAATCTCACCATCCACGGTGGTATTGGCGTAACAGAAGACAATCGTTTTACTATCTACGCTCAGTCAGATGGTACCCAGATGGGATGCCTGACGATACAGGATGTGCATGATAAAAATGCAGGTATTGGAGGCAGTTTCAACATAAGCGGTAAAATTACCATTAATGGAGGAAATATATCGTCCACTAGTCGTTCCGGTGCGGCTATCGGAGGAGCAAGTGGATGGTTTGGAGATGTCACCATTAATGGGGGAGTAGTGACAGCAATATGCAGCGACTTTGGAGCAGGCATCGGTAATGGATATTGCGGAGGAAAAGCAGGAGGAGTTGTTATTAATGGAGGAGTAGTGACAGCAAGCAGCAATAAAGGAGCTGGCATTGGTGGTGGATATAAAGGAGAGGGGATTGTCACCATCAAAGGCGGAATGATAACAGCAACTAGTGCAAATAGGTCTGGTATTGGTTCCGCAAGTTCATCTCCAGCTTCAAAAGTTACAATTACGAACTCACCTGTGATTTTTGCTTCCTCAATTTCAGACCAAAGTGGAAAGGATAACAATACATGGGGCGGCATAATTTTTGAAGGGGACTCTGGTAAAGCATACGGTACTTTGGTAACTGTAGATGCCGATTGTACCATACCAAGCGGAAAAAATCTTGAGGTATCGAAAGATCAGACAATTTCCATTGCTGATACAAAAACATTTACGAACGAGGGAACCATTTACAATAGTGGAACATTTACAGGCACGGTAACGAACATCGGAACAATTCACAACGCGGGAACATTCGGAGAAGAATTAGGTGGTGCTGTTTATAATTATACAATTTCATCAGCAGAAAATAGTAATTGTCAGTTGATTTATGTATCATTAAATGTAAATGACACAGTATTTGAAGAAACAGTAACCTATGAAGTAATTGATAACGAATCAAATGTAGAAATTGAAAACGGGAACACCTTAAAAATAATAAATAGGGATGAGATTGGTGACATAGTTCCTGTTACAGCGATATTTGCGGTAGATAATATCCGTATGACAAAAACAGAGAATATTGATATACCTGAGCACAAATTCCCGGCTGAGTTTGATGAGGATGGGTTTAAGCCTTGTTACGAATGCGGTAAGGAAGTTTATCAATCAGCAGAGGTTGTCAGTGATACGCATCATCCGGAGTTAAAGGATCATTATGCAGATTACTATGCGATTGAAAATGCCGGACAGCTTTACTGGTTTGCGGGACTTGTAAATGGTGATCCAAGTGTATGCGCGGGTGACGTAACACAGAATCCATCTGCAAACGCAGTTCTCACGAAATCTATTACCGTGAACGAGGGCGTGCTGAAATCTGATGGGACGCTTGTTGATAGCGTAAGCGGTTTTAAAAGCTGGACACCAATCGGAAATTACAGAGTCAACGATGTTAGTTACGCAGGAACATTCGACGGACAAGGCTTTAATGTCAGCGGATTGTATTGTGCGACTGACAATGAGCAAGTCGGTTTTGTGGGCAATAGCAGCGGCATCATTAAAAACCTTGGAATTACAGATTCGTACTTTAATGGCAAGGAAAGTGTCGGTGCTGTATGCGGATATAACTTCAGTGGTGTTATCATCAATTGTTTTAGTGCATGTTATATAGATGCTGCTGGCAATAACGCTGGCGGTATATGTGGAACAAATGCTGGCAGTATTAGCAACTGCTATAATATTGGATCTGTTATTGCCAATAGCGATGCCCACAGTATCTGCGGAAAGAACAACAATGACGGCGGCATCATAATAAACTGTTTCTTTCTCGACACCAAACCAGGTGACAGCTATGCAACAGGCAAACCTGAAGAATTATTCAACAGTGGTGAGGTGGCTTATCTGCTTTCACAAGGTACAGATGGCGAAAACTGGGGACAGAAGCTCGGCGATGATGGTGATACATATCCTGTGCTGAAAAAGACGGGCGATGAGGGTAATACAGTATATCAGTATACAAATTGTGAAGGAAACATGTCATACACAAATGACAGTGCCTTAAGTGGTATCGTACAAAACCATGATTTTTCTGAACAAGGTATATGCAGCAACTGTAATCATGAATTTTCAAAATCCGATCTTTTAGAATATATTTCACCATTCTCGGAAGTTGTAGAAGCAGATTATTCAGATGCAACATTTCTTGTATATAGCAACGCAAAGACAGAAGCCGAGCGTTTGGCAGCGGCTGAAGTTGAGACTTCTGCGGCAGATTTATACCGGGCATATTGCGAATTAAAGAGTGCTTATGAGGCATTGAAGCCGGTTGCACTTACTATAGAAATTGTTTCGGATCCTTCTGATACAGGTAAACAGACTGGTGGCGGAAGATATGCAGTAGGTGAGACAGTAATACTTACAGCAGAAGTTGTGGAAGGATGGGCATTTAATGGTTGGTATGACGGTGATAAGCTTGTATCTGATAAAGAAGAAGTTACATTTACTGTAACAGAGGATATGAGCGGTACAGTATCCTATACTGCTAAGTACACACATGTCAGTCATATTATGGACGAAAGCTCTCATACATGCAGCGTATGTGGAATCAATTATTATAAGGTTACATTTACCGGAGATGAACATTGTGTCTTAACCGTAACGGATAGCAGTGGCAATACAGTTGTAAACGGAGATGAAGTTGTAGCAGGTACGATACTCAAGACGTCAGTAAAGGTTGATGAGGGCTATACATTAATAACAGCACCTGAGAGCAGTTATACGGTAAATGAAGCAATAACTATTACGGCAGTGACGGAAGCCAAGACATATGTGGTCACTGTGGATGATACATATTATAAAAATGGTGAGGCAGAAGCACCGACAGCGAATGTAACTGACTTATCAGCGGTTCCATACGGAACATCGCTTACATTAACAGCTGCAGATGCGAATTCAGGCTATGCTTTCCTTGGATGGTATCAGACAGATGGGGAGCAGCTTACGGCGGAGAATGCATACACAGTAACGATTACAAGTGATCTGACTGTACAGCCAAGGTACCAGATGAGTTCCGGAAACGTCACATCTTCTGGTCAAACGCAGATCAGTAAATTGATAGCTGATTACATTGAACAGGTAACCGAAGCAGTAAGAACAGCCCTGATTAAATCTGGTACATACGATCTGGTAAAACAGTTTGTGGAGAACGTATTACAATTACGACAGAATATATATTTTAAAAAGAAATAATACAGATGAAATAATAGCATTTCATGGCGGTGTAAGGCAGACAGCTTTTGTTGTCTGCCTTTTCTTTGTGTGGAGTAAGTTTCAAAAATCGGCCGGATTATGTGAATTTAGTTTCTTATTATGAAACAAGTATGCATATGAGAAATTCTTTACAGGGATTAAGATATGTATTGTAAAGATGAGGTTAGATAGAGAAAGGGGACGCCATGAAACAGTTTAAATATTATGGATTAAAGCCTGGAACAACATTATATGCAAAAAGAAAATCATCATTAGGAATGATTTATCCTTGACAGATGGATACTGGATAGAACGTATTAGCGAAGAGAGCGGGACAAATATAGTAGAAGAATATCATGCGATGATTGTGAATGATGATGGTAGTATGACTTGCAAAGAAAATTTTTATATATTTAATGAGTTGGATGCAGAACGCATATTCAAATATGCATTAGAAAAAATACGTGGTAAAAATCTATATATTTCAGATGATACGGGAAGTAGGGTTTTATATGGAGGATATGAACCTTAGGTAACATAAAAATAGAAAAATCCATTATGCGTATATATTAGATATACTATTGGTAGTAACAACTAGGCATTTTACTACCATTTCTACTACAGACTGCCTCAATTTGCTCCATTTTGCCCCGTTTGCAGATAAGTGTGAGTGAGTTGGAATATTTACAGTTGAAAATATATGCCGTATTTCGGGACGAAACGATACAAAACACGGCATTTTTTAGGAGGATTAACATTTTGATAAAAGTTTTGTTTGTGTGCCCGGCAATATTTTTGTAAAAGTAAACAAAGTGAATGATATATTATTATCATGAATAAGAGACAGAACCTTTATTGTGGGTTCTGTCTTTCTTTTTCGGAAAGGAGAGTAGGATGAAAAATATTTTATTAGCCATCATCACCTGTGTTCTGGCCATTGCAGGAGAAATTTTGAACACTGATGACGAATGATGGCGGGAAAGAAATTTTAGAAGAACAGAAATTTATCCCAGAAAATAAAAAAGTGGGATACAAAAAGACAAGGAGGACTTATTTATGG
The DNA here is from genome assembly GCA_022764165.1 of Eubacterium sp. Taxonomy (GTDB): domain Bacteria; phylum Bacillota; class Clostridia; order Lachnospirales; family Lachnospiraceae; genus Oliverpabstia. The sequence continues at coordinate 2,373 of JALERM010000009.1, read as the reverse complement.
CAGCAAATGTTGAAAGTATGTTTTATGTAAGAGAAACCCCATGGCACGGTTTGGGTACCAGAGTGAAGGAGGCTCCATCCTCAAAGGATGCTTTGATTTACGCAGGGCTTGACTGGAAGGTTATTCAGGAGCCGGTTTATACGGAATCGCAGGAATTGATTGAGGGCTACAAGGCAAATGTGCGTGATTCTGACAGACGGGTTTTGGGTGTGGTTACAGATCGTTATAAAGTGATTCAGAATGAGGAAGCATTTGCTTTTACTGATGCTTTGTTAGGGGAAGGTGTCCGGTATGAAACTGCCGGAAGTCTGCAGGGTGGCAAGAAAGTATGGATGCTGGCACGTATGCCGCATGAGTATATTATTACCGGAGAGCGCATCAGCCCTTATCTGTTATTTTCCAATACACATGATGGTTCCGGTGCAATTAAGGTGGCATTGACTCCCATTCGTGTGGTCTGCAATAATACGCTGAATCTTGCACTGTCTACAGCAAAACGTTCCTGGTCTATGATACATACTGGTGATATTCAGGGAAAACTGCAGGAAGCAAAAGATACACTTCTGCTGGCAGACCGTTATATGGACAGTCTGGGAAAAGAATTTGAAAATCTGCGGATGAAATCCATGACTGACAAACAGGTTATGGAATATATTGAAGTGCTGCTTCCGGCGGAGGAGGATGGTACGATGAAACAGAAACGGAATATAGAGCATTTAAGAGAAGATTTGAAAATCCGTTATTTTGATGCACCGGATCTGCAGGATGTGGGAAAAAATGCATACCGTTTTATCAATGCTGTGTCTGATTTTGCCACACATGCGCAGCCACTTCGGAAGACTGCAAATTATAAAGAGAATCTGTTTGCAAGAACGGTAGAGGGCAATCCCATGATTGACAAAGCATATCAGATGGTATGTGCGGCTTAGGAGTATATCTATGGAAAGAAAACAGTTGGAAAAGACTTTCTGTTGGAAGATTAGCAGTGAACTCAAGATATTCAAATATGAAATCCTGCAGAAAGAGAAAGAAGAGATTATGGCAGATGCCTATCGGATTGTCAGTATGATTAGCATATACGAGCAATTATTGGAATTATGCCCGAAAATGAAGGAAGAGGAACTTACAAAATGTGTTCAGATTTCAGGATTACTGCAGTTTCTTTTTGATGAATGGATAAAAAAGCCGGATACACAGTATGAGGAAATGGAACATATTTTATGTTCTGTGATACACGGGCTTAGCGAAAAAGCAGCATAGGAGATGAAGGATATGAGAAAAATAGTATGTACAAAAAATTTAGAGCATTCTCTGTGGCTCCAATATCGGAAACAGGGAATCGGAGGTTCGGATGCCGGAGCAATCTGCGGTCTGAATCCTTACCGTACGGCAATGCATGTGTATTGCGATAAGACTTCTGATTCTACAGAAGAGTTGGACAATGAAGCTATGAGGCAGGGAAGAGAGTTTGAAGAGTATGTTGCAATGAGATTTACGGAAGCTACCGGCAAAAAGGTAAGAAGGGCTAACTTCATGTATTGCAGCACAGATTATCCATTTATGATAGCGGATGTAGACCGCATGGTTGTCGGCGAAAATGCAGGATTGGAGTGTAAGACAGCCAGCCCTTATATGGCTGAAAAATGGAAGGATGGTAAGATGCCTTTATCTTATCAGATTCAGTGTTATCATTATATGGCAGTTTGTAACGCAGATGCATGGTATCTTGCAGTTCTTATTTACGGAAAAGAATTTAACATGAAATGAGCAAGAATTCTCCCACCTCTAAGGTGGTGAGATGAATTGCAAAAAATCTCACCAGATTAAAAAGAACACTTGTTCTTCCTGCGAATCTGTGATATAATGTAATCAGTCGAAATGGAAAGGATGCTGATTATATGAAAAAGATGGATCATAATGCCCATTCAGTATATCTCTTATATTATCATCTTGTTATGGTAGTAAAATATCGGAGGAAAGTAATAGACGAGCAGATATCAGACCGGACAAAAGAGATTTTCGAATACATAGCACCAAACTATGGAATTGTTTTGGAAGAGTGGAACCATGATATCGATCATGTGCATGTCATGTTTCGTGCCCAGCCAAAAACGGAAATATCAAAATTTATCAATGCTTATAAGAGTGCGAGCAGTCGGCTGATCAAAAAAGAGTATCCGAAAATCCGGGAAAAACTTTGGAAGGAAGCTTTCTGGAGTCAGAGTTTTTGCCTTATGACTGCAGGCGGTGCACCACTTGAAGTGATACGGCAGTATATTGAAAGTCAGGGGGAAAGGCATTGAATAAGGCATATAAGTTCAGAATCTATCCGAACAGGGAACAGGAAGTCCTGTTATCAAAAACGTTTGGCTG
>JALERM010000001.1 GCA_022764165.1 Eubacterium sp. | reverse complement strand
GAACTTTTGAAATCTCGAAGGATTTTATGAGACAATCTTCAAAGATTTATCATAAGAAAAACGGGTTCAGATTTCCCGAAAAGCTTGTAATTAAGCTATTCCTAGTATAGGGTGTCTACTTTAGACACCCTATATTTTTTTTACACAAGAATAAAATCAATTAAGCTGTCGGAGTACTTCATACATTTTTTGCTGACTACATTCGACAAAATTTCGGAGCATTTGTTCCGAAAATCGTAACACGAAAAATGGACCATTTTGATGTTTGTTCCGAAAATCGGAACTTTGAAGGAGGTTAAAAATGTCTGAATTTACGGGTAAAAAGCTTAAAGAAGCACGTGTGAAGAAAGGATTATCCCAGGATGAGGCTGCTAATCTTATGAATGTTGCAAAAAGAGCGATTAGTGAGATGGAAGCAGGTAAGAGAAGTATATCTGCAGATGAGCTTGCTCAGTTTTCTCGTATTTATAATGTAGATGTGAGAGAATTGCTTTTTGTTGAATTTACAGAAGCTGGTGATGAGCAGAGATTAACTGCCAAGTATAGTTCTTTCCTTAAGTTACTTGAAAAACTATCTGATCGAGAGGTCGAAGATGTTTACTGGGTAATAAAGCGTAAGGTTGAAGGATTGCTTTAAAACAGGATAATTTGCTTGATGGCCGGTAGGGTAAAAAGCCTACCGGTTTTCTTATGTTAGGATTTTAAACAATGTAAAGGATGTTAAACAAATTAAACATAGCTATTTACTTATATCACAGTGATGTTAAAATATAAAACATAAGGAGCGCACTTATAAATCAGATTAAGAGGAGATGATTATATGAACCAATATGTAGTTGTTGATCTTGAAATGTGTAAAGTACCTTATTCAAACAGAAAAAAGGAATTTCATGGAGCGAACGAAACCATCCAAATAGGTGCAGTGCTTTTAAATGAAAAGTACGAAGTGGTTGATGAATTCAATACATATGTAAGACCAGAGTTTGGATCATTGGATTGGTTTATTACTAATCTCACTGGAATTACTTCAAAAGATTTGAAAAGTGCGCCAACAATGAGAGAAGCAATGAAGGCATTTATAGCTTGGATTCCGGAAGATGCTTTTGTTGTATCCTGGAGTGACAATGATCTTAAGCAGATTCAGAAAGAGGCTGAGGCAAAGCTGATTGAAGATGAAAGACTTGAATCTATATTAGCCACTTGGATTGATTGTCAGAAGATGTTTTCAGAAAGATTAGAAGAAGAAAGAATCTTCAGATTATCAGAAGCTCTTATTGCTGCAGATATTATCCAGGAGGGTCACGAACATGATGGATTAGTTGATGCTGAAAATACAGCAAAACTATTTGCCAAAATGATGTTGGAGCCAGAATTAAAACTTAATAGTTACTTTGAAAGTGCTCACAGTGAAAGCAGCGATTCACTTTGCTTTACAATGGGCGATCTATTTAAAAACTTACAGTTAGCATAAGGAGGAACGTACAATGGCTAAGGATTGGGATTATGCAAATCTTGCACACACCGCAAAGGAATTTGGAGGACCAGAAAAGTACCTTCAGATTGTAAAAGATCATTCTTTTCAGGAAGGCAGAAAAGAGCAGTTAATCATTGATGGGGTGATTGTTGTCGGAGCTGGCTGCTTATATTTGGGAGCCAAGGCAATTAAGCACTTTAAAAAGAAGAAAGTAACAGCTGAACAGGCTAAGGATGCAGAACAGGTACTTGTTGAGAAGATGAATGAGGTACTTGATGAAGAATCAAATATCACACCTGAATTTGAAGTTTAAATAACTCAAGGCAAATTGGAGGTAAAGGTATGAATACACCAGATCAGAGACTTATCGCATTAGGACAAAAGATTATAAATTATAGAGATGATGCTGGCATTAAGCAGGATGCGTTTGCTAAAGAATTAGGAATCAGTCGTACTACACTTAGTTTTATCGAAAACGGTTCACAGGCGCCTAGTTTTGACGTTTTAGTAAAATTAGCACAGATAACCAACATTAACATTAATGAGCTGATTGATGTAAAGAATAAGAATATTGTAGTGGTTGATACTAATATTCTTTTGAATAGGCCTGAAATGTTAGGTGTGCTTTTAAAAGACTGTGATTTGGTGTACATTCCTATACCAGTTATCGAAGAACTGAATTACCAAAAGGATCATGGTAGGGAAAAGGAACGTAGAAATGCTTCTTTGTGTGAAGATATCATTAGTAAGAAAAAGTCTGATAAGTTAGATATTCATACGAATTCAGATTTCGATGGAAGCAATGATGATAAGATTCTTGATATTGCAATTAAGCTTGCTGAGCAAGAGTCCGCTAATACAGTGTATCTTTTGACAAATGATAAAGACTTTAGTCTTAAGAATACTAAGGGCTTGGTTAATTTGAAGATTATTGGTTCTAACCAATATAGCAAGATTTTTGCTGAAAAAGATGGCTTTAATGAAGCATTATCACAGAGATTCTTTGTGGCAGTATTAAAACGTGATTTGGAATCAGCGAAAGAACTTATTAAAAAGAAGGGGAAGAGCATAAATGTTAATGCTATTGATTCTAGATCGGGATACACGCCGCTAATTCAAGCATTAATCAATAAAGATGAAGCAATGGTTAACTATTTACTTTCATTAGACCGTATTGATGTAAATGCAGTTGATCATAAGAAGCATTACTTGCCACCAATTTCACATACGATGCAGATGCAAAATGAACGAGATGCTGAAAAGTTTGCAAACATTTTGATTCAGAATGGTGCCAATGTAAATGAGCCATCTCAGAGCGAGACAAACCTTTTCAATATGCCACTGATGATTGCGGCATGGCATGGCCATTTGAATTTGGTGAAGCTTTTAGTTGAAAATGGGGCATATGTGAATCAGCAGGATAAAAAGAACGGGTTTACAGCATTGATGAAAGCGATTTTCAACAAGGAGGATGTATCTATTGTTGAATATCTCTTGCAGCATGGCGCGGATAAAAATATCCTTTCTTTTCTTGATAAGAAGACAGCGCTTGATTATGCATATGACAAAGGAAATAGAAAATTAATTGATTTATTGAAAGAGAGTGATGGCAATGATTAATAGGATTTGTATATCCATCAATAATCGCTGCAATTTGGGATGTAAGTATTGCCACTTTCATGAAAAAGGCATCTTGGATGATGCGGATATGGATGTGTTTAAGATCTTGGATAATGTTAAAGCCTATGCCAAGGGAAACTTTAAGATAGGCTTTGTAGGAAATGGTGAAGGATTATTAGACTGGCCTAAACTTAAGTCTTATATCACTTATCTAGAGAATTATCCTAATATAAGTATTTATACAATTACCAACGGAACGGTGCCTTTGAGTGATGAGGATTGGAGATTCCTTGATAATCATAATGTGAATGTTGGTTTTTCCATAGATGGTTATAAGGAACTACATGACAAGAATCGCGGTAACTCTTTTGACAAGGCTATGCACAATGTTGCGGAATACAAACGTGTGACCGGACATTATCCTACATTTAATGCGACTGTGGGAGAGGATAGTTTGTTAAATGCGGATAAGGTTATAAACTTTTTCAAGCCATTTGGAGTGCGAGTGACCTTTTCGAGAATGATAGGTAGATATGGAATCTCTCTGCAAGAATACCGTGATTTTTTAGAACGTGCTGAAAAGACACTAGAAGTAAGAAGAGGCGGGCTTGATTGTACAATGTACGGTGGACAGTGTGGCGCCGGAACAAATAACTATTTTTTTGCTAATGGGTATGTTTATTTCTGTGGTAATTGTATTGACTTACCTCCTGTTGGAAAAAGCGATATGACATTTGAAGAATTAGAAAAGATATCGTTAGATTTTGACAGAAATTATTGTTATAAGGAGTCGCTATGAGAATCGGATTATATGGTATGCCAACTGCTGGAAAAACTTATATTTTGGATAAAGTAGATTTTCTAGAAGTTATGTCGGGCAGCGTTCTTTTGCGCGAAATATGTCCTACTTTTGATTCAGAAGATGATCATGGTAAAAACATGGCTCGTGAAGAGTTAGCTAAAAGACTATTACGTGTAGAATCATTCATTATGGACGGTCACTATGCATTTGGTGATAAAGTTGCGTTTACTGATATGGATGGACAGCTATACGATGTTATTCTTTACCTTTATATTTCACCAGATGTACTTATAAAGCGAATGAGAGAATCAGATAAAAACAAGAAATACTTATCTTATGATATAGAAAAATGGCAAATTAATGAAATTGAAAGCCTACGTGATTACTGTCACAAGAGTAATAAAGATTTTTATGTAATTGACAATCCGAAGGATAATTATTTTACTGACATCACTGAAGTTGTGGAATTCATAAAAGCTATTGCAAATGGTTTTAGCTGCAAACGGTTAGCAGCAGATTGTGCCGAAAAAATCTTAAATTGCTCAGATTCAGAAGTAATAACTCTTTTGGACGGAGACAAGACGATTACAAAAGAAGACAGTTCACATGCAGTATTCGGATATACTACGCATATATATGATGGTAATTTTTATACAGGATTTCAATCCTGGAGGCAGGCTGAAGAATTCAAAACATATAGTTTTGATGATTTGAAAGAATTACCTGTTGGTCTAAACGAAAAAGTATGTAAAGCCTTGAATAAGAATTCCTTCATACTTACTTCAGGTCATGAGCGTGTATGGAGATTTATATCGGACTATTTGGGCGTTCCTTTTTTTGCTGGAATAGAAATGTCGGCTGAAACAAAATTCTTTATTACAAAGAAGCTCCAAGAAGCCGGAAAGACTGTGATAGCCTATGGGGATGGAATGAACGATTATTATATGCTAAAAAAAGCGGATGTTGGTTATCTTATCCCTAAAGAAGACGGAACGATTAGTAGATCCTTAAAGGGAAAGGATTTAGGAGGTGTTGAAATTGTTCGAACTTAATAAAACTAAAGAAGTGGAAGAATTAATTGCAATTACGAAATCGGATTCAGGAATTTCGGGACCAGAGCTTGCAAAAGCTCATATTCGACTTGGAGAGCTATTAGCAGAGAATATCGATTTAGAACCAGCAGATACAACTGTTGTTGCATTACTTAGGGGTGGAATATTCTTTGCTCAGGGTATTTATTTTAAGCTGGGATGCAAATTTGAAGTATATGATCCAAAGCAGGGGGAGTTTAAACGACCAACTACTAAAAATGTTATTCTAGTTGATTCCGTAATAAATACAGGAAAGACGATAGTTAATCTTATTGATGATGACGTAAAAGTTGCAAGTTGTGTAATCAATGATAAGGCGGTTCCTCTTTTTGATGATAAGCTTTATACAGTAAGGGTTTCGACTAATTCGTTTGTTGGAAGTGCAGTAAAAACTCAAAAAGGCAATAAGGGACCAGATACGACAATGCGATTGTTTAATCAACTTTGATTGTTTGTTTTCAATTGTTTAAGGAGGTATTCATTATGGCATGGAAATTAGAAATTCATTTTAGTGATGGTTCATCAGAGCTTGTTGATGAAGATTTTGAAACGGAGCAGGATGCTCAGGATGAGTATGATTCATGGCTCGAAAATTGGAATGCAGGAAGAGAAACGCTGATGCTTGCTGGTGAAGATTATATCGATGCTGATATCGAGGACTGCGATATTTGGGAAGAGTAAGAAGTAGCATTATAGGTATTAACCTATGGAATGCCCGCATTGCAGATTACACCTGCTTTGTGGGTGTTTTTTTGCATTGACATATACGGAGACCGTATATATAATAAAGGTAGAAGGATATACGGAGACCGTACATAGGAGGTGCGCTATGGCAGATATGGATTTAAAACTTGATGGTATCGCTGGTGGAATTCTAGTTGAGAAAACTGAAAAAAAGAAAGTCGATGCGGATCAGAAAAAGAGAATGTATGCAAGCGCCTTTGCTTATATCAGAAGCCAGACTGGAATGAATAAGAAGGAGTTTGCAGAATACCTTGGAATTCCTTATAGAACTTTGCAGGATTGGGAACTTGGTAACACCCTGGCTCCGGAATATGTGCTCCGATTAATTGCTTATAAAGTACAGATGGAGAAGGAAAGGGGGAACCTATGATGACAGTATTATATGGTATTGGAATGATATTAAGATTTATCCTTAAAATTGCTTTATTGCCAGTTCAGGCGGCACTTACCTTGCTTATGCTTGCTATTGGCTTTATTGGTGGTTTTGCAAATATTGCATGTGGATTAATAGGGTCGTTCTTTGTAATTGGTGGCATTTTACCAAGTTTTGTTTTATCATAGGGTTACACGTTTCTTTTATGATTAAAGATGTTCCAAAATATCTAAATGTGCTTTTAAAAATATATCAAAAATAGTGTAAATCTAACTTTTCTTTATAATAAAAATGCGCCATGATAACATGACGCATTTGGGGTGGAACTTATCTATTATTTTTTTCATATCTAATAATTCGTTGAATGCTTTTTTCAGCCAAAAAATATTTCTGAGCTAGTTGCTGTACAGATATGCCATCACAATAGTCATAATATATTTTTTTATTACGGAGTGACAGTATTTCTTTTGTATCTGTACAATCTCCCCAAGATTTTTTATTCTCACTGCGTTTGGGAATATATATTACTTCTCCTTCAATGTAATCTTGAATTTGCAGTATAATGTCTTTTGGTAAAACCTCATATATTTTTGGATAGCTCATCCTGCACCTCCTAAAAAATAAATCTTAGGATTAGCAAAAGCTGTTACAAAATAGTTTCTAAATATTTAGAGTGCAATAGCTTTTGCTATGCACCCAAAAAGTACCTGCCATACTACAATGCCCTCCTTTTTGTCATTTTATATCAATTTATTTTCTTAGCGTTATCTGCCATACA
>JALERM010000135.1 GCA_022764165.1 Eubacterium sp. | reverse complement strand
ACCTCATCCATTCGGTTCAATTTGAACAATCGAAAATCTCTACGTTTTATACACCATCCCCATACATACCAGCTTGACCACCGAAAAATCAGATAATACGGCTCAATGCAACGTGCAGACTCTCCTTTTGGAGAATAATAGACGAATTCCAGTTTTCTGCATTTATCAATTGCTGCGCGTATCAATTCGATTTTAGGTGCAAGCGAATCCTTATACCAAGAGGATAGATCAATCAATACCGTCTGGTTACCCACCATAAAATCAGATGAACCAACTGACAGCTTTTCCATCAATTGTCCATACCTGTTTGTTCCATTCACACTGTCCAGACTGCGCAGTCCTGCAAGAATATCCTGCATTTCTCCCTGTGTAAATAGTGTCTTATCCAGTTTATAGTTCTCCATAATGGAAATACCGCCATTCACGCCCTGTTTTGTTACAATGGGAATCCCCGCTTTGCACAAATCTTCTATGTCTCTGTTTATGGTTCGCCGGGATACTTCAAACTTTTCCGCAAGATAAGGTGCGGTAACCGTATCTTTTTGTAACAGCATTGACAAAATCCCAATCTGTCTGTCTATTTTCATATTTCTCCTTTAACAACTCTTATGATACTATACAAAACACGTCATCTGTATGTCATGTTTAATTATACTTATAAAAAGTCTTGTCTTCAATTATTTTATCATTCTTATCAAAACACGGAGCAGATAAACTGCTCCGCATCCATCACACATACACCACCTCCCTCACCACAATCTCCTCCGCACAAGAAATAATATTATTCATCTTCTCCACCCAAAGCATCTGATTCTCCGCTTTCAGTTGCTCTGTCACACCTTGCTTATCCTTCATCTGCTCTACAAGCTGGTCCAGCATCTCATGGCATTCCTTGTCAACCTCATGCAAATATTCATTCAGATTCCCACTGAGCAGAAGCTCCATATAATACCCATGTTTAAACTCTTTCAAATACTCACATCTCATATGACCAAACTTACCAATATTATAATTTGTTCCTTCCGGCAATTGTAAATCCGGATAATAAATATCATCCTCACCTAATACATAAGTGATTCCATTTTCCACAATCATCTTTTCTAATTTTTCCATTTTCTTCATCCACCTTTCGTCAAAACACACGGTTCATCATAGCATCCATATCATCAAGAATATCCTCTAGCTCGTTTACAACCGTTCACATATACTCTGATTCCGACATATACCGCCTGAACCAATAACAATAAAACAACAAGATTCAGTTTTACAAAATCCTTTATCCAATCCCCAAAATATACAACCAAAGCAATACTTGTTACCACTACTCCAACGCTAATCACATCCCAGCAATTCTCTCGATATACCATCGTAACTTTCTTTTCTGCAATCACCATCAGCATACCTACAGCAACTGCCGTTCCAACAATTACAATAATAAGCAGTAACCAATGTACTACAATTGCCACAGTCTCATTCGGGATCCTATCTCCCACCTGTGCCAACGCATTTCCTACATTAACAATCCATTTACCAGACTGGTAAATACCATTCCATACTGTATCAACAAATGCAGTAAAATCGCCTATAAATATTTCCGACCTAATTGCCGCAAATATTGTCGTCACGCTTGCATACCACCATAAAACTACAAGCATTGCATCAAATCCGACACTCTTTGCCTTATACTTCTTTTCCAGTCCATTTCTTTGATGCTCATACCGTTCTTTTGCCTGCTGGTATGCTCTGCGGTCGCAGTTCCGACACCTTTCGTATAGTACCGGCTTTTCAACCGGTATCTCCACTTTCTTTTGATGTGTTAACGCATATTCCTTTTCCCGTTCCGCCTGCCGCAGTTTATCTTGACATTCCTCTATTGTGCTGTCGGCTCTTTTCTTTTTCTCTTTCTCGCTCTGCAACAATTCTTTTGTTTGCTTCAATTCGTTCTTTAAGGCTTGTACGTTCTCGGCTTTGTTCTCGCTGTTCAGCTTCTCGCATAAGTTCAGCGATTCGTTCAGTTGCCCCTGCAGTGTTCGTATTTCGCTGTCCTTCTGCTGGATGATGGAATCTTTCTGTGTCTGTTCCTTCTCCATGCTCTCCAACATTTCCAGCATTTCCTCCATCCGCTCGTCTTGCTTTGAGCTTCTTAAATCGTTCATCTACATCCCTCGCTTTCTCTAGTCGGTTCTGCAGTTCAGCAATTCCTCGTTCTGTCTCTGCAATAACCGGTTCTCGTCGTTCAACTTCTCCGTTAATTCTTTCCATTGCTGATTTTCGTCTTTCAGCATCCGATTTTCCTCTTTCAATGTCTGAACTTCTCCATCCTTCTTCTCCAATAGTTCCAACAGTTCCTCTATACTTGGCAAGATTTGAAGCTGCTCTTGCAACTCGTTGTTTAATTCCTGCAATCTTTGATTCTGCTCCTGAAACAAA
>JALERM010000164.1 GCA_022764165.1 Eubacterium sp. | reverse complement strand
CCCTGTTTTTCTGCCATCTGTGCCACCAGAATATCCATCCGCTCATGCGCTTCCCGATCTACCCTGTTCAGATGTTTATTAAGCTTCCCTTCCAACATCAACATCTGATAGTACGGTTTTCCATGCTCCTTGAGATATGTTTTCCGGAGTATTCCATACTTCCCGTAATGTGCTTCTTCGTCCTCAGGCAATTCCAGATCCGGCAGATAATAATCCCCATACAGTGTATAGCCCAGACCATTCTTATCATCGTAAATATGTTTTTCCATAGCGTTAATCCTCCTTATCTTGCGTCCCGATCATGCGACCGCTTATTTACTTTTCTTCTGTTTTTCTCAGCCATCTCTCTGCTTTTTTCGTTCTGAATGAGATATTCGGAACGTTCCTCTCCAACTGCCCTCTTTAGCCTCCGAAAATCTTCCTTTTCTTCCCGAAGAACTGCATTTTCACTTATCAATTCCTGTTTCTGCTCCGCTAATGTATGATTGGAATTTTTCAGTCTATCATACTTATAAACGACCTGATCCAACTGCTCTTTTACTTGAATATATTTCAGGTACGAACCATATAGCAGCTCCTTCAGTTCACTGATTACAGGATATGCCTTTTTGTCCCTGTAACTCTTGGCACTTTCCAACATCCCAGCCTCTGGAAGTACCTCATCAACCGGTTTCGAGAATTCACCGGCATATTTCTGGATATCTTTTGCAATAGTTTTTACTTTTTTCAGACTTTTCTCATATTTATCGGCAGTTGCTTTCGCCTGTTCCGCTGCTTTTTCAACCTGAGCACGCTCTGCTTTCTTTTTCTGCAGTTCATCCCCAGTCTGCTTCAATTCCTCATGGAGATTACCTGCCAATTCATGGCAAGCAACCGTTTCCTTCAGCAGCTGTGCTTTCTTCTCTTCCAGAGCTGCCACTTCCTGCACACGCTGTTCCTTTTTGAAGTTTAAGACATCCAGATGCTCCCGGTGTGTACCTTTTTGCTCCCAGATCATCCCATATCTTTCTGCGATCTTCGCCAGCTCTTGTTTTTCCGATTCCATCCACTGATTATATTCTGTATTTTCCCTGCCCTTTCCGATAAATCCTCTGGATGCCAATGCTTGTTTCATGGATACTCTTGTATCCGGCCCACGTTTACTTCCAGTTACATACGGCACAAAATCAATATGAAGATGTGGTGTCGCCTCATCCATATGCAGATATATACCGAATACCCGGAACTGTGGGTTTCTCTTTTGAAAGTCTTTTGCAAAATCAAGCAATGCCAGTCTGGCAATCTGCCCTTCCCGACTTAAACATCCGGTATCATCCTTATTTCCAATCTGGAAGATTGCTTCGTGGAAAACTTTCTCCTGTTTCCCAGTTCGGATGTGCTCATAATAATCTTCAATTTTCCGGTCTTTCCGTTTCTGTTTTGCGTTATACCGTTCGATTGCTTCATCAAATAATTCATGATAGATGTCCTTCACATTTTCTGACTGCAATACCACATTTCGGATTGTACGGGCAGCATCTACGTTTTCTGCAATAAACTTTCTCTCATTGTGGGCAATAGAACCTTTTCCAATCATACCGCTAATCGTTCTTTTCATTTCCACTATTCTCACCTCCCTCGCTTATAAAAATGCCGGATACGGCGGTTTTGTTACTTTTGTCAAAAGTAACGCAAAAGCACTTTCGACAGCCGTACCGTCCATCAAAAGTACCCTTGCGCCCTGCCGGGGTGCAAGACGTCCGGGGGACGTCTGTTATGCACCGACCGAAGCGGAGCGAAGACCTATACCTCCCGTTGGTCGGATTGCTTCTGCGTTACTCGTCTGACTGATTTATTCTGGTATTCTCGCCCGAACATATTCCAGATCTCCACAGTACGGTGTTCCCACCAGATACCATTCCCTTGCTATATTCATTTCCATTCTGGTCGGCACCCACTTATCATCTACCAGCACTTCCAGGCATTCCCCACAGTGCAATCCAGTATCGATCCATAAATCCGATGACAAAATGCCATATCTTCCGTTGCTGCTGTTGTAACCAAGCCTTCCTTCTCTCATTTTCCAGTCCCCTTTCCAATCGTATTAAACTCAAAATCACTCGCTAAGGATGCCCTAAAACGGGGCTCCCTTTACGCAATTCCAAGAACTTCCGTCCTCACATCTGCTGCTTTTCCTTGTCCGCCAACGATACAGGAGCGTACCACGCCCCTGTCCTATCGTAGTCAGAAAAGAACTACCAACGGAAATCCTCCGGTATTCCACGCCTGTCCAGATATTCCTGCCGGGCTTTTTCCCGTTCCTCCTCCGTCGGGGCAGTTTTGGATCTCGTATATAATTCCCGTTCCACCATAGCATTCATTTTCTGCTCCAATCCGTTTTTCACTTCTTCCGTACAGCTATCATCGTCAAGCAGATGATACCGAAGCAGTTTCATAAATAATTCCTGTGGAATCTGTACATTCTTCATTTCTTGCTCCTTTCAAGGTGGCAAGATGCCCTGTTCTTAAGAAATGGTCATCTTGCCATCTTCCTTTTATTCTGACAACATCCAGAACCATTGATTGCCACGTTTTACAGAATCGATCTCCAGTTCCAGTTTTGCATTTCGCAGTGTTTTCTTCTTAATCCCACGCTTTTCAGCTTCTTCTTCAATCTTTTTCTGAGCCATACCACCGTTATCCAATATCTCCAGCAAGAACTCTTTCGCTTTCCGGCTTTTTTGCCCTCTGCTGTCACCACTGAGCAGATCATCTGCGCTGATGTCATATTCCCCGATCCACTCGAATCCAGTATCCTTATCTAATCGGAATGCGATTGATTTTCCTTCTGGTGCAAGGGAACTTTTCACGTGGCATACCACACGGATTTCCGGTTCATCCTTAATTCTCCCAACAATCAGCACACTTCTGGCTGCCGCCTGAAAATCTATAGAACCTAAGCCACGGTAGGAAGACTTTCCGTTGCTGTTTTTGTTCATGTGACCGATCAGAATGATTGCACAGTGATATTTCTCTGCAAGCACCGCTACACGTTTCATCAACGGACGTATTTCATTTGCTCGGTGCATATCCACCTCTGCACCAAGGAACCCCTGTATCGGGTCTAAAACCACCAGACGAGCTTTCGTCTGTACAATAGCTTCCTCCAGCCGGATATCCAGCATAGTAAGTGGCTGCTCCCGGTCATCAATGACCAGCACTCTGGAACAGTCAGCACCAGCCGCCAGAAGCCTCGGCTTAATCGTATCGCCCAGTCCATCCTCTGCAGTCTGATAAATGACATTCACCGGCTCTATTGCACTTTCCGATAATTTCACATCAGAATCAGCCGCCATTTCTGCTCTAGCCTTTTCCTCGGTTGCCTGTTCTTGCTCCGGCAGGATCTTTTCTCCTCTGGTCAATTTTGCAATGATCTGAAGCACCATAGTGGTCTTGCCTTCACCGGGATCTCCCTGAATAATCGTTACCTTTCCATAAGGGATAAACGGATAGAACAGCCATTCAATCCGCTCTACTTCCACCGTTTCCATGTTAATCAGCTTCAGATCCGGCTCCATCCTTTTTGTTTCTATTCTCTTTGTCTCTACCTTGTTCGTTTCCATCATTCCTCCTTATTTTCCCATTGAAAGGAAGCGGGGATTTTGATAGAATACCCATAGATAGTTTTTGGTGAGTATTCTACCAAATCCCTGCCTTTAGGTGTTTGCCGACACTTAAAGGCTTTTTCTATTCTTCCTTCATGCCATTCATCGTGATTGTGATTAGCCGGATCACTTCCAGTAAATCCTCCGGCACATTATCACCCTTTTTCAAACGTTTCAGTTCATTCAAAACCTTTGCCAATTCATTCTTCAACGCCTTATACACTCTCGGATTTCCTGTCACTACAACCTCTTTTTCCTGTAATCTTCGGATAATATAATCCTGTTTGGTCAGACCGGATAATCTGACTGCCGTTTCCAGAAGTTCATCTTCTTCCGGTGATACCCGAAACGCTACCGATTTATTTCTCCACCGTCCCTGTTTATCCAGACATTTAGCTGACATACTCAACTCCTCCTTCCCTATCATTTGATTCTTCATTCATATTTTCTGCATCCAACTGGTCGGCCATATCCTGCTGTACAGACGGAAACAGATGCGCATACCGGTAAGTAATTTTTTCCGCTGAATGACCAACCCTTTTCCCGATTGCCAGTG
>JALERM010000113.1 GCA_022764165.1 Eubacterium sp. | reverse complement strand
GCTGAGTTTGATGGAAAGTTAATGCTTGATGGTGAATATGATTGGGGTGAACCTGTCGGAAGAGAGGTATGGTAATGGAAATTTTACATCAAGGAGATATTCTTAAGATTGAAAAAATAAAACATCCCGTATTGGTGGTTAGTAAGGATTTTTTTAATACGAGTGGTGAAATAATTGGATGTCCAATTATTAGAAATTCTACTTCGGGTCCGCTTCATATATGGATGGCTACAGAAGAAAGTGAAGGTTATATACAATGTGAAAAACTTGCATTGTTAGATATGTCTCTTCGCGGTTACAAGAAAGTAGATAGATTGCCAATTTCAGAAATGATTAACGTATCTGATGCTATTCAGGGTATTTTTGAATACATTTGATGAGAATTCTAATATGAGAAAGATTTGAATTTGTGGAGATAAAAATGGAGTTTTCAAAAGATGACCTAAAGGAAGCTCAAATTTTTTTCCGATACTGGTCAATGAATACTCTACTTTTGGAGGAATCTGGGAATATTCAATGCGTTGAATAAGTCCCTCCTCCTCTAAAGTTTTTAATTGCCTCGACAGAGTAGTATGTGTCATTTCGACAGGCACCCTCCGTTGCAGTTCATTAAACCGGATAGGTGCTTCCTGGGATAGAATATATAAGATATACATTGACCATTTTCCAGTCAGAACTTTTTGAGAAGTTACATATGGACATAATCCAAACAATTGTTTCTTTGCCATAATGGTCTCCTTTCTGATAGTGGTATCATAAAATATCGTACTTGTGATTTTGCACTTACGATCATATAATGTCAGTATACTTGAGATCGACATTCAAGTCAATTAAATGAAATCAATCAGAAAGGAAATGATTATTATGAAAGAAGTATATGAATTTTTAAAGAATTGTGGTACGTTTTATCTTGCAACGGAGGAGAATGGCCAGCCTCATGTCCGCCCGTTTGGCGCAGTATGTGAGTTTGAAGGGAAATTATACATTGTAACAAACAATCAGAAAAAGGTATATCAGCAAATGTTGAAGAATGGAAAAGTGGAAATTTGCGGTATGAACAAGGGGAAATGGATACGTGTAGAGGGAACCGTAAAAGAGGACTTGCGTCGTGAGGCAAGAGTTGCAATGATGGAGGAAAATACCGCTGCGCTTAGCAGTATGTATTCTGTGGATGATAATTTGATGACCGTATTGTACTTTGAGAATGGAACGGCAACGATTTATTCATTTACAGAGGATCCAAAAGTTATTACATTGTAGTTCCAAAGCTATTTGACAAGGATAAAAGAATGGATTTCACAATATTTCATTGGACAAGAGAGCCGGATTTGCACAGGATAAATAAGGACTCCATTGAGATTATCACATTACATGTATATAATACAATAAAAAAGGAAACAAATCGAAAACTTCCGCTTTATTAAACTGAATCCCCATTATGAGCACTGGTTAGCAATAACTGGTGCTTTTCTTTGGTTTTAGGTAAACGGCCTATGATCCGGAATGTATTTTGGCTCCTTTTGCAGCAAAGTAAGTTGGAATATTTAGGATTTTTTCGAGTTCTTCATCTTCCTGTCGGTTTCCGTTTTGTATTTCTTGATATAACTTGGAGTCTGGATAAACTGTCAGTATGTTTGGACCACTCAGAAATATAGTATCAGCAACAGGAAATATCATAAGAAAAGAATGTACAGTTTGTGAAACTATTGATTGTGAGAACGTTATTTCAGTGATTGATGGATTAATCTCTGATTGCAGCAGCATGAAACAGATTGTGTTGGGGATTCCTGGTGTTATCGACGGGGCAGAGATTGAGTTTTGTGATATTAAGGAACTTGAAATCGCTGATATTAAGAGAAAACTACAGGAACATTTCAAATTGATAGTATCAATGGAAAACGACATGCATTGTATGGCTTATGGATATGGGAGAAAAAAGCAGCAGGTGAACGAGGTTATTACTCTTGCAGGATTTATGCCTTTTGGAATTAATCCGGATGAAGTACCGGATATGATGGTGGAAGGTAAGTGCTTTGATATCATATCAAGGATTGTAGGTGCTATCATAGCATTTCAAAATCCAAATGAAATTGTTTTTTCTGGAGATCTGATTAATAACAGGATTTTGTCTGAGGTGAAGGATTACTGCAGGAGGAGCATTCCGGAAAAATATATGCCAGTGTTCAAAATGGTTCCTGGTTTCACTGAATATCTGATTGAAGGTATGTTTCAGATTGCAGTAGAAAATAAAGAATTATAAATACAAGGGGCAAAAAGATGAAGGTAAATGCAAAAGAAATGAAATGGATCAGAGAACCAAAACAATATGAGGTTACCGAGGATAAGGTGGAAATAATTACAGAACCACATACAGATCTTTGGCAAAGAACCTATTATCATTTCAGAAATGATAATGCACCAGTTCTTCAGCTGGAAACAGGGGAACAGTTTTTTCATTTGTTGTAAAAACTGATTTTGACACGAAGGTTCGCTATGACCAGAACGGTATCGTAATGTATCTTGACAGTGACAACTGGTTAAAAGCATCTATGGAATTTGAAAATGATCAGATTCAGCCGCAGAGAACATGATGGACAGTCTCCTGATGAAGAAATATAAATCATGGTTGGATGTAGGAGAAATGAATATGAAAAAGAGATTGCTAGCGTAAGTTTACAAGTTATTTAAGGGTTAGGGCTGGAACCCTAAATAACTTGTAAACTTACGCTAGATAAATATTGCTAAAAAAATAATGCAATGCTGTACTAGTCACGTCCCGCATGGATGTTTATGAAAATTATAAGAATGATTTAATAGGAAATAATCTCTCCGTCATCCGGCACCAGAAGATTACCGTGATAATACCTGTGTCCTTCCGCAGTATATTTCTGCTTTCTGTGTGTAAGATCTTTGTCTTCGGTATGCCAGAGGACAAGATTTGGGATATTCAGTCCTTCTGCGAGCTTACAGGCATCCATAACGGTACTATGGTGCTTCTCATATGGTTTAAAAATATCACGCTGGTCATAAAGACAAAAAGCTTCATGGAGCAGCCAGTCAGCTCCCTGCACATAGGGAAGTAAAGATTCCCGGTAAGGCTCATCTCCGGGGAAGGCAAGCAAAACGCCATTGTTCATGCGGATTTGGTAGCCAAATTGTTTTTCTTTTGTGGAACCAATATCAAAAAATGTGAACTGATCACCGAGAATTTCTTTTTGAGAACCGTTTTCCACCACATGAAACAGAATACGGGAATCAAAATGATCAGTAAATTTCTTTCCGATAGTCAGACGAGAAAGTGTCTTGATGGTTTCTACTAATTCATAATGGCAGTAAATATGCAGATTGCCTTCATATTTTGACTTGTTCATGCTGGTAGCAATCATGCGGATGATCCAGACCATGCCAAGAATATGGTCATTATGTGCATGGCTGACAAAAACATGATGTATTTTTTCCAGAGGAATCTTCTGCTTTTCCAGGGCGAGAAGAATGCCATTTCCTCCGCCGGCATCGGTCAGAAAGTATTCTTCTCCATTTTTCATGGCAAAACAGGTGTTATAGCAGTGTACAGCCTGAGCGTTTCCTGTGCCGAGAACAATTAATTTTTCCATTTATGTATCATCTCCCTGATTTTTTTAGATAATAGGTGAATCTTATTGTAAATCCTCCAGTGAAGGCACATCTTCGTCAAAGGTTTCTTTTCCCAGTTCATTTACAGAAGTATTCCCGGCTTTTCCATATTGATAAAGCTGATCCAGAAATTCTATCGCTGCACGGATTTTGGTGCGCAGGAGATATCCGCCGTACTGGGTGGCCTCTGTCAGTGAATCTACTGATATATCAGGAGTCCAGTCATAAGCTTTTCCGTGAAAGTCCTGTATTTTGCACAGGATTTCATTGATTTCAGCTTTAGTGAGAGGCAGAAGCTGAGGGGCATTCGACAGAAGATTCAGTACGGTTCTGGCAGGTTCCTGTTCTTCGGGATAAATGGCTGCCAGATTTTCATATTCATGTTTCCCTTCGATGACATCTTCGTTGTAGGAGGCACTGAGGGCGAACATGGTAAAGGTGGATTCCAGGCAGCGTTCCGGAAGAAGAAAACGTGCCATGTTCCGGTAGGCATTGAGCCGGGCCTTCTTTCCAAGCCGTCCCATCAGTTCTGTTTCATCAATGAGGATGACCCAGCCCTGATAACCCATCTGGATAAATAGATGACTCATAAAAGCAAAATAGTCACTGCAATGGCGGGTTTTGGTAAAATTCGTATTGTATTTCACCGGCTGATTGAAAATGCGCCGATAGATTTTTTTCAACGGAGCATTGGCAATGAAGTCACCCTCCAGATCAGCTTGAAGGAGAAATTTTTCATCGGAATCTTCTGTATTCAGGTAGGAACGGAAAAGGTAATACAGCTTGTCTGTCTCCAGCTGTTTGGCTGCATAGAGCAGCATTTCACTGGCAAGGGGACTGCCTGCGGATATTTTCTCCAGTTCCTGCATAAAGCCGGGCTGACGGCGCATGGGAAGATAGGTATTCTGAATAATCTTCTGGTAAACCAGATACAGTTTGTCCATGGGAGTTTCTTTACTCAGAGAGAGGTAGGAAACCACCATGTTATTAGAATGAGCCAGATTAAAAACGGTATTCAGAAGATGGGTTTTCCCTTCGCCGTATTTGCCGCTGATAATCATGCCCGAGGATTTACCATGGTCACGGACCTGGTCAAGACGGTCAGAAACTTCTTTCATGATCTTTGGGCGTGCTTCAGAAAAATATTGTCCAACAGCTCTCGACGGGATTCCGGAACGCAGTGCTTCTATAATATGTCTTGCTTCAAAATCATACATTTGTGTCTACCTCCTGCATGGCAAGTTGAATAAGTCTGGGAATGCCAACGGCACCTGTGTGGGCACGGCGCAAAACAGCTTCGGCTTTTTCAAGATTCAATGGGGCAATCCGGACACCCTCAGGGAGACTGGCAAGACTTTGAGAGATAGCAATAATAACTTCAGGCGTATATTCCTGAGCAGCCAGGCGATCCAGATCCACCATATCGGAAAAACGATTAAAATGTTCGCCTACGATTTCATTCTGTATTCTCATCCACAGTGCCTGGTAGGATTTCAGCCCCGCATTTTCATTATCGATCAGTTCACGGTCAAAGGCGTAGACAAACATGATATTTTTCATGCTGTCAATATCATCAATCAGCTGACGGATGCTTTCATAGGTATCTTCCCGTTTCATTTTGGTATAGTGAACCGGTTCCAGGCTGGAACGGCTGGTCAGAATCTCCAGATCATCGATGGCAACAAAAAGACCGGAATAACCGCCCATTCGAATGACTTCTGCCAGGGAGCGAAGCATATGTCTGGCATTGTATCGGGTGATCCGGCTGGGATAAAAACCAAGGGAGCGAAGCTGTGACAGTTTGACAGTCCGGTCGCCTTCCAGCCATGCCAGAAGAAGTTCCTTGTTCTGTTCTTCCAGAATGGGATAACCGAGTATGCTTCCGGTAAGCATGCTGCATGCCAGAGCAAAATTGTTATCCAGCATAGGATTATCCAGAAAAATTGTTTTTAGCTGGGAACGGATTTCCCGACGGGTCAGGGCGTCACCCATTCCATTCTGAGAAAGGTAATCGATGAAACGCATTCCTTCGGGAATGTCCTGATAATCGAAGCCCATTTCCTGAATCAGATAATGGCTGACATGTACAAGGCATTCCATAATGTCACACTGACGGAAGATTTCCAGATAGATTTCCCGGAAATCATGCATCCAGATTTCTCTGGCAGAAAAACTGACAGTTTTGTAATTTTCCTCTCTGGCAATGGAACCTGCCAGATGAAGAAAATGTGTTTTTCCGCTTCCGGGTCGTCCTGTGACAAATTTGATTTTACTGCCGCCGCTGCGGATGTATTCCTGCAGATATTTTTCCCGCCAGAAATCGGTAAGAAACTGTATGCCACAGGTCAGACCGAAGGAAGAAGGATTGCTGTACGGACCGGTGGGCAGGGAAACAGATGGAGTATTTTCAGATATCATAGTGTTTTTACCTCTTATTCAAAAAAGCGGATAGTGGCAAGAAAGACTTCCTGACCGTTTTGATCCAGAATACGGATGGCCTTATTATTCAGGCGGCTGGGACCAAACTGGAATTTTCTTCCGTTTTTAGTTTCGTCGATGCCGGAAGAATACAGCCTGGACAGGTCAAAGGCAAAACTCTGCTGGTCGTAATCTTTTCGAAAACGGCTCATAGGAGCAAGGATTTTGTACAGGCTGGTAAGGTACAGGTCAGAGCCAGGCTGCTTTTTAAGCTTCAGAACAGCCATATCGTAGGCATCTGCCAGTTCTCCGGCAAAAGTCTGAGCGTTAAAAGAAGCTTTGTTAAGCTTATCCTGTCCGCTTTTAACCAGATCAACGAAGCTTTGCGGACGCATACACTGAACTTTTTTACGGTCCAGATAGATATCCTGATTATCCATGTCCAGCTTTACACGGTAGGGAAACATTTCATAGATGGGTGAGTCGCCGCGGACATCCACATTTTTTTCCCGACAAATAGCCAGCATCTGTTCTGCAAAATCACCGCTTTCAAAATAAGATGCAGCGTCAAAGGAGGAAGCGGTATCTGCTGCTTCCTTTAAAATCTCTGAAAGTGCAGCTGTATTTTCAAGCATGGTATTCAGATCCTTGATGAGATTTTTCAGATCACCGTTTTCGGTCTCTTTGCTGATGGTTTTGTATAACTTCTGGAGTGATGCCAGACTGTCTTTTATTGATTTTTCCTGAGGCTGCAGTGCCTGATACAGATTTTCGTAATTCATAAATTCTTCTTCTTTCCTTAAAATATTCTCCAGTAGTGGAGTGTTGTACTACGATATGCGACAAAAATCGATACTAAAAAAATTATATAGGAAATGATGGGGCGTTTCAATGATTTTATTTAAAAAAAGACGGAATTGTGTTAGTATTTAGTATATGATCGCATTGGAAACTCAGGAGGGTCAATATGAAGCAGGAACTTTATCAGTGGCAGGAAGAGTGTTTGGTACGGTGGAAGACCAATGGGAGAAGAGGAATCGTACAGGCTGTCACGGGTTCAGGAAAAACCAGGCTGGCACTGGAAGCAGTCAGGCAGCTGCAAAAGGAACTGCCGGACAATCTTCGGATTAAGGTAGTGGTTCCCACCGGAGGATTGATGCGGCAGTGGAACAGGATTTTGCGGGAGTATCTGAAAGCAGCGGGAAAAGAGAATTTTCATGCAGAGAGCGAGGTCAGCAGCATCGGTCTGCGCGGAGGCGGCTATCGGGATCCTATGGACCGAAGATATATGATTTATGTGGTTAACTCGGCACGGTATGAGCTTGCAAGAGAAATTCTGGCAGAATTGAAAAATGGTGAAAGCGTGCTTTTGATTGCGGATGAATGCCATCATTATGGGAGTGAACAGAATCGTCTGATCTTTGAGTTTCTTCCATATGCTGAACCATATAAGGGAAAATTCTTTTCGCTGGGACTTACTGCCACGCTGCCTTATGGAGAGGAGCGGGATTATCTGATATCTGTGCTGGGAAAGGTCATTTACAGTTATGGAATGAAACAGGCTTCTGCATTCCGTACGGTATGTCCTTATGATGCATACCATATTTCTCTGGAATTCCAGGATGAAGAGAGAGCGGAGTACGATGAGCTTTCTGATCGGATGCTGATTTTATATCAGAAACTTCAGAAGGTTTATCCGGAACTGAGATATATGAACAGGAAAGAAGGTTTTGATCTTATACGAAAAATAGCAGGGGAGACAAAGGGGAGAGACGCAGAAGCAGCGGTTCTTTATCTGAAGCTGGCGTATAAAAGGAAAAGCCTGGTATGTCTGGCGTCAGCCCGGTGTGACTGTGTCTGTGAATTGATGCGAAGGCTGGGAATCGCACGTAAGGTTATCATTTTTGGAGAAAGAATCAGTCAGGCAGAGCAGTTGTACTGGCTTCTGGAAAAGGAGTATCCCGGACGTGTGGGCAGATATCATTCGGAGATGGGAGAGCAGGCCAATAAAAATACGATAGAGCGTTTCCGGGAAGGTACATTGCGTATCCTGATTGCGTGCAAAGCTGTCGATGAGGGAATTGACCTGCCGGATGCGGAAATCGGAATTATCCTTTCAGGAACTTCGGCACAGAGACAGAAGGTACAGCGTCTGGGTCGGATTCTCAGAAATCAGAAGTCGAAAGAATGTGCCTCTCTTTATTATCTGCACATTGCAGACAATGTGGAGGAAAATTGCTTTCTGCCAGGTGAAAAAAGCAGATTTTCCTTTGAGTTGGAATATATAGGAGAAGGCAGACGTTTTTGTCATCCGGTGTATGATCAGATTGCACAGAAAGTTCTCGATGAGGTTTCTTTTGGTGATTTGCGGATACAGGAGGAAAAAAGAAGAGAAGTCATCCGCTGCCTGGAGATTGGCTGTGTGCGTTCCGACTGGATGAGAGTGTGTGAAGATTTGGAACAGAGGATAAAAGATTCCCGGTATACCCGAGAGCGGAATTACTGGATTTGTATGAAAAAAATAGCCGGGTATCGGAAGAATTAGAATTGTTCTGCTATTCTAAAACATTGAATGTTTTATGCATTCATGGTAAACTAACACTGTTAAAAGTTCTGACGGGATCAACCGACTGGACGGATAGTAAAGAATTACATAAGTTTGATAAATTGGAGAGAATGTCATATGTTGTTCGGAAAAAAGAAGAAAGAGGAAGGAGAAACCAGTGAACTTCTGAAACAGCTCGGGGAGAAGATAGATAACTCTTCGAAACTTTATGACGCAAGTCTGCATAAGGTGGAGCAGATGCAGCAGCAGATGAATGATTTTGAAAAAACATTGAAGCGTCATGATATGTCACTGGAGGATCTTTTGGATGAGTGGTCGGAAAGACAGTCTGATGAGAGCCAAATCAGGGATCAGATGTGCAGTCTGTGTGAGACAGAAGAGAAGTTTTTGAAGCTTTTTGAGGTATATCAGGAGGAACTGTGGGCCATGCACCGTCTGGCTTCTACTATGGGAAATGACTGGCAGAGGCAGATGCAGCTGATGAGTCAGAATGTAAAAGCACAAATGTGTCTGTGTGGCATCAGTCCGGTAGAGGAATCAGGAATTCCGGTGGATTATGCACTTCATGAGGTTGTGGAAGTGGTGGAAACTACAGATATTCAGAAAAATAAGACGATTGCTGAAGTTTATCGTCCGGGTTATGTCTACCGGGGCAGGGTAAAGAAAAAAGCACAGGTGAAGGCGTTCCGGTGTATAGAACGATAAACAGAAAAAACACCGGGAATACAAAGAAAAGAGGATAATATGGGAATTATAGTAGGAATTGATCTGGGTACATCTACAACAGAGGCAGCAGTATATAGGAATGGTAAACCGGTAATGATTAAAAATTTCGAAAATGAGATTATTACCCCATCTGTTGTAGGTCTTGACGAAGAAGGAAAGTTTGTTATCGGGGAGAGGGCCAGGGCACAGTATCTATTGGCTCCGGAGAGAACTGCAATTGAAGTGAAAAGGAAAATAGGTTCTGATGAGACTGTTTCTCTGGGTTCATCTGTCTATACACCGGTTGAACTTTCGGCCAGGCTGCTGGAATATGTAAAAGAATATGTATCCGATTATCTGGGTGAAGAGGTGAAGCGGGCGGTTGTTTCCGTTCCGGCATATTTTGACGATATCCAGAGAAAAGCTACTGTGACTGCCGGCAGAATGGCAGGACTTGAAGTAGAACGTATTCTAAATGAACCAACGGCGGCAGCACTGAGTTACGGTCTGGATCATATGGATGAAGAAAGTTATGTTCTTGTGTATGATCTGGGCGGGGGCACTTTTGATGTAACTCTTCTGGAGATGTTTGACGGAGTGCTGGAAGTAAAAGCCAGCAGCGGTGACAATCAGCTTGGAGGCAAGGATTTTGATGAATGTCTGATTACGTGGATGGTGGAAGAATTTGAGAAAGAGAATCATGTCAATCTGCGTAAGAACTCTTTTGCTATGGCGAGACTGAAGGAGGAGGCTGAGAAGTGTAAAAAACAGCTGAGCCGGGAGCCTTCCTGCCATATTTCTATTCCTTTCCTTGTAGAAAAAAAGGGAAGACCGCTTGCTTTTGATAAGACAATCACTGTGGAACAGTTTGAGCAGCTGATCGCACCACTGGTGGAAAGAACCCACCAGCCTATTGATGTGGTATTGGGTGACAGCGGTATTACGGTTTCAGAAATCGATAAGGTAATTCTGGTGGGAGGATCTACCAGAGTTCCTATGATTGCCCGTGATATTCAGGAATATCTGGGAATCGAACCTTCTCTTTCCGTTAATCCTGACTTTGCTGTCGCAGAGGGTGCAGCCATTCAGGCTGCAATTACGGAAGGATTGATTGGCAGTGAGGATAGTCTTGTAGTTACGGATGTCAATCCTTATACACTGGGGGTTCGGGTGACGGATGGATATACCAATGACAGGATGAGTGTTGTGATTCCGAGAAATGTAACAATTCCGGTTACACGCAGCGAAATGTATTTTACAAATTATGATGGGCAGACGAAAGCTGATATTGAAGTTTATCAGGGGGAATCGTCCATTGCTACCCATAATCATCTGCTGGGACGGTTCACAATTTCCGGAATTCCTCCCCGTGAAGCAGGTGAAGAGAGAATCCGCGTGGAGTTTTCTTATAATCTTAATGGAATGCTTGAGGTTCAGGCACAGATTGTGAGTACAGGAGAACAGGCGTCTATTGCAATCAATATGATGCAGCAGGCCGATTCTTCAAGAATTGACGTGAGTGCATGGAAAGATGCGGCGAGGGCAAAAGATTTCCGGGCCGTGATTCGAAGGGCTGAGCGGCTGCTCAGGGATATGGAAGCAGGAAATGATCCTCTGGCGGAAGATTTGGATGAGACTATTTATCAGCTTAAGAAAGCTTTGATTACGGGTGAACTGGAACGTGCAAGAATAGAAGAAGAAGCTTTGATAGAATTATTAGAAGAGTAAAGAAGGATAACAATAGATGAAGGATCAATATTACAGGGAGCTGGAACTGGAACCGGGAGCCTCTCCCAAAGATATTAAAAGGGCTTATTTCAAGCTGGTTCGAAAGTTTACACCGGAAAAGGATCCGGAGAAGTTTCGCAGAATTCGGGAGGCTTATGAGAAGCTGCAGGAAAATCCTGAAGAGACAGGGCCTTCTTTTCCGGAGCCTGCCGAACCATTTGCAAAAAGAATGTTGGCAAAGATTTTTCAGTATCAGAAGAGCGGAGATGAAATTTTGTATCGGGATGCCTGCGAGGAAGCTTATAGACTTTTCCCGAACGAGACAGTATTTTTGTACCAGATGGTTCAGGCACAAAGAAAGGCCGGTAATACAGGAAAAGCGGTAAAAAGTGCAGAACTTCTTGTCAAAAAAGACCCGGAGAACAAATGGTTCTGGAGAGAACTGGCTGTATCTTATTCGGAAAGAGGATTTACAAGAAAGGCGTATGATGCATTTGACCGGGCGTATAATCTCGGCTGTCGGGATACTGATTTTATATTAATGTATTCCATGCTGTGTAATGACTATGGTCAGTATGAAACAGGTATCCGTATCCTGTTGGAAATGATAGATGGCTGTCAGAAAGTTACCGGAGAAAATCAGCAGGAAATTCTGGAAGCATTTATCGGATTGGTAACATTGAACAGCAGAGGAAAAGGAAATCATCTGGCAGAGATTCTGGATAAAATGGCAGCATTCCTGAGACAACATCCGTCTATGATGAAAGACTTTCCAAGGGAAATTGCCACATGCTTAATGATGGTATTGCATTTTAATGATAGCTTCAGGGCAGAAGAAAAAGAGAAACTAAATGAGCTTGTGTCCATGTTCAGCAATGCAAAAGTTCCTTCCGATGTAAAAGAAGTGCTGGACTACTGCAGAGTAGAAATCCTTCTGCAGCAGATTAAAAAGGATGAGCGGATCAGTCATACGCTGCAAGTAGGAGCGGAGGTGTTTTTGACTCCAAATAAAGATGCAAAGTTGAGAAAATATGGGATGACCGATATTCAGCTTTGTATGTTGAAAGAGAGAGAAGAGATTCTGCCGCAGCTTGATATTATTGAGAATGAATACCAGGAATATTATGCCGGAATAAAGGAATTTGCACAGAAACTCAGAAAAAATGACAATCTGGAATATATCAAAAGCCGTCTTCTCAAAGACTATGTGCGGATGAGCGAAGAGTGTGATGGCGGATTTTATTTTGAAAAATATCCGGAAGAAAAAATAGCCAGTACAGGACGTCTAGTATATGATGGCAGCAATGAGGTTCCATACGTGCGCGGGAATAAAAAAATAGGGCGAAACGATCCCTGTCCCTGTGGAAGCGGGAAAAAGTATAAGCAGTGCTGCGGTCGCTGAGTGAACACTAACAATAATCCTCATGGAAAATGGATTTGATGAGAACTTTCATCTGGATAATACAGGTAAAGTATGCTATACTTATAAGCGTAATTATACGTAGACTTAAGTTGTTTGTTTTTCCTTTATCGTGCAGGTTTAAAAGAAGAAAAACAAATGATTATAAGGTATAAAATGAATTTCGTAAGGAAGGTGAGCAATTGGAAAACTATACTAAGTATAAGTTGAAAAAGGCCGACGAACTGGAGTCCCTGCTGGCTGATAAGGATCATCTGTTTGTTATTGCCTGTAACAAATGCTTCAAGGAATTTGAAACTATTGATGAACCGGATTGCGGCGAGTTTGAACAGCTTGCGTCCAGTCTGGGAAAAACCCTCACGGGAAGTGCCAGAGTTGATTTTTTGTGTAACAAAAATCATACCGGGAAAGATTTGCAGGATATGATTCCGGAAGGCACGGAAAATATTATTGTAATCTCCTGTGGATTAGGAATTCAGACCGTTGCGGATCTGGCTGGAAAACCTGTATATGCAGCCAGCAATTCTCTGAATTATACAGGTCATCATGGTATGGCACTGACAAAGAAAAGCTGTGACGCCTGTGCACAGTGTTATTTGAATATCACAGGTGGAATCTGTCCGATCGTTGACTGCTCCAAGAGTCTTGTCAATGGACAGTGCGGCGGTGCAAAGAATGGAAAATGCGAAGTGGACGGAGATAAAGATTGTGCCTGGGAGAAGATTTACAGAAGATTGGAAAAACAGGGACGTCTGGAAGAATTTTTAAATCAGCCAATTCAGATACGTGATTATTCAAGGACAAATCATAAAGTTATTCAGGATTATGTGAAGTCTATCCGTGAGGAAAGACTGGCTGGCTACTATGGTGGTGTTCATCCATCAGAGCGCAAAGAGTACAGTGAACATATTGCACTGGAGAGATTCCCGGAACCGAAGACCCTTGTTATTTCCATGTCTCAGCATCTGGGTGCTCCGGCTAATCCAATCGTACAGGTTGGTGATACTGTAAAAGTCGGACAGAAGATTGGTGAGGCGGCAGGCTTTATCAGTGCACCGGTTCACTCCAGTGTCAGTGGTACTGTTGTGGCCGTTGAACCGCGTATGCATGCCACAAGAGGCAGTGAAGTTATGGCTGTAGTGATTGAATCGGATGGAAAAGATACCCTGCACGAATCTGTTAAGCCGAATAAAGATCTGGACAGCCTTACACCGGATGAGATCATCAATATTGTCCGTGAAGCAGGAATCGTTGGTATGGGTGGTGCCGGTTTCCCGACATGTGTTAAACTGAAACCTGCAAAACCGGTTGATACGATTCTGCTGAATGGCTGTGAGTGTGAACCTCTTCTGACTGCAGACCACAGAGTACTTCTGGAGTTTGCGGATGATATTATTTACGGACTGAAAGCAATCCTTAAGACAACAGGTGCTGAAAAAGGTCTTATTGTAATTGAGGATAATAAGCCGGATGCCATTGAGCTGATGCAGGCTAAAGTTGCTGACCTGGATAATATTGAAGTAGTAGTAGCTAAAACAAAATATCCGCAGGGTGCTGAAAAAACTCTCATTAAACGTGTGATGGGAAGACAGGTACCGCGTGGAGGACTGCCCGCAGATGTTGGTGTTATCGTAGATAATATCAGTACAGTAAAAGCAATTTCCGATGCGATTCAGACAGGTATGCCATTGATTGAACGTGTTGCAACAGTAACCGGTGAGAAGATTAAGAATCCTGGCAACTACATAATAAAAATCGGTACCAGCGTAAAAGAACTGATCGACTACTGCGGCGGTACAACGGATGATGATGTTCTGATCAAGATGGGTGGACCTATGATGGGATTTGCTCTTTCCGATCTGAATGTACCGATGATGAAAGGCTCCAATGGTATCATTGCTATTGATACGGATCAGACTGCAGAACAGCCATGTATCAAGTGCGGACGTTGTGTGGATGTCTGTCCGATGGAACTTTCACCTCTGTATTTCGCAAAATATGCGGATGAAGAAAACTGGCAGGGTATGAAAGACAAGAATGTTATGGACTGTGTTGAGTGCAGATGCTGTGAGTACATCTGTTCTTCCAAGATTCCGTTAGTTACCAAGATTAAAGCCGGAAAGAATGCAGTAAGGGGGATGAAGTGATATGTTAATTACCCAATTAAAAGCGAAGGAAACTATCGTATCACTGGCAGAAGGGAAAAAAGTTTTTATCATCAACTGCCTTGGATGCAAAGAAGTCCGTTTTCCGGAAAAAGAAGCCGCAGAATTTCAGAAGGAATTGGCTGCAGGCGGAAATGTGACCGGAATCATTACAACAGATTACATCTGTAATCCGGAAAATATGAAACTTCGTCTCGAAAAACATATGGGTGAAATTGAAGCCGCCGATGTGGTACTGGTATATTCCTGTGGTGTCGGTGTACAGACAATTTCTGAATATCTGGAACATAAAAAAGTATGTGCAGCCTGTGATACATATCCGGTACCGGGATTCCAGGGAGTGACTCCTCTGGAATATGATTGTGATCAGTGTGGTGAATGCTATCTGAACTTAACCGGTGGAATCTGCCCGATTACTGCCTGCTCCAAGAGTCTGGTTAATGGACAGTGCGGAGGTTCTAAGGATGGCAAATGTGAAGTAGATGGAGATATGGAATGTGGCTGGGAACGTATCTACAGACGTCTTGCACAGATCGGACGCCTGGATGTACTGAAATGTCCGGTACAGGTACGTAATTACGCAACAGATGATGAAGTTGCTAAATAGAGGGAAGTTGTTTAAATTTATAATGATTGGAGCAATGAAGAATGAAAATTACTGAGTTATTTGAACGTGGTGAATTTGTAGTTTCAGCGGAAGTAGGACCGCCGAAAGGAATTCATATTGAACATGTTGTGGAAGAAGCGAAGACTTATTTGAGCGGTATTACAGCGGTTAATGTAACAGATAATCAGTCATCTGTTATGCGTCTTGGTTCTCTTGCTACCTGTAAAGTTCTGAAAGATGAAGGGCTGACACCTATTTACCAGCTGACCTGCCGTGACAGAAACCGTATCGCACTTCAGTCCGATCTTCTGAGTGCAGCTATGTTAGGAATTGAGAACCTGCTGCTTCTGACAGGTGATCATACCAAGATGGGTGATCATCCACAGGCAAAACCAGTCTTTGACCTGGATTCTGTTTCTCTGATTCATACAGTAAAACAGCTGGAATCCGGTGTGGACCTGGGTGGAAATCCATTGGTTGGTGAGCCTCCTAAATTTGCTAAAGGTGCAGTTGTATCACCGTGCAGCGATTCCATTGATGCTCAGCTTGCAAAAATGGAGCGCAAGGTAATGGCTGGTGCAGATTATTTCCAGACACAGGCAGTTTTTGAGCCGGAAAAATTCATAAAATTTATGGAAAAAGCAAAACAGTTCGGCAAACCGGTTCAGGTAGGAATTATTATTCCGAAGTCTGCAGGTATGGCTAAGTTCATGAATAATAATGTGGCAGGTATTCATGTACCGGATGAGATGATTGAAGAGCTGAAAGCAGACAAAGAAAAGACCAAAGCAGGAATCACAGGTGTAGAGATTGCTGCACGTATCATCAAAGAATGTAAGCCGTATTGTCAGGGTGTACATATTATGGCATTGGGATGGGAGTCCAAAGTGCCGGATCTGCTTAAACTGGCTGGAATCTAAGGTTGACTGATTTTGGGCTGATGGGTTGACATCAGGAAAGTGACTTGATAGAATAATACCGATATCAGGGAGTAGTTCGCATCGTAAGATGTTATGTATCACGTCATCACGCCGAAAGGCCGGAATACATACTGAAATAAGAACGAGACTTTTATCGTACAGTTTCTGTGCGATAAAGTCTCGTTTTTCGTTTGCTTTTTTTGCACAGAAGATAAAATATCATTCGGAGGTAGGAAAAGATGGAAATTTTGTTGCAGTTATTGTTGTTGGCAGTCGGATTTGTGATGCTGGTGAAGGGCGCAGATGCCTTTGTGGAAGGTGCCGCCGGAATAGCAGAAAAGTTTGGAATCCCACAGCTGGTCATTGGTCTGACCATCGTGGCAATGGGAACCAGTGCACCGGAGGCGGCGGTAAGTATTACGGCGGCTCTGAAAGGAAATGCGGCGATTACCATTGGAAATGTGGTAGGGAGTAATATTCTGAATGTGCTGGTAATTCTGGGAATTACATCAGTAATTGTGAGCGTGGCGGTTGCCCGATCAACAGTCAGAATAGAAATCCCGTATATGTTGGTGATTACACTGTTACTTTTGGTTCTCGGATTTTCTGGAAATGAAATCGTATTCTGGGAAGGGGTAATACTTTGGGCAGCATTCCTTCTTTATCTGGGATATCTGTTTTACATGGCGAAAAAAAACAGACAGGTCGAAGAGGAAACGGAAAAGAAACCTTTGTGGAAATTATTGCTGTATACGGTACTGGGACTGGTATTTGTGGTTTGGGGCAGTGATGTCACAGTTGATGCTGCCACAGCGATTGCAAAGGCAGTGGGGATGAGTGAAAGATTTATCGGTCTCACCATCGTAGCTCTGGGAACATCTCTGCCGGAACTGTTTACTTCGGTCTCTGCAGCTCTCAAAGGAAAAGCGGATATTGCCATCGGAAACATTGTGGGCAGTAATATATTCAACATTCTGTTTGTGGTGGGAACCACAGCATTGATTACGCCTGTGGTTTTTGAGAGTGGATTTGTGATAGATACCCTGATTGCGGGGGGCGCAGGACTGCTGTTATGGCTGTGCGTATGCCGGGAACACAAATTAAAGAGGATGGGCGGAGTGATGATGCTGGTTGGGTATGTGGCATACTTTTGCTATCTAATAACAATGTAAAGTATGATTTTTGTTGTTTTGGTAACAACTCAGCCTATTAGCTGAGTACCACAAAGTATCTATTTCGTCAACCTTTCAGTATGTTTTGTTCTGGAATTGAATATATTATAGAAAGATTTCTCTCGGAGTTTTCATGAAAAAATATGGTACATATACAGCTATTGCTCTCGCTTTTGTTTTGATGACAGCCTTGTCTGTGCTTTACTGGCAGGATGTGGGACTGAAAGCGGCGGCTGCCAGCAGCAGCGTCCATGGTCGGGAACTCCCCATATATTCTGTACAGACAGAACAGCCGAAGATTTCAATTACTTTTGATGCAGCATGGGGAAATGAAGATACTGAAAAGATTCTGAAAATTCTTCAGGAAAACCAGGTAAAGGCAACTTTTTTTGCCACTGGCGAATGGATTGAAAAATATCCGGAGGATGTAAAAAAGATACTGGAATCAGGTCACGATCTGGGAAATCACAGCGAAAATCACAAACAAATGAGTCAGCTTTCTCCAGAAGAATCACGACAGGAAATTGTGAAACCTCATGAGAAAGTGAAATCACTGACCGGCTATGAAATGAATCTGTTTCGGCCTCCTTATGGAGATTATAATAATACAGTCATCCGAACGGCATACAGCAGCGGCTATTATCCCATCCAGTGGAATGTTGACAGCCTGGACTGGAAAGATTATGGCGTGGAAGATATTATTAACAGAGTCATAGAAAGTAAAGATCTGGGAAACGGTTCCATCATCCTGATGCACAACGGTGCAAAGTATACAGCAGAGGCATTGGATACATTAATAAAGAAACTGAAAGAAAAAGGTTATCAGCTGGTTCCTGTGTCGGAATTGATTTACAAAGAAAACTATCATATGGATGCCTCAGGAAAGCAGATACCTGACAATCTCTCAAACGAAAAGATAGTGTCCAAGGTGTAAATCTCTTGGACACTCTCTTTTATTCCCTTATATCATCCAATGCAATGACTGCACCGCCATTCAGTCGGGACTGTTCTGCAGCCAATGCACAGTAATGGCTTTCCATGGAGCGTTCCAGAGATGTAATGGAAGGACTTTCTTCCCGATTTCCAAGAAGGATATCCAAAAATTCTTCCACCATAACAATATCTCCCCCGCCATGACCGGAGAAATTATCAGACAGATCTCCGGCATGAATCAGCTCTGTTTGCAGTTTTGAACCATAAACCATTGTCTCAATGAAATCGTCTTCCAGTTCCCACGATCCCATCGTGACTTTCACTTCCCCTTTTGTACCGCAGAACTGTGCATGTCTTGCAAAATCTGCTGTATGTCCATTCATGGAAAAGCTCATGGTGGAACCATCTGTCATATTCAGATTAACCACCTGATGATCTACCACATTGTTGTCACAATGATATACACATCTTCCGTAGGGACCTGTTTTCAAAGCCTCTTCTATACTCTCCTCTGAAGGTACTTCTGTAAGAACATTCAAAGGCCATCCTGTATTGCCATTTCTTGCACCGATTCTCTCATTATCCAGATAAATTGCCTCTGCATCATAGGGACATTCTGCTTTTACTTTGCATCCATCCAGACACCTTACCGTGCATCCTTCCGGTGCATTTTCTTTCTTAAATAAGTATGTACTTCCAAAAGAAGACAATGATTTGCATTTTTTATTGGCAAGCCACAGATACAGATCCATATCATGACAGCATTTTTGAAGAATCATAGGACTGGAAAGGTCTGAATTTCTCCAGTTTCCCCGCACAAAACTGTGTGCCATATGAAACCATCCGACATTTTCCGAAGCATTGATGGAGACAATTTCACCAATCACTCCCGAATCCAGAATTTCTTTTACTTTTCTAAAAACCGGTGTATAGCGCAGCACATGACATACTACCACTTTTCTGTCGCATTCTCTTGCCACTTTTACAATTTCACGGCATTCATCCAAATCCGGTGAAACAGGTTTTTCTAAAAGAAGGTGATAGCCCTTTTTCAGTGCCGGAATTGCATGTCTGACATGCTGTCTGTCCTGAGTGGTGATAAACATCACGTCTGCCAGTTTGTCTTCCTGCAGCATTTCTTCTGCACTTGTATAACATCTTTCTTTGGGAATATGGTACTCTTCAGCCACCATTGCCACTTTCCTGGGATTAACATCCGCAATTGCCACAATTTCCATTTTATCCGGGTACGCTTTGGCTGCCTTGGCATATGTATCTTTGCCTCTGTTGCCGAGACCGGCAAGTGCAACTGTAATTTTTCTGTTCATTCGATTTCCCTCGTCTTATCAACTTACAATATTTCCAACCAGTACATATGACACAAAGTACATAATAACAGTTGCCATGGCAATTCCGCACAGGATTGCCAGAGATGATTTCTTAATATCGATTCCCAACAATGATGCAATCAGGGCTCCTGTCCACGCACCGGTTCCCGGAAGGGGAATACCCACAAAGCACATCAGACCCCAGAATTCATATTTTCGGATTCTGTCACTTTTTCCCATGGCCTTTGCTTCCAGTCTCTCAACAAGGCCACGGAAAATTTTGATTTTCTTCATCCACTTAAAAATCTGACGGATGAAAAGCAAAATAAATGGAATGGGAAGAATATTTCCGATAATGCTGAGGGGGATTGCCTGAGCTACCGGCACTTTCAGCAAAGATCCTGCCAGAAGACCTCCCCTCAGCTCCAGAAGCGGCATCAGGGAAATAATAAAAACTACTGCCTGTTCAGAAATATAAGCTCCCAGATGAGCAGTAAACCAGGTTACCAGTGATTCCATACATTCTTCTCCTATCTTTCACTCAAATACTTTTCTACAAATGCGACAAATGCTTCCATCTCTTTCTGTGTTCCGATGGTAATACGAAGATAATTATCAATTCTCGGTTTATTGAAATAACGTACAATAATGTTAGCTTTCCGGAGAGCTGCAAACAGTTCCGCTGCCGGGCATGTTTTATGGGCAGCAAAGATAAAGTTCGCTTTGGAATCTCCAAAAACAAATCCCAACCGGGACAGTTCCCTTTTCGTCCATTCTCTTGTCTCCACCACTTTATGCACAGTTTCTTCCAGATATGCACGATCTTCCACTGCCGCTTTTCCCAGGGCAATCGTAGTCTGGTCCATGGTATAGGAATTAAAAGAATATTTTACATCATTCAGATACTTGATCAACACCGGGTTTGCCATCGCATACCCGATCCGCATACCTGCCATTCCTCTGGACTTGGAAAATGTCTGTACTACCAGAACATTATCATACTTCTCAATCAGCGGCAACGCACTTTCCGCTCCAAAATCTACATAAGCTTCATCCACAACCACGATCACATCAGGATTTGCCTGAATGATTGCTTCAATCTCAGCAAGTGGTAATTCTACACCGGTAGGCGCATTGGGATTGGGGAAAATAATTCCTCCATTCTCCCGGCAATAATCTTTGGCACAGATCGTAAAATCTTCCCGAAGCGGCACTGTCTCATAGGGAATCCGAAGCATATCAGCCCAGACATCATAGAACGAATATGTGATGTCCGGAAATAAAATCGGCTTCTTTGAATTAAAAAATGTCATGAATACCATAGCCAGCACATCATCGGATCCTACGCCCACAAAGACCTGCTCTTCTTTTAATCCATAAAAATCTGCAATCGCACTGACCAGCAAATGCGCTGACGGATCCGGATACAGACGCATACAGTCAATCGTCATCTCCTGCAGAGCCTGTGCCACCTTCGGTGAAGGCGGATATGGATTTTCATTGGTATTTAACTTAATCAGATTCTGTTCCTTCGGCTGCTCCCCTGGTGTATAGGGAACAACTTTGCGGACATTTTCTTCCCATTTCTTCATAAAATCTCCTCGTTTCTTCGACATTTCATTTCACATCATGTTAAAACTCGCTTGAATAGTATTTATTATACGAATGATACTGTATGAAGTCAACCAAATCATAATAATCTCAACAGTCTTTATTGCCGAAACTGCATTTCATACAATCCTGCATAGATTCCACCCTTTTTCAGCAGCTCATCATGAGTTCCTTCTTCCTCGATTCCATTTTCCGTCAGCACAAGAATTCTCTGTGCATTTCGAATGGTAGAAAGCCTATGGGCAATCACAAATGTGGTTCTGTTTTTAGCCAGATTCTCCAACGAATGCTGTACGATTTTTTCGCTCTCATTATCCAGTGCGGAAGTAGCCTCATCAAAAATCAATACCGGTGGATTTTTCAAAAATACCCGGGCAATGGAAAGTCTCTGTTTCTGACCTCCGGAAAGCTTTACTCCCCGCTGACCGATATCGGTATCATATCCATGGGGCAGATTCATAATAAATTCATGGGCATTGGCAGCTCTTGCCGCCATCACAACTTCCTCGTCCGTAGCCTCCGGTTTTCCGTAACGAATATTTTCCATAACCGTGCCGGCAAACAGATACACATCCTGCTGCACAATACCAATTTGTCTCCTCAGATCCTTTAGTTTCAGTTTACGAATATCAATTCCATCCAGTCTTACACTTCCATCCGTCACATCGTAGAATCTTGGAATTAAAGAACAGAGAGTCGTTTTTCCCGCACCGCTGCTGCCCACAAGAGCCACATATTCACCCTGATTCACCTGCAGATTCACATTGGACAGAACATTTTCTTTATTTTCTTCATAATGGAAGGTCACATGGTCAAAGGAAATATTTCCTTCTGCTTTATCCATACTCACCGCATCCGGTGCATCCTCAATATCCGGTGCAATACTCACAATTTCCAGAAATCTTTCATATCCACTGTATCCATTCTGGAACTGCTCTGTAAAATTGACCAGCTTCTTTACCGGCTCCGTAAAATTGCTGATGTACAACAGAAATGTCACCAGATCCGCCGCTGTCAACTCACCGGCTGTCATCAGATACGCTCCCATAATCAGAGAACCCACTGTAATCAACGTGGAAAATGCACCCATTCCGGAATGAAAAATAGCCATATACCGGTAGCTTTTTTTCTTAGAATCCACAAACCGGGCATTGCCGACTTTAAATTTATCCATTTCCGTCTCTTCATTGCTGAAAGATTTTACCACCCGGATACCGGACAGGCTGTCCTCAATCTGGCTGTTGATATCGGCAATCCTTGCCCTGTTCTCCTTAAAAGCACTTTTCATCTTCTTATTCAAAGAAATAGCATAAACGAGCATCACCGCCACAATAGCTATGGCCACTAATGCCAGTTTCCCATTGACCGCCAGCAAAATGATAAATGCACCAACCAACTTGATGGTAGAAATCACCACATCCTCCGGTCCATGATGCAAAAGCTCTGTAATATCAAAAAGGTCACTGGTTATACGGGAGAGCAGATGCCCCACTTTCTGATTATCATAAAATGCAAAAGAAAGCTTCTGATAGTGTCCAAAAATCTCATTTCGCATATCATGCTCAATCTTTGCTCCCATCACATGACCATAGTACGTTATAAAATAATTACAGAAACATTCCAGGGCAACCATAGCCACCATCACAATGCCAATCCGTATAATAATTTTCGTAGCTTCCTGTACCGGTAATTCCACCACAGTTCCGGTGATATACCGCACCAAAAGCGGAATCACCAGCGTCACTGCTGCTCCCAGCATCGCAAAAAACATATCTGCCCAGAACAATCCCAGATAAGGCTTATAATATGCAGCCAGTTTCTTTAACTTGTGATCCATTTCCTTTTTCCTCCTCCAGTTTGTACGTAATTACCTGTCTACACTAGTATATCTGCAAAATCCCCAAAAATCAATCGGGGGATTTTATTTCGTTTGAAGAAGGACGGAAACAAAAAAGTAGTTACTATTCAGCCCCTCAGGCTTCATAGCAACAAAAGCATGCACACAGGATGCATGAAATGCATCCTGGCGCCCGTATGTCTCGGGATTGACTTGCAAATGCAAGTCAACACCTCGCGGGATAGTGGTCGGCTGAACTGTAACAAAAAGTATACTTTTTTGTGATTTGGGGATTGTATATTGTGGACTAAAAGTGGTATCATATCATGTGAGTATACTTATGTAAGTATGAACTTTGTGATGCCGTCAGGTGTCATTGTTTGTAAATTTACTGGAAAGGAGCATTATCATGCAGATTACGAAAGAAACAACTATGGGACAGATGCTGGAGTATGATCAGGGTATCGCTTATATCCTGATGCAGTCCGGAATGCATTGTATCGGTTGTCCGTCTTCTATCAATGAGTCTCTGGAAGAGGCATGTATGGTTCACGGACTTGATGCAGACGTTGTTCTGAAATCCATTCAGGATTATCTGGCTAAGAAATAATAAGATGCAGGGTTTCGCCTGCATTGCACCGTCTGTTTTCTGACCGGAAAGATGTATACCATTGTCCTGTGCAAACTACATATTTTTGTGTAAATATACGCAAAAAAGTTAGCAGGTGACAATGGTATTTTTATGCTCTTTTTTACCTGCACAAAGGATGTAAAGGTCAATGACCTGGTAGCGGTTGTCACTTATTATGGTCTGGCATGGATGATGCTCATTCGGGTACTCCAACTATAATATAGAAGTCAGAATAGTATACAAATCTGATAAAAT
Source organism: Eubacterium sp. (assembly GCA_022764165.1). Lineage (GTDB taxonomy): Bacteria > Bacillota > Clostridia > Lachnospirales > Lachnospiraceae > Oliverpabstia. The sequence goes on along the minus strand of JALERM010000113.1, from coordinate 17,698 downwards.
ATCGTAAGACAAACCTTTATTTTATCTTTTATAATATAAAAAACAGTAATAGTAAGATAACGCAGGAGGCAGTTATGATTCGCAGATATGTATATGGAAAAGTAATGGAAACAGAAGCTATTATGGAGAAACCCCAGTGCCAGGAGGGGACAATTCCGTATTTTACCGTGGATGAGGAAAAGATGTCCTTTTCTTTTTCTATGGAGGAGAGTGACCGGGTGTATGGTCTGGGTGAAAATGTGAGAGGTATCAATAAAAGAGGCTGGATTTATGAGAGCAAATGCAGTGATGATCCCAATCATCTGGAGGATCGCCGTTCTCTATATGGAGCACACAATTTTATTGTAGTAGATGGAAAAGTACAGTTCGGAGTATTTGTGGATTATCCGGGCATTTTAACTTTTGATGTGGGATATACCCGGCACAGTGAACTGAAAATCACGGCATCCGACTGGAATCTGGATGTGTACGTGATCGAGGGTGAAGATGTAAAGGATATTGTGAAGCAGTTCCGTGGATTGATTGGAAGAAGTTATATTGCACCTTTGTGGGCTTTCGGTTATGGACAGAGCCGCTGGAGTTATATGACTGCAGATGAGGTTCGTGATGTGGTGAAAAAACACAGGGAACTGGGAATTCCGCTGGACAGCGTGTATCTGGATATTGATTATATGGAACGGTACAAGGATTTTACGCTGAATGATGAAACATTTCCTGATTTTGCTGAATTTAATAAAGAAATGAAAGAGCAGAACATTCATCTGGTTCCGATCATTGATGCCGGAGTAAAACAGGAGGAAGGTTATCCTGTTTATGAAGAAGGTCTGGAGAAAGGGTATTTCTGCAAAAAAGAGGATGGTACTCCTTTTGTTGCTGCCGTATGGCCGGGGAAAGCATTGTTTCCGGATATGCTGAATAAAGAAGCCAGAGACTGGTTTGGTGATCAGTATAAATTCCTGCTGGATCAGGGAGTGGAAGGTTTCTGGAATGACATGAATGAGCCGGCGATTTTTTACACGGAAGATCGTCTGAAAGATGTATTGGAGAAATTGGATACATTTAAAGGGAAAAACCTGGATTTGAATCGTTTCTGGGAATTTACAGGGCTGGTTTCTGGTTTGTCCAATAATGTAGAAGACTACAAGATGTTTTATCATAACATCAATGGTGAGAAAGTTCGTCATGACCGTGTACACAATCTGTTCGGCTACAATATGACCCGTGCGGCGGGAGAGGCATTTGAACGTCTGGAACCGGATAAACGTATTCTGATGTTTTCACGTTCTTCTTATGTGGGTATGCATCGCTATGGCGGAATCTGGCAGGGTGACAATAAGTCCTGGTGGTCACATATTCTGCTGAACCTGAAGATGATGCCTTCTCTGAATATGTGCGGCTTTATTTATACCGGGGCAGATCTGGGAGGATTTGGTTCAGATACTACAGAGGATCTGGTTCTTCGCTGGCTGGCACTTGGAATATTTACACCGTTGATGAGAAATCATTCAGCTATGGGGACTCGTGTACAGGAAGTATATCGTTTTGAAAATATGGATGGTTTCCGTCATATTATCGGACTTCGTTATCGTTTTTTGCCTTATCTGTACAGTGAATATATGAAAGCCGTACTGAGGGATGAAATGATGTTCCGTCCGCTGGCATTTGATTATCCGCAGGATTCTCATGCGGTAAACGTAGAAGATCAGCTACTTCTGGGTGATGGACTGATGATTGCACCTGTTTATGAACAGAATGCAGAGGGAAGATATGTATACCTTCCGGAAAAAATGAAAATGGTGAGATTCAAGGTGGATGGAACAACAGAAGAAGAGATTCTGGAAGCCGGACACCATTATGTAAATATAAGCCTTACAGACGTTGTTGTATTTGTACGGCCGAATCATCTGATTCCCATGTCTTCAGGCGGTCAGTGTGTGGAAGATGTGGACTTTGAAAATCTGCAGTATATTTCCTATATTGACAATGGCGAGGCAGTTTATGAGTACTACCATGACAATGGATATGAAAAAGATTATGAAAATCCGGAACATATACGTGTGATTCGGATGTGACAGAGTGACAGAGTGACTGGGTGACGGGTGACTGGGGGACGGGTTCATAGACACGAACAGTGTCTATGAACCCGTCCCCCAGTCACCCGTCACCCAGTCACCCTCCCTCTTTACAGATGTGCGAAAGATGGTATAATGATGAAAAACCAGAAAGAAGGAATGCGTATGAAGTTTACGAAGATGCAGGGGCTGGGTAATGATTATGTATATGTGAATTGTTTTCAGGAAAAGATAGAAAATCCCTCTGAGCTTTCTATAAAAGTCAGTGACCGTCACTTTGGAATTGGTGCGGATGGTCTGATTTTGATTAAACCATCGGATGTGGCAGATTTTGAGATGGAGATGTATAATGCAGATGGCTCCCAGGGGGCTATGTGCGGCAACGGCATCCGCTGTGTTGCTAAATATGTATATGACTATGGTCTGACAGATAAAACATCGATTACGGTGAATACAAAAAGTGGTATCAAGTACCTTGATCTGACGATTGAAAATGGAAAAGCCGTCCAGATTCGGGTTAATATGGGAGCTCCGATTCTGGAGGCGTCCAGAATTCCGGTAGTTTCTTCAAAAGAGCGGGTGATTAATGAACCTGTTATTGTAGACGGTAAAGAATATCATATCACTGCAGTGTCTATGGGAAATCCTCATGCAGTTACCTATATTGACGATGTAAAAGGACTGGAAATTGAGAAAATAGGTCCCCAATTTGAAAATCACGAGATATTTCCGGATCGGGTTAATACAGAGTTTGTGAAAGTTCTGGATTCTCATACAGTAGAAATGCGTGTCTGGGAGCGTGGTTCGGGTGAAACCCTTGCCTGTGGAACCGGTGCCTGCGCCGTGGCGGTTGCTTCCATATTAAATGGATTGACAGAGGAGGAAGTAACCGTAAAATTGCTGGGCGGTGACCTGAAAATCCGTTGGGATAGAAAAGAAAATCTGGTGTATATGACAGGACCGGCTGAAGTTGTGTTCGATGGCGAATTTTAAAACTAATTGCCCCGGGGAAAATGTAAAACTCCCCGGGGCAATTAATTTTAAAGCAAAGGGATTCCGTTTGCTGCTGCTTTTTCGACTGTTTCCTGTGGCCAGAGAGAACTGTGTACTTCTCCGATGTGTGCCTTTCTCAGGTAGAACATACAGATACGGGACTGTCCGATACCGCCGCCAATGGTGAATGGAAGCTGCTCGTTCAGGATTGCTTTCTGGAAGTCCAGTTCGGCACGTTCTTCACATCCACAGACAGCCAGCTGTTTTTTCAGCGATTCTGCGTCTACACGGATACCCATAGAAGAAAGTTCCAGAGCGATATCAAGAACCGGGTAATAGACGATGATATCTCCGTTCAGTTCCCAGTCATCGTAGTCCGGAGCACGGCCATCGTGTTTTTCTCCGGAATTCAGATATTTGCCAATCTGCATAATAAATACAGCACCTTTTTCTTTGACGATTTTGTATTCACGATCCTTTGGCGTAAGATTCGGATACATATCTTCCAGTTCCTGTGACGTAATAAAGAAGATATCCTTCGGAAGGATTTCTTCGATGTAATCATACTGAATTGCCATGTATTTCTCTGTCTTTTTCAGTGCAGAATATACTGTGCGTACAACGGATTTTAAAGTATCCATGTTTCTCTCTTCGCGGGAAATAATCTTTTCCCAATCCCACTGATCCACATAAATAGAATGAATGTTGTCAGTATCTTCATCGCGGCGGATGGCGATCATATCGGTGTAGAGACCTTCGCCATGAACAAATCCATATTTTTTCAATGCATATCTTTTCCATTTGGCGAGAGAATGGACGATTTCTGCGTCCTGTCCGGGTACTTCTTTGATATCGAACTGAACCGGACGTTCCACACCGTTCAGATTGTCATTTAATCCGGATGCCGGATTGACAAACAGGGGAGCGGATACACGAAGCAGATTCAGACGTTCAGAAAGAGTTTTCTGGAAAAAGTCTTTGACTGTTTTGATTCCAATCTGTGTATCGTGCAGGTTCAGAGCGGGCTGATAATTCTCAGGGATAATAAAACGTTCCATAAAATAGTGCCTCCTCATGACTAATAAGTATTGTATCAATCTAATGGTACTATTATAGCAGAAATCTTTTGAAATACAACTTTAAATTTTTATCATAACAAAGTGGATTATGGCGGGATTGCGGCGGGATGGAAAGTATGATACGCTAAGAATCACGAGTAAGTTTTAAGTAGGATATAATTGGGGGAAAAACGAATGGAACAGAAAATAGAAAATCGGAGAGAATGTATTTTGGTGGCTCTTCCGGCAAGAGAGGATCAAAGAACACGCCTGGAAGAAATAGCACATGGTGCAGAGGTGATTTACTGTCCGGCTGCAGAAGTGACAAAGGAACTGGTATGGAAAGCCGATGTGATTCTGGGAAATGTACCGGCTGATATGATAAAAAATTCACCGAATCTGCGCTGGCTGCAGCTGAATAATGCAGGGACTGAAGGGTATTGTACACCGGGGGTACTTCCGGAAGGGGCAATTCTTACGAATGCTACGGGGACATATGGAATGGCTATTTCCGAACATATGATAGCCATGCTGTTCATGCTGCAGAAACGGCTGGATACGTATTATCAGCAACAGAAAAATCATAGCTGGGAAAAACAGGAACATATGATAGTGGTACAGGGAAGTACGACACTGGTGATAGGTCTGGGTGACATTGGAACTGCATTTGCGGAGAAAATGCATGCCATGGGAAGTCGTGTGTTTGGCATTCGCCGCACCATGCAGCCGAAACCGGATGCAGTGGAATCTCAGTATACGATGGAAGATTTGCATGAACTTCTGCCGCAGGCAGACGTGGTAGCTTTGAGTCTTCCGGCATGGAAAGAAACACGGGAAGTGATCGGCAAAGAAGAATTAAAACTGATGAAAAAGACGGCGGTGATTCTGAATGTGGGGCGTGGTTCTGCAATAGATACAGATGCTCTCAGCAATGCCCTTTATGCGGGTGAAATATTTGGTGCAGGGCTGGATGTGACGGATCCGGAGCCGCTTCCATCGGATCATCCAATCTGGGATGCTCCGCATACGATTATAACTCCGCATGTTTCTGGCAGATATGATCTTCCGGCCACCCTTGAAAAAATATGGGATCTGATCCTGGATAATATGGAACGATGGGAAAAGGGAAGAGATTTAAAAAATGTCATTAATCTTTCGACAGGATATGTCAAGAGGATATGATAAAAAAATAGTAACAAGATTGTAATAGAAAAGAGAGAGATTTTTTATATGCATTCCTCTTTTCTTTTGAGGAAAAGCGTGCTATACTGTTGCCTACAAGATGTAGATTAAAAAAGGAAAGAAAAACTATATATAGTAGCAAGGAGTACAACATATGGTATATATTATCAAAAAAGATGGCACAAGAGAAGAATTTAATGCTGAGAAAATCGTTCGTGCTGTGAATAAATCTGCCGGTCGGGTGATGTATCAGTTTACCGATGAGGAGATTGATTTTATTTGTAAATATGCGACGGATCGTGCGGAAGCACTTGCCAGAAAGCTTAAAGGCGGTATTATGATCCAGGATATGCACAATATTGTGGAGGGGGCTTTGGAGCAGGTAAATCCGGCGGTGGCGAAAAGTTACAGGGACTATCGGAATTATAAAGTTGATTTTATTCACATGATGGATGAGGTGTATACAAAGAGTCAGTCCATCCGTTATATCGGAGATAAAAGCAATGCCAATACAGACAGTGCCCTGGTGGCAACCAAGAGAAGTCTGATTTTTAATGAACTTAATAAAGAATTGTATCGTAAGTTCTTTATGAACCGCAATGAACTGCAGGCGTGTAAAGACGGATATATTTATATTCACGATCAGTCGGCCCGTCTGGATACAATGAACTGCTGTCTGTTTGATGTGGCATCCGTTTTAAAAGATGGATTTGAGATGGGAAATGTCTGGTACAATGAGCCGAAGACTCTGGACACTGCATTTGACGTTATGGGCGATATCATCCTTAGCACAGCTGCCCAGCAGTACGGTGGATTTACGGTTCCGGAAGTAGATAAGATTCTGGCACCTTATGCACAGAAAAGCTATAACAAATATTATGAAGAATTCATCAAATATTCTGATCCGTCATGGGAAGGAAGAGAAGAAAAAGCGCTGACTTATGCCTGGGAAAAAGTCTGCAGAGACTGTGATCAGGGCTGGCAGGGAATTGAGTATAAACTCAACACGGTAGGTTCTTCCCGCGGAGATTATCCATTTGTGACTGTGACACTTGGTCTGGGTACGGGAAGATTTGAGAAGATGATTGCTATTTCCCTTCTCAATGTACATCGGGAAGGTCAGGGAAAAGCAGGCCATAAGAAGCCGGTTCTGTTCCCGAAAATCGTATTTTTGTTTGATAAGAATATCCATGATCCGGGATGCAAAGCGGAAGATGTGTTTGAGGCGGGGGTTGCCTGCTCTGCCAAGACCATGTATCCGGACTGGCTGTCCATGAGCGGAGAGGGCTATATTTCCAGTATGTACAAAAAGTATGGAAAGGTTATCAGCCCCATGGGATGCCGTGCATTCCTGAGCCCGTGGTATGAGAGAGGCGGTATGGAGCCCGCTGATGACAAAGATGTGCCTGTTTTTGTGGGACGTTTCAATATTGGTGCGGTCAGTCTTCATCTGCCGATGATTCTGGCCAAATCCCGTTCAGAAAACAGAGATTTTTATGAGGTTCTGGACTTTTATCTGGAGATGATCCGCGGTCTGCATAAGAGAACTTATGATTATCTGGGAGAGATGCGGGCTTCTACCAACCCGCTGGCATATTGTGAAGGAGGTTTCTATGGCGGACACCTGAAACCTCATGACAAGATTCGCCCGCTGCTGAAACCGATGACTGCATCGTTTGGTATTACGGCACTGAATGAGCTGCAGGAACTGTATAATGGCAAATCCATTGCAGAAGATGGTGAATTTGCACTGGAAGTGCTTCGCTATATTAATGAGAAAATCGCTGTTTATAAAAAAGAAGATGGTATTTTATATGCGATTTATGGAACTCCGGCAGAAAGTCTGTGCGGACTTCAGGTAGAACAGTTCCGGAAAATGTATGGAATCGTTCGCGGTGTGTCTGACAGACCGTATGTGAGCAATAGTTTCCACTGTCATGTTTCTGAGGATATCTCACCGATTCAGAAACAGGATCTGGAAGGAAGATTCTGGGAACTTTGCAACGGTGGTAAGATTCAGTACGTTCGTTATCCGATCGATTATAATATCCATGCAATTAAAGCACTGATCCGCAGGGCAATGGAGCTTGGTTATTATGAGGGAGTCAATCTTTCCCTGGCTTATTGTGATGACTGTGGTCATCAGGAACTGGAGATGGATGTCTGCCCGGTTTGTGGTTCCCGCAACCTCACAAAAATTGACCGAATGAACGGATATCTTTCCTACAGCCGTGTACATGGCGATACACGTCTGAATGATGCAAAAATGGCAGAGATTGCAGACAGAAAATCTATGTAGAATCAGGTGGTATCTGAATGGGCAGAAAGAAAAAAACAAAGATAGAATACCGATATTATGAAATGCCGGTGGGAAGTCCGGTGTTGGCTTTGCTGGGAGAAAAATGGTATCAGAATTACGGAAGAGGAATTGATTATCTCCATTTTCATAATTATCTGGAAATCGGATATTGTTATCAGGGGAATGGTGCATTGACCCTGGAAGATAAAGATCTTCATTATCATGGGGAGATGTTTTCTGTTATTCCGGCTAATTTTCTTCATACAACGAATTCTATCGGAGATAACATTTGCCATTGGGAATATCTTTTTATTGATGTAGAGGGCTTTCTGTCTCAGATTTACAAAGATAATGTGCATATGAAGGAACGTTTGGTTCAGAGAGTAAATCAACGGGCCTGTTTTTACAAAGAATCGGAGCGGCCGGCAATGGCTGCTCTGATTCATCAGGTTCTGGAGACAATGCGTGAGAGGAAAGAATTTTATCTGGAGGAAGTAAAAGGTCATATTCTGGCACTTCTGATTGAGATTGCCCGGGATAACGCTGCATGCAAAGAGATTCGGAAAATAGAAAAACAGGAGCAGGATCCGAAAGCTCCCAACAGCAGCGTGATTTCACAGGCCCTGGATTACATCAGTGAATTCTACAGTCATCCCATTCGAATCGAAGAACTGGCAAAAATATGCCATATCAGTGAGACTCATTTCCGGCGGGTGTTTCAGGAATGTATGCATATGACACCTGTGGAATATATTAACTGGGTAAGGATTCGTGCTGCCTGTGAACAGCTTAGGAAGAGCAATGACTCTGTGAGCAGTATTGCGTCCAGAACCGGGTTTGCCACACTGTCAACTTTCAACAGAAACTTTCAGAGGTTTATGAGCATTTCGCCACAACAATGGCGGAAAAATCCGGAACATTATGAGCGAAAATTGTTAGAATATGATATAAAAGCCCAGGAGGGATGGTGAAAATGCCATTCCTCCTTTTATAATGGTTGAATATGCATAAATGATAGTTGAATATGCAAACAAAAAAAGACAAGGTGTTGGTATAATACATATACATTTGTTCACAGGAGACATAAAATTGTACATAATCACCAAAAATCAACAAGGCGTTGTGATGAGATTTATGTTATGAGTGGACAAAATATACAATTTAGGAGGGTATGTAACATGAAAAGAAAGGTAATTTCCGTATTGTTGGCATCTACTATGGTTCTTTCAATGGCAGCCTGCGGTTCCAGTGGAAGTGACGCAAAGGATGACGGAGCAGCTAAAGATGACGGAGCAGCAACAGAAGAGAAGAAGGATGACGGAGCAGCAGTCACAGAAGGAAGCGGCGGCGACAATACTCTGACTGTATGGACATGGGATCCAAACTTCAACATTTTCGCAATGAACAAAGCTGCTGAGATTTATGCAAAGGATCATGAAGGATTCAAAATTGAGATCGGCGAGATTCAGTCTGATGATATCGAGTCCAAGATTACAACTGCAGTTCAGGCAAACGATCTGAGTACTCTGCCGGATATTTTCCTGATGCAGGATAACTCTTTCCAGAAGTACACCACATTCTATCCGGACGTATTTACAGATCTGACAGACAGTGGAATTGATTTCTCTCAGTTCTCTGCAGCAAAAGTAGCGTACTCCACACTGGATGGAAAGAACTACGGTGTTCCGTTTGATAACGGTGCTGTTATCAACTGTGTTCGTACAGATATTCTGGAACAGGCTGGATTTACCGTTGATGACTTTACAGATCTTACATGGTCCGAATATATGGAAAAAGCAAAAGTTGTTCTGGAAAAGACAAAAACTCCGATGCTGACCGGACAGGCTGGTTCTCCTGACCTGATCATGATGATGCTGCAGTCCTGTGGGGCTTCTCTGTTTACTGAAGATGGCAGTGCTAATATCGTAGGAAATGATGCATTGAAAGAAGCAATTGAGGTTTATGCACAGATGGTTAAAGATGGCACTCTGGTAGAAGTAACTGACTGGGATCAGTATATTTCTTCTCTGAACAGCGGAACAGCTGCAAGTGCTCTGAACGGATGCTGGATTATGGCTTCTCTTAAACTGGCTGAAGACCAGTCCGGTAAATGGGCTATGACCAATATGCCGAAACTTGATAAAGCTCCAAACGCTGCTAACTACTCCAACAACGGTGGATCTTCATGGGCTATCTCTGCAAACTGCAAGAACGTTGATTTGGCTGTAGATTTCCTGAATTCTACATTTGCAGGAAGCAATGAGTTCTATGATCAGATTATCGTAAACGGCGCTCTGGCTACATGGGCACCGGCAGGTGAATCTGAAGCTTATAACGAACCTTCTGATTTCTTCGGTGGAGACACTGTATATGCTAAGATCGTTGATTTTGCTACCAAGACTCCTTCCAACGTAACAGGACCATTCTACTATGATGCCCGTGATGCTGTAGGTGCTGCTCTTTCTCAGATTACCCAGCAGGGTGTTGATGTGGATTCTGCTCTGCAGACAGCACAGGAAACTCTTGAATTCAGTATGGGTGCATAATACTGCGCTATTTGATTGAATGAAGTGAAACAATAATTGAGAGGGTCTGTTGCTGCTGAAAAGGCAGCAGACAGACCCTCTCTTATATGAAAAGAAGGAGGGAAATGTGTTTATGAGTGGCCAGAAGAAAAACGGGATGACCCTGGAGAAAAAGCACAACCTTACAGGATGGATATTCCTGACCCCTGCAGTAGCACTGATCTGCTGGTGCAGTTTTTATCCGATGATTCAGGCATTTATTCTGTCTTTACAGACAGGTCTGGGCGTGAACCTGAAATTCGGAGGATTTTCTAACTATGCACGTATTTTAAAAGATCCTACTTTTAAGGAGACATTATTTAATACATTCTTTTATCTGATTGTTCAGGTGCCGATCATGCTGGTTCTTGCACTGGCACTGGCTTCTATGCTGAACAATAAAGATCTTCGTTTTAAAGGAATATTCCGTACCTGTATTTTCCTGCCGTGTGCAACATCACTGGTATCCTATGCTATGATTTTCCGTTCCATGTTCGCAAATGACGGATTTGTAAATACCATTCTTCGTAATCTGGGAATGAATCCTGTTATGTGGTTTGCCAATGCATGGACAGCCCGTGCGGTTATTATTATCGCTCTGGTTTGGAGATGGACAGGATACAATATGGTATTCTATCTGTCCGGTCTGCAGAATATTGAATATTCTGTATATGAAGCAGCCAAAATCGACGGTGCTTCTCCGCTGCAGACATTCTTCAAGATTACGGTTCCGCTTTTGAAACCGACGATTCTGATGACAACGATTACATCCACAAATGGTACACTGCAGTTGTTTGATGAGTCTTTGAACCTGACTAATGGTGGACCTGGTAAATCAACAATGACCATGTCACATTATATTTACAATACATCTTTTGTACAGAGTCCGAATTTTGGTTATGCGGCAGCTATGTCCATTATTATCCTGATTATGGTAGCAATCCTGGCATTGCTCCAGATGAAAGTAGGTGACGAACGATGAGTAAAGGTAAAAAATTTGGAATGTACGCATTCCTGACAATAGTATCTGTGCTTTCTGTATTTCCGCTTTACTATATGTTCTGTGCGGCTACAAATAAGAGTGTAGATGTATCACGAGGCAGAATGATTCCGGGTACTTATCTGTTTGAAAACTACAAATCGCTGATTGCACAGCAGGATTTGTACCGTGCTCTGTGGAACTCTTTCCGGAACGCGGCAGTTCTGACAATCCTCTGTCTTCTGGTTTGTTCTATCGCCGGTTATGGATTTGAAATTTATCATGATAAAGGAAAGGATATCGTATTCTCTATTCTGCTGACAGCTATGATGATTCCTTTTGCTGCTATCATGATCCCCATGTTCCGCATGTTTTCAAGTCTGAAGATGGTAAATACTATGGCAGCATTTATGCTTCCGTCTATTTCCACGCCGTTTATGATTATGATGTTCAGGCAGGCATCCAGGTCGTTCCCGCATGATATTATCGAGGCGGCACGTATTGACGGTCTGAGTGAGGTTGGTATCTTCTTCCGTATGTTTATACCGACCATGAAATCTACATACGCCGCAGCTACAATTATTACTTTTATGAACGCCTGGAATAACTACCTGTGGCCAAAGGTAATTCTTCAGACCAACGATTCTATCACCATGCCAATGCTGGTTGCCAACCTTCTGGGTGGTTACACAGTAGATTATGGTATGCTGATGCTTGGTGTATTTATTTGTACAATTCCTACAGCAATCATTTTCTTCTGCTTCCAGAAGAGCTTTACAGAAGGTATCACTGGTGCTGTTAAATAAGATCTTTCCGATGAACGGCAGCGTTTGTCAGACAGTAAATCTAGGCGGATATTTTTTGAATATCCGCCTGTTTTTTAAGGAGGAAACGACATCATGAAAACATTTAACTATGATCTGGTAAAAGATCCCACCTATTTCTGTGACAATCGGGTGGAAGCACACTCCGACCACAGATATTACGAAACAAAAGAAAAAATGGAGCAGAATGTGGAAGATTTCCGCATGAGCCTGAATGGTCTGTGGAAGTTTCATTATGCAAAAAACTATCAGAGTACCATTCCCGGATTTGAGAAGGAGGATTATTGCTGCAGAGCATGGGATGATATCCGTGTTCCGGCTCATATTCAGATGGAAGGTTATGATGCACCGCAGTATGCCAATGTACAGTATCCGTGGGAGGGGCGTGAAGAAGTAAAACCCGGAGAAATCCCACAATATTTTAATCCGGTAGCTAGCTATGTGAAATATTTTGAAATTCCGGAATATATGGAAGGAAAAAGAATTTTCATTTCTTTCCAGGGAGCAGAAAGTGGAATTGCAGTATGGCTGAATGGTAGTTTTGTAGGTTATAGTGAAGATACGTTCACTCCGTCAGAATTTGAACTGACTCCATATCTGAAAGACGGAGAAAATAAACTGGCTGCCCAGGTATTTAAGTGGACCAGCAGCAGCTGGTGTGAGGATCAGGATTTTTATCGCTTCTCCGGTATTTATCGTGATGTGTATCTGTATGCGATTCCTCAGGTACATGTGTCCGATGTGAAGATTCAGACATTGCTGGATGATACCTATACCCATGCAGATCTGACCGTGGATGTAAAAGCAACTGCACCGGGCAGCATCCGTATCACATTGGCGAAGGATGGCAAGGTGCTGCAGACAAAAGAGGAAGTTTTGACAGAGACTGCTTCCTATGTAATGAAAGTGGAAAATCCGGAGCTTTGGAGTGCAGAATCCCCGGTTCTGTACAATCTGCTTCTTGAAGTAATGGATGAAGATGGTGTTGTGGCTGAAGTGATTCCTCAGCGTGTAGGGTTCCGTCGTTTCGAAATGAAGGGGAACATCATGACCCTGAATGGAAAACGAATTGTTTTCAAAGGCGTAAACCGTCATGAATTCAGCTCTGTTACCGGAAGAAATGTGTCCCGGGAAGAACTAATTAAAGACCTGGTAACAATGAAGAGAAATAATATCAATGCCATTCGTACCTGTCATTATCCGGATGCAGTGGGTATCTATGAATTGTGTGATGAATATGGTATTTACATGATTGCAGAATGTAATCTGGAGAGTCATGGAAGCTGGGATATTTCAGCAGAGCAGACCGGCGATTTTACAGGCGTTGTTCCCTGTGATCGTCCGGAATGGATGGATATGATGCTTGACCGTGTGAATTCCATGTACCAGAGAGATAAGAATCACCCGGCAATTCTGATCTGGTCCTGTGGAAATGAGTCCTTCGGTGGAAAGGTTATCTATGAAATGTCACAGCTTTATCGGAAAATGGATCCTACCCGTCTGGTTCATTATGAAGGTCTGTTCCATGACAGACGATATAATGATACCAGTGATATGGAAAGCCAGATGTATCCATCTGTGGAAGATATTAAGGCATTTCTTGAAAAAGATAGAAGTAAGCCTTTTATCTGCTGTGAATATACGCATGCCATGGGAAATTCCTGCGGAGCAATGCATAAATATACCGATTTGACAGAAACTGAACCGTTATATCAGGGCGGCTTTATCTGGGATTACATTGATCAGTCTATTTATAAAAAAGACCGGTACGGTAAAGAATTCCAGGCTTATGGCGGAGATTTTGGTGAACGTCCCACAGATTACAATTTCAGCGGCAATGGTATTGCGTATGGCGGAGAAAGAGATGCTTCCCCGAAAATGCAGGAAGTGAAATTTAATTATCAGAATATCACGGCTGAAGTAGAAAAAGACCGTGTGAAAGTGATCAATAAAAATCTTTTTGTTAATACAGACACCTTTGATTGTGTGGTATTGCTAGAAAAAGAAGGAAAACTGCTGAAAAAAGCAGCTCTGGAAACGCATGTGGAACCGCTTTCTGAGGCTGTATATGAACTTCCGGTTCCGGTGCAGACACTGCCGGGTGAATATGCTGTTACAGTATCATTCCGACTGAAAGAGGACACCGTATGGGCAGAACGTGGTCATGAAGTAGCATTCGGCCAGGGAGTCTATCAGGTGGCAGCTGCTGAAAAAGCAGAGAAACCTGTTCCTTTCAAAGTGATCAATTCCGGACATAACTTTGGTGTTCGAGGCGAAAACTTTGAAGTAATGTTCTCATATCTGAACGGCGGTCTGGTTTCCTATCGGTTTGGCGGTGTGGAAATGATTGAAATGATTCCAAAGCCAAATTTCTGGAGAGCACCTACTGATAATGATTGCGGTAATCTGATGCCAATGCGTTACGGACAGTGGAAACTTGCATCCATGTATCTTTCTCACAAATATCCTTCCGGCGGTCATTATCCGGGTATGAAGTTCCCGCAGATTGAGGTGACAGAAGCATACGCAGGAATTACCTTTACTTATGTGATGCCGACCACACCGGTCAGCGAATGTGAGCTGACTTATCGGGTATATGGTGACGGCAGTATCCAGACTACTTTGTCTTATGAGCCTGTAAAAGAACTGGGAGATATGCCGGAATTTGGTGTGATGTTCAAGTTCAATGCCGATTACAACAATGTCACCTGGTATGGTATGGGTCCGGAAGAGACCTATGTGGATCGCTGCAAAGGTGCAAAACTGGGTGTTTATAAGAACAAAGTGGAAGATAATATGGCAAAATATCTGGTTCCTCAGGAATGCGGCAATAAAGTTGGTGTTCGTTGGGCAACGGTTACTGACAGGAAAGGACGCGGCATGAAATTCAGTGGAGATCAGATGGAATTTTCAGCTCTTCCTTATACACCGCATGAGATGGAAAATGCAATGCATCCTTATGAACTGCCGCAGGTACATTATACAGTGGTACGTGTAGCTGCTCAGCAGATGGGTATTGCCGGTGATGACAGCTGGGGTGCACAGACTCATCCGGAATATTTGCTGAATGTAGAAGGGAAGAAAGAATTTACTTTCACATTTAAAGGAATTTAATGGAGGGTGAATGATGGCGAGAAATGTAAATTTTGGAAAAATGCTGCATGGCGGCGACTATAATCCGGAACAGTGGCTTCACAGTCTGGAGATTCTGGAAAAGGATATTGAATACTTTAAAAAAGCAAAAATAAATGAAGTATCCATGGGAATCTTTTCCTGGGCTATGCTTGAACCGGAAGAAGGAGTGTTCCGATTTGAATGGATGGAGAATATCATTAACCGTTTGTATGAGAACGGGATTTCTGTAATTCTGGCTACTCCATCCGGAGCCCGCCCTAAATGGCTGGCAGATAAGTATCCGGAAGTGCTGCGTGTGGACCCGTCCGGACACCGGGCATTTTTTGGCGGACGACATAATCATTGCTATACTTCTCCGGTATATCGGGAAAAAGTGAGAATTATCAATAAAAAACTGGCAGAAAAGTTCGGTTCCCATCCGGGTGTGATCGCATGGCATATTTCCAATGAATATGGAGGACCATATGACTGCTATTGTCCGCTTTGCCAGGAAAAATTCCGTCAGTGGCTGAAGGAACGTTATCAGGATATTGACAAGCTGAACCGTGCCTGGGCGACCACATTCTGGAGCCATATCTATAACAGTTTTGATCAGATAGAGGCTCCATCGCCCAGAGGTGAAGAAGCGGTCCATGGCCTGAATATTGACTGGAGACGTTTTGTGACGGAGCAGACCGGGGATTTCATCAAAAATGAGATTCAGGCAATCCGCGATGGTGGCTCTGACAAACCCACTACGATCAATATGATGTATGACTATAAACCATTGAATTATCACAAATATGCTGATATTATAGATATAGTCTCCTGGGATAATTATCCGCAGTGGCATAAAAAAGAGGAATATCTGACTGCAATGGATGACGGTATGCAACATGATATCATGCGGAGTATTCAGAAAAAACCATTTTTATTAATGGAAAGCTGTCCATCTGCTACCAACTGGCAGTCTGTCAACAAACTGAAAAAGCCGGGAATGCTTCATGCGGCTTCTATGCAGGCAATCGCCCATGGGGCAGATAGTGTGTTGTATTTCCAGCTTCGTCAGAGTCAGGGGTCTTCGGAAAAGTTCCATGGTGCGGTAATTGACCATTACGGCGGAGATGACACCAGAGTGTTCCGGGAAGTCACGGAAGTGGGAGAGTCCCTGGAACAGCTGCAGGAGGTTACAGGAAGTCTGACAAAGGCTAAAGTGGCGGTGATGTTTGACTGGGAAAATCGCTGGGCGATGGAAGATTCTCAGGGACCAAGAAATATTGGGCTTCATTATAAAGAAACAGTGGAAAAATCATACTATGCGTTCCGTAAACTGGGGCTGGATGTAGATGTGATTGATATGGAACAGGAACTGGATGATTACGCAGTGGTTGCAGCTCCTATGCTGTACATGTTCCGGGCAGGATATGAAGAAAAGGTGCGCAGGTTTGTGGAAAATGGCGGTAAATTTATTCTCACCTACTGGTCGGGAATTGTGGATGAGACCGACCTGTGTTTCCTTGGCGGCACCCCTCATGGACTGATGGATGTGATGGGACTTCGAAGTACGGAGATCGATGGTTTGTATGACGGGGAAAGCAATGTGGCTGTTCCGGCATCCGGTAATTCGCTTCATATGACAAAGCCATATCGCTGTACAAACCTCTGCGATTTGGTAAAAACTTCCTCAGCGGAGATTCTGATGACTTATGGAGAAGATTTCTATGCCGGTATGCCGGCACTGACCTGCAACGATTACGGTCAGGGACAGGCATACTATGTATGTGCGGATTTTGAGCAGGGATTTTATGATGAACTGTATCGAAAGATTGCTGCCGCGGCAGGAGTAGAACGGGTGATTACGCATATTCCCAATGGCGTGGAAGTTACAACACGAAGATCAGAAGATGCGGAATATGTATTTGTCCAGAATTTTAACCGGGAACCTGTGGAAATCAAACTTCCAACCAGTGAATATCAGGTTTGGATGGGTAATTATGATGGAACCATTGACCGGTTTGGTACGGTTATTTTAAAAAAGCTCTGTAGTCGGACATGAAGTTCTGAATTGTCTGATGAAAGAAAATGAGGAAAGGCGGGATAAAAAATGATTCAGGAAAGTATTGTGAAATTGGTGCAGTATGGATTGGCTACCGGGCTGGTTGCTCAGGAGGATAAACGTTATATAACCAATAAAGTACTGGAATTGTTGAAAATGGATGCAATTGAAGATGAGGCACTGGCACAGATTCTTGCATTTGACGGAAGTGATCAGAGTGTGGTTGGCGAACTTGAAAGTATTTTGTCGGATATCTGTGACTATGCGTATGAACAGGGACTGATGGAAGAAAACAGTGTAGGATATCGGGATTTGTTTGATACAAAAGTGATGAGCCTTATGGTAGACCGTCCCAGCAACGTGATCAGACGGTTCTGGGAAACCTACAAAGAGGATCCGGTAAAAGCGACGGATGCTCATTACAAATTCAGTCAGGATACCGACTATATCCGCCGCTATCGTATTGCCAAAGATATGAAATGGGTAGCACCGACAGAATATGGTGATCTTGATATTACCATCAACCTGTCAAAACCGGAAAAAGATCCCAAAGCTAT
>JALERM010000083.1 GCA_022764165.1 Eubacterium sp. | reverse complement strand
AGAAGGTACTTTAAACCATGCTTTTCCTGTTGCCATACCTGCAGCCATATCAGTACTTCCCACACCAGTAGAAAATGCTCCCAGGGCTCCATATGTACATGTATGAGAGTCAGCACCGATAATCACATCTCCAGCAACCGTCAGACCTTTTTCCGGTAAAAGTGCATGCTCAATTCCCATTTCCCCTACGTCAAAATAATTGGTAATATCATGTTTGCATGCAAATTCCCTGACGCATTTGCAGTGCTGTGCAGACTTAATATCTTTGTTCGGAATAAAATGATCCATTACCAGAGCTACTTTATCTTTGTCAAAAACAGTATTTACTGTCATCTTATCCATTTCATGAATTGCTACCGGTGAGGTAATATCATTACCAAGCACCAGATCCAGATTTGCTTCGATCAGCTGTCCGGCTTCCACTTTATCAAGACCTGCAGCTGCAGCAAGAATCTTCTGAGTCATTGTCATTCCCATTGTTTCGTTCCTCCTTATGATTTTCTGTTTGCTATTGTAACATATTTCCTGTTATAATACTAATACATATTAAATATATTTATCATAACTATTAGTTATACCTACAGATTGAAGGGAAGGTATTTTCATGGAACAGAATTTATCTCTTTATTACATTTTTCATACCGTCGCTAAAAATGGCAATATTTCCCAGGCTGCCAGAGAACTTTTTATAAGCCAGCCTGCCATCAGCAAATCCATCAGCAAGCTGGAACAGAACCTGAATGTACAGTTATTCAAGAGAGGATCCCGGGGAGTTACTCTTACGCCAGATGGAAAAATCCTCTATCAGCATACGCAGGAAGCATTCCAGACTCTTCAATCCGGAGAAGAGGCACTTGCCAGACGCCAGACGTTAGGAATTTCTCAGCTTCGCATTGGTGTCAGCACAACCCTGTGCAAATACATCCTTCTACCTTTCCTGAAAAGGTATATTCAGGCAAATCCTCATGTCAAAATCTCAATTTCCTGTCAGTCTACATACCAGACATTGGCACTACTTGACGAAAATAAAATTGATATCGGACTTGTAGGAGAAGCGGGAATGCCTAAAAACTTTAGTTTTACGCCTTTACAGGATATTCAGGACATCTTTGTGGCAACAGAATCCTATATGGAACACTTAAAACAACGCACAGACAATGAGGATTTTTATCAGACGGCTACATTTATGATGCTGGACGAGGAAAATATCACCCGCCAGTATGTGAATCGGGTATTTCTCGAACAGGGTATGGAATTGTCAAATATTCTGGAAGTAACCACGATGGATCTGCTGATAGAATTTGCCAAAATTGATATGGGCGTTGCCTGTGTAATACGCGAATTTGTCGAAGAAGAATTGCAAAAAAAAGAACTGGTGGAAGTATCACTGCCCCTGCACTTTGAGCCCCGGCAGATTGGATTTGCCTGCAGAAAAGAAGATGCCGGAAGTACTGTGATTCAGAACTTTTATCAGATCTGTCTGCAGAAAGGATGATGCATGAACCAGTAAAAATTACCCCGGGGATTTTTACATTTTCCCCGGGGTAATTCGTTTTATTCTAATTCGATTAGTTGTTGATCAGTTTGTCTTCGCCATTCCAGCTGTACAGTTTACGTACTTCTTTACCAACAACTTCTGCCGGATGTTCAGCAGCAAGTTTACGCATAGCTTTGAAGTGTACCTGACGGCCTGCCGGAGACATATCCAGAAGGAATTCTTTTGCAAATGTACCATCCTGGATATCGGACAGAATTTTCTTCATCGCTTTCTTTGTATCTTCTGTAATGATCTTCGGTCCTGTGATGTAATCACCATATTCAGCAGTATTGGAGATAGAATATCTCATTCCTTCGAAACCGGACTGATAGATCAGGTCAACGATCAGTTTCATTTCATGGATACATTCAAAGTAAGCATTTCTTGGATCGTATCCAGCTTCACACAGAGTTTCAAAACCAGCCTGCATCAGGGCACAAACACCACCGCACAGTACTGCCTGTTCACCAAACAAGTCTGTTTCTGTTTCAGTACGGAATGTTGTCTCCAGAACACCTGCACGTGCTCCACCGATTGCCAGAGCGTATGCCAGAGCTTTGTCCAGAGCTTTTCCGGTAGCATCCTGCTGAACAGCAACCAGACAAGGAACACCTTTACCTGCCTGATATTCGCTTCTTACAGTATGTCCAGGTCCTTTTGGTGCGATCATGGTAACATCAACATATTTCGGAGGTGTGATACATCCAAAATGAATGTTGAAACCATGAGCGAACATCAGCATGTTGCCTTCTTCCAGGTTTGGCTCGATATCTTTTTTGTACATATCAGCCTGCAGTTCGTCATTGATCAGGATCATGATGATATCTGCTCTTTTTGCAGCTTCTGCTGCAGTATATACTTCAAATCCCTGAGCTTCTGCTTTAGCCCATGATTTGCTTCCTTCGTAAAGACCGATGATAACATTACATCCGGACTCTTTTGCATTCAGAGCGTGTGCATGTCCCTGGCTGCCATAGCCAATTACTGCGATTGTTTTTCCTTCCAGTAAAGACAGATTACAATCTTCCTGGTAATAAATCTTATTTGCCATTTCTGACTCCTCCTAAAGTTATGTATTGGTAAAATGATTGGGATCATTACTTTTACAGATCCCCTGATACCTGCAGATTCTTCTGCTTTTTGGTATCTGATATATGGTTAGGGGGTAAACCCACTAGCACGCTGTAATTACATAAACAGAACGTAATCTCCGCCTCTGGACAGACCGGATACACCAGTTCTTGCCAGTTCCAAAATCTCATTGCCATCACTGATCAGAGAAATAAAAGCCTCCAGTTTAGACTTGGAACCTGTCAGTTCCAGA
This sequence comes from Eubacterium sp., assembly GCA_022764165.1. GTDB lineage: Bacteria > Bacillota > Clostridia > Lachnospirales > Lachnospiraceae > Oliverpabstia. Next base: position 3,059 of record JALERM010000083.1, on the reverse strand, counting down.
ACCATAGCATCGGAAGATACATCCACAACTTTTGCACGGAAAATATCTGCAATCGAAATTACATCCTGACGATTAGCCTTATTGACACGAACTTTAATCAGTATCAGTTCGCGGATAACACTTGCATCCGGCTCCAGAATCTTAATATGTCTTACATCAACAAGCTTATTCAACTGCTTGGTAATCTGATCCAGAACCTGATCATCTCCGCTGCAAACAACTGTCATACGGGAATATCTCGGATCAGCAGTCACGCCAACAGTCAAACTGTCAATATTATATCCTCTCCGGCTGAAAAGACCGGAAACCCGGCTCAGAACACCGGCTGTATTGTCCACCAAAATGGATAAAATTCTTTGTTTCATATATACATCCCACTTTCACTTTCTCTTAGTAATGCGTCAAACAGCTTAAATGATATTCTACCAATTATCCCTTTTTTTGTCAACGAAAAATGATAGTTTCATCGAAACTTTGTGATGTTATCTGTAAAAACTACTGTTTTGGACACTGTATTTCCCCTTTTTCCTCCAGATACTGCAGGAATGCCCTGCATCCCCGCACCACATCACGGTACGTCACATCAAAACGATCCGTGTACCAGGGGTCTGCCACACTGTCATAAGAGCCATCAAATTCAAGGAGCAAATGAATCTTGCCCCCTTTATGCCCTGTCATCCGTTCCATTTTTCTGATATTCGCCGTATCCATCCCGATGAGATAGTCATACGTATCATAATCTTGCTTCTTTAATTGCACCGCTCTCTTGCCATCACAGCTGATTCCGTGCTTTGCCAGTTCACGTTTGGCTGGTGGGTAGACGGGGTTGCCAATGCCATTCCAGATTTCCTCTGTACTGGTGGCAGCGGATGCGATGTAGAATTGTTCTGAAAGACCGTGAACGGATACCAGGTCTTTGAAAATGAATTCAGCCATGGGGCTGCGGCAGATATTGCCGTGACATATAAATAGTATTTTTAGCATACTTCACATAACCTCTCATATCTTCTTATATCCTTTTAAATAGGGCATTTTCTGGATATTCTGCTTATTTTGATTTTCATATTTTTTCTTATAACTTCTTATTTCTTCTCGGTTAATTGTCCCAAAATCTGGCCCAAAATAATACTTGGGTCAAATTATGATATATTGACGTTTTTATACGGCATAAAATATCATAGATATTACTATTTTACAATAAAAACCGCTTATATAGAAACTATTATCTTGCCTTTTTTGCATTTGATATACTATCATCTTCTAACTTGTTTATTTCTTCTTTTGCATGAGAATATCCAATATGTGTATACACATTAAGTGTAACCTCAATGCTTGAATGTCCCATAAGGTATTGAAGCGTTTTTGCAGAAATACCAGACTTTACCATGTTTGTACAATACGTGTGTCTACATACATGAGGAGTTACTTTCGGCATTTGAACTTTATATATCTTATTATACTTTTGGCATATATGCTGAAAATACTTTTCCCAATGCATTGAGATCATTGGCATATTGTTTTTGTCTAAGTATAAAAAACCAATTCGTCCATCTACCATAGGTTCTGTTTTGGGGGCAATACGATTATCAAAAATAGATTGAAAACACTCTTCAACGTCTTTTTTTATCGGTAACAATCTTGTACCAGCATTTGTTTTGGTCGGGACTATAATATACACTCCTTCTTGTGTTCTATGAAGCTGATGATCAATATTTAGAGTGTGTTCTTTGAAATCAATATCAGAAATAGTAAGTCCACAGAATTCGCTGATTCTTATGCCAGTCTTAAACAAAATATAGATTCCTTCGTAATATTTGCAAAAATGCTGATCATTTTTTACAAATTGTAAAAAATCTCTTTCCTGTTTGCTTGTTAATGATTGCCTTTGAACACTATCATTAATTAGTATTTTTGATAGTTCAAATGAAAATGGATTATAAGGGAGAAGTTCATCCTCCACTGCCATTTGAAATGCCGGACGCAATACCGAACGTATATTATGTATTGAACTAAAACTCCTTCCTGCTGTTTGCAGTCCAATGAGAAAGAGTTTTGCATCAGAAAATTTGATTTTATCAATTGTTTTTCGACCGAAAGGGTCATTAGCCAGCATTCTCTGAACTGTTTTATACATAGCTCTTGTATTATGAGAAACAGATGTTTTTGTTTCTATATATCGCTCAACAAGTTCGCAAACATTTGTCCCGTCATTATATACTCCTTTATAAAGCAGAACTTGAAGTTCCTTCTCTTGTTCTCTTAATGATTTCTTATGTTTCTTACCTGATGGAGTAACATCTGCTTCAGTCAAACGCCAACTAGTCAGTTTTTTTCGCTTTTTATTACGGTCTGTGAATCTATATGTATAACTTCCATCTTTTTCCTGGTATTCGCCTTCGTGAAGGATCCTACCTTTAGTATCACGTCTCTTTTCACTCATTTTCTTTCCTCCTGTTTAAAAGAACGTGACATAGCATAGCTAATTATACCATGTACAGTTTATGAATTCTATAATTTTATAAAGAATCTATTTCATCCACGAAGTTTTCAAATTTTTTTCTTTTTATTAGTGTTCTGTTACCAATCCAAAGTAAATAGTTAGCTGAAGGATTGGAAGTTATTAGTTTTCGTATTTTATTTTCACCGATGTGAAAATATTCTGCTGCTTCTTCTATAGTAAGCACATATTTTTCCCAAACAGGTATTCCATTTGTGTTCATTATTTCACCTCTTTCTAGCTTAGCTTTTGAAGCAATATGGGCAAAAAAAAATATTTGCCATCTTTAGTATGTTATTTTTACGTCCTTGTTCTCCAGAATCAGCCCAGCACTGAATTTCTTGCCAGATTTACTTACAAATCCGCTCTTCTTTTCTAATTTTCCTGTTTCTATCAATGTTTTCACATCCGCTTCACTAAGCTTTTTTCCATAGCATGGATTAAACACCTTTAAGCCACAGTTACAAAAATATCCAGCTTTATTTGCTTTAACATCTTTGTGACAGTACGGGCATGTGATTCCTGAGTCAAAGGAAAAACCAATCGTGTGATCATCCTTTAG
>JALERM010000080.1 GCA_022764165.1 Eubacterium sp. | reverse complement strand
TCGTTGTTTACGCTTAGCTACTGCTGTTACCAACAGCAACTCAAAACTCACTTCTGGTGGATTGGTTATTTCCTTTCCAGACAGGATTTCCACCTGCATTATTTCAAGCCCTTGCAGGGCGCACAACCTGACACCTTATGTTTTTCTGTACCAAACAAAAAATTGTGCCCTTTGAAATATCAACTGTTCTTGTCTTTCCAGCCCATGTATATACATCCTGAAATAGCTGCTTATGAATTGAACAAAGATGATTGAATGAAAAATCTCCGGTCACACCTTTATTTGCCAGCTCAGCCTGACGGACAGATGAGTAATCTCTCTCCGCTTTATGCAAAACATCAATATCTCTAATATCGAGCTTATTCTTTAATATATTTGTTCCTGGATAACAATACTTTTTGTCTTTTTCGTTATCATAAAAATAATCATACTCTTGATCTTTCACGACGCTTTGAGGATACACCATACTTGTTATTCAACTCTGCAATTGCATCAGCAACTGATACCTTCTTAGTAAGCACATTCTTCACTCTTTGACGACACTCTGTATCAAATTGCATATTCTCCATCTTGAAACTAGCCTCAATACTACTTACCCTTCTATCAACTGTCATATTTGTATCCTTTCTCCTTTCCCCATTACTAAAGAAAAAGTCTTATAGATATTAGTATTATAGCACAGAATCTCTCTTTAATACAGTAAAAATAAATTTTATCTACATTAGGCACTTTAGCAATTTGTGTTCACAGTGATACTACCTGTCTGATGTATACAACAAACCTGCATTTTTCGCATAAATAAAAACGTAGTCCACAAAGGATATACCTCTGTGGACTTTATGAATTTTTTGGCAAACTTTCATTTTGCTTTTCTTCTTTTTATTCCCAGTTTCTCGTGCCTGACACCGAGTGCGCCCATGGAATAAGGAGATTGTCTAAACGGTGGGTTATTAATCGCTTACGACACAAAATGGCAATGTAAACTATCTATACGTATAAAGGACAGGTTAATCCCTGTCCTTTGTTGCTGCTCAAAACACTCTAACCATATTTTATGCCGAACAAAACCATATCCTTTTTCTCATATTAAAATCGGTATTATTTTTTATTTTGCCGAACTTCATGAGGTTGTGCGTATTGATACTGACAGATTATGATGGATACTCTGAGGATTATTGGAAAAATACCGAACTAAACCGTGGTATTTTTCTCAATTTTAGTTCAGCAGATCAATTATTTTTGACTGATATCAACCTCATTTCAGTGGTTTGCAGCGGGTTCAGAACGGCGATTTATGACATGTCAAATGAGCGGGTACATCATCTACATTACTTAAATTCACACTTATAATCAATGTACTTTCCAACTCTCTCCAAATCTAACTTGTCTTCCAAGTAGTCCTTCGGCCTAACACAGACAGTCAATTTCCGAGCTATCTTATCTTGAGAACTAACAAACCTATTAATAGTGTCCTCAATGACACTTTCCAATGTTGCTTCACGAATTGCTGCTCTTCCAGTACCAATCAATGGCATAGCGATATCATCACAATGCCCAAACATGAGTATGGCTTTTAATAAACCTTTCAATGCAACATCAACATTGTTATAATTTTGATTTACTGGTTTCCCATATTGATTCACATCGTTAATAGCTACAAAATAAAAATGTTTCCCCTTAATATCAACTTTGGCTACGGTTCCTACCGGATATTTCTTCACCGTACCATGAATATCTGTATTATCTTCACCTTCAATCCCCTGACATTTAAGACTTCTGGCAATCATTTTATCCAACTCATTCGTGTTTTTTTTGAAATATTTAAGCTGAAATGCTCCCTGCACACTCTCTGGGCTGATATAATCTCCATCCATAATGGTACGGAAATATGTATTGGTAGGAATCACATAGCTGGATGCCTTTACAGAAAACAAATCATTTACCTTGACCTCAATTTGCAGATCATCATCTTTCACAATGCCTTTGTAGGTTACTTTTTCATGATTTTTGATGAATGATGCTATAATACCTATCAGTACAAGAGTAACCCAATGATTTTTACACAATGCCTCTGCTTTATTAAACTCTGCTAAATCTTTCAACAGCACAGAAAAAGCAAAAATAGATGAAATGTAACCTATCGCTGTATATGATAGCTTCCATGCTGCAGCAATAGAATTTTTCTCAGAAAACAAACATTTAAGCAATACCTTTAATTTGTCACAACAACCATCAAGCCTACTCATATCCTAGTGCTTCCTTAATATATTGATAATCCCCGATTTTTTCTCCTGCCGCATTCTTTTTCCAGAATGGATGAGCATCTTCTTCATATTCACTCATATACGAAGGAAGCCAACCAGGCTGTTTATTTAATGAATTATAAACAATAATAATCGTCTTGTTCTTCTTTTGAGCCTGCATAAACTCATGCTTAAGATAAGAATACGCATTAATCATTCCTACATCATCATTTGGTCCTGGTGTTGAAATTTCACCATCTATTTTACAAACGTTTGATCCGTTTGCATTCTGCTTATACGGTGTGCAATCACAGTATTCCCCGTCACTGATTCTTTTACAGGAACTACCTGCTGTACGAGAAGCTGTTTTGTCACCAACTATAAAAATAACAGCTGAAGAAGCATTAATCTGTGCGTTAAATTCTTTTTTCAAATCACATGGGCGACAATCTTTATCGTCTGATACACTTCCAGAAACAACTTGAGCAGTGTCTACATAATCAACTTTATGTTTATTATCTTTTCCCCATACGTGGAGTTCATTAACAACATCACGATCTCCGTTATTTTCAGAGTAATCCGCACTAATATAAACTCTTTTACTCATCATAAAACCTCTCTTTCTGAATACAACCTATTCCGTTATTAAGAGCATACATTCCCTTTTGTCGACAGTATATTCCATATATTCCCTAAATTCAATAACTTGTCGTAACATTTTTCATCAAATAAATAAGTTAATGGTAGATGCTACGTGGCTCTGGAAATTTCTGTCAAAAATTGTCGGAGAGCCGGATGCGAGAAAGCTGCATGTCCGGATTCTGTTATTCCGAATTCGGAATAAGAAATCCGGACGTGCGGCTTGCCCGCATCCGGCTCTTCATGCGGCTAATCATCTGACAAATCTCTGAGTATCTGTCAGTTTTCTCCTTGAAATCAATTTTCTTATCATATCAATCTCTGAGTATTGGATAAGTTTCTCTCAAAGATATCACCACATGCAACTCCCTTCCCTCCTGCGGCATTACCCGCACTCATCAGTAATATGGAGTTATCCGACTACCTGTATTTCTTTTGCCTTTCTTCTTTTGGTTGTTGGGCATACCTTCCTTTTACACATTCTGGAAGGAAAATACAGGTTCTCCCCAGTTGACACATAATCCTTGTGTAACATGAATAGTTCTCTCCGACACCGCAGAGCCACGTGAAATCTCGCCATTACGATAAACCCGTGTATTGCCTTCCCCTCAGGTAACAGAGTCGGCACTCTGAGTTATGGGATTTCGGTGCTCTATAGCTATCCCTATTACCTTGCTGTCTACGCTTAGCATATAATGTTACCACCATACACCCAAGACTCGCTTCAAATGCTGTGGTTAGCAGCTTATTTGACAGGATTTCCACCTGTATTATTTCAAGCCCTTGCAGGGTGCACCACCTGATACCGTGTACCTCCATTACCTTGCCCGACTCACACTTCCTGCAATCCATTCCTCAACCATCTTCAAACTTACCTTCACAGCCTCCGCAATCTTCTCCACAGGCATTCCCATACCGGCAAGCGTAATGGCAGTTTCTCTCGCTTTCTTCATCTCGCCCTGAGCCACGCCATCTCTCTGTGCTTCTCTCACTTCATCAGCAATTTCATCTTGCATCAATCTTCTCATCGCTTCACACATCTCAGGATACCTCCTTTTCATTTCTTCATATAGCTTATAGTTTGCCGATACGCTCACCTGTAGCACCGCATCCACGTTTGCACGCTCTCCCTGCCCGGTAAGATTTTGTGCATCCTCAACAAACCCACGGATATCTTCCTCCAATGCGTTTCTGGAAAGTATCTTCAGACTCCAATACTTTCCGCTTTCAAGCTCCTTCGTCACCACAATCTGGGCCGGAATAAAGAGCCCTTCTATATAATATACGCCGTCA
>JALERM010000176.1 GCA_022764165.1 Eubacterium sp. | reverse complement strand
TCTGCTGCCATTTCTCTTTTCCTCCCTGTTTGTATTATTTTAATTCAAGTACGCCTCGGCGTACTTGCTGCGAGGTGCACGTCATGCTATGAACACTTTCTTTCCTTCAAATGCAAATCCAGTTGTTTCTCTTTCAGTCAGACTCATCATCCGATCAGTACATGTTTGCCTTGAAACGCAAACCCATAGCTTCGGATATGTTCCCGGGGGATTCCCCGGCTCACAAGCTGTGCTGCATACTGTTTTCTTTCAATCTGTTCCAGGGCTTCCTGCACAGTATCTTTCAACGTTTCTTCATCATCCGGGTCATGGATCTTGAATTCCAGTATGATCGCGTTGTCCATCTGCGGATTCTTTGGCTCCAGCATCACATCATATCTTCCAAATCCACTTTCACGGTTGGAAGTGATCACATATTTCTTCTGAAGATCCACAATCAGCCCAAGCACAAACCCATGATAAAAACGCTCCGGTTCTTCTCCTGAAGGACGTTTCCCTGTATCAAAATAACTGAAAGTATTTAACGCAACACGGTTCATATATGCGTTCATTGCTTTCTTATCACCGAGCAGCAGGGCCTGCACAAAATCATTATAATCTGCCCGTGAATCCTGAAACCATCCGCGCACCATATTATAAAACATACGCTCCACCTCATAGTTGGTAAGTGTCAGCTCATATTCCACTTCTTCCCCATATTCCAGAAATTCTTCACGGTCATAAAACAGTACCTTCAAATAACCACTGGCAAGGAGAAGGCTCCAGATTGCAGTCTCATCGTTATCAAGCTGATTGTATACAATCTGCTCATCGATGGATGTTCGTACAACCTTCCCCTGAAGCAAAGCTTCAAATTTTTCTTTAATCCTTCGGTTCCCTTCCCGAAGGAGTTTACCTACCAGACTATTGGAACTGGTGTTAGCCCAATAAGTTGCTAATTTACCAGTATCCAGATAATTCAGGATAGACCAGGGATTATAGATGTCTTCATGGCTTCCAAAAATAAAACCATCATACCAGCGTTTCACTTCTTGCTTTTTCTCAGACAATCCATATGCATCCAGAGCATCAAATACCTCTTTCTCTGTAAATCCAAATGATTCAGCATATTCATCAGACGTTGTCGTCACTACTTTCAGATTATTCAGATCAGAGAATATTGACTCCTTACTCACTCTTGTAATCCCCGTCATAATGGCCCGTTCCAGACAGGGATTTGTCTTAAATGCGGAATTGAACATACTTCTGGTAAATGCCACCAGTTCATCCCAGAATCCGTCCACATATGCTTCCTGCATCGGTGTGTCATACTCATCCAGCAAGATGATTACTTTTTTCCCATAGTAACGATACAAATATCCGGAAATCTGATAAATTGCAGCTGTCAGATCAGCATTGCTGACTTTATCCGCCAGAATTCGCTCATAATATGCTTTATCTGCCTCTTCCAGTACTCCACTGTCTTTCAAAAAGGAAAACTTGATATAAAGATTTCTTATAATCTGGCATATTCTTTCTCTTGTATCAGCGTAATTTGTCTCTTTAACCCTGGCAAAAGACAGACTGATCACCGGATATGTTCCCTGCATCTTGCGATACTTTTCTTCCTCCCAGATAGAAAGACCCTCAAACAAATCTCCCCGTCCTGCGTAATCAACTGAGAAAAACTCCTCTACCATACTCATATTTAAAGTCTTCCCAAAACGGCGCGGGCGGGTGATCAGTGTCACATCATCCCCGCTTTCCCACCATTCTTTTATAAAAGAAGTTTTATCAATATAAAAGTATTGATTTTCTCTCACTTTATCAAAACTCTGTATTCCGATTCCTACCGTTCTTGCCATACCCAATCACCTTCCCTGATACGCTATCCTCTTCTTTTCTAAGTATAACGGATTTTCTTTTTATTTACAATCTCTTACTGAGGCAAAAATTTTTTCTTCTTACCAATGAAAAAGAGTCCTGTGACCGCTACTGCCATCACTTCCGCTGCCACAATCGACCACCAGATTCCGTTCAATCCCCAGATAATGGGAAAGATAATGACTGCTGCGACCTGGATTACCAGTGTTCGCAGAAAAGCGATGGCTGCTGATGTAAGTCCATCGTTGAGAGCAGTGAAGAATGAGGAACCCAAAATTGCAAATCCTGAAAATAGGAATGAAACAGAAAATATGGAAAAGGCTTGTACTGTCATTTCCAATAATTCTTTCTCATATCCTACAAATAATAAGGATAGCCTTTCTCCTATCAGTTCTCCTGCCCCACACATCGCAGCCGAACATACGCCGATCAATAAGAGGCTTTTCGCCAAAATATTTTTCACTTCTCCAGAATTTTGTGCTCCATAATGCTCTTCCATCAAATCGAAATTTTCCCAGACGAAAAGAACTGCTGTTTTTACGTCCAAAATAAATCAAAGGACAGACACCGCCCACAAACTGACTGCATGCTGTCGCCGCTGCTGCTCCGGCAAGTCCCCAGGAACATACAGCCACAAACAGTGCGTCGAGAATGATATTAGTCATTCCTGAAGCCAGCGTGATATATAATCCCAGAGAAGGTTTCCCTGCTGCAGCAAACAAACACTGAAATTCATACTGCAGAACAAAGCATGGAAGTGCAAGCAAAATGATTCTTCCATAGAAAACACAGTCATCCAGCAGTTTTCCATCTGCCCCCATCAGGGACGCAATGGAACGAAGAAGTAAAATTCCCAATACAGCCAGTACGACGCCACAGAATGCCGACACATATACCAGCATGGAAAATATTTCATTTGCCTTTTCTGTTTTTCCCTGTCCCATGATTAATGACAGCAAAGCACTTCCTCCGGTACCGAACATAAAACCAATACATCCCAGAATCATCAGGACCGGCATAATAAAATTAACAGCAGCAAATGGTGTTTTTCCTGCAAAATTTGATACAAAGAAACCATCGACAACGCCGTACACAGAAGTGAATAATATCATTATGATTGATGGCAAAGTAAACCTGATCAATCTCTTATAAGTAAAATGATCAGATAACTGAATCATCGCTCCCGCCTCCTTCCCGGTCTTTTTCATTTTTCCCATCTGTTTCGATTAACCCTTTACTCTGTTCCCGCAGAGCAATCAGAAAACGTTCCGTCAGTTCAAGATATTTTTCCACATCTTCTTTTGACCAGGAATCCAGAATGTGATTTTCAATCTCAATCATCCGCAGAGCAGTACTGGACGCAAGGGATTTTCCTTTTTCCGTCAGGTAGACTGTTTTATTCTTGCTACCGGATGCTGTCAGATACACAATATCAGCATCCTCTAATTTTCTCATTGCAGAATTGATTGTCTGCTTGCTGATACCGGTGCGGCGGCAGATTATCTGCAAAGGACAATAAGTTCCATCATCATAGTCACAAATTGTATACAAAATTCTCACTGCACTATCCGACAGACCAAAACGGACTGCCATCTCATGATAAACCGCATCTGTCTCTCCGATCAGATGGTTTAACCGCTTCATATCCTTCGAACTACTACGCATCATCATACACCTCCAAAGTACGAAATCATACTACAAATACTATATAGTATGATTTCGTACTTGTCAATATTTTCTTTCATGTGCCAGCAAAGCAATTTTATTGGCTATTCCCCCTCCATAACCGGTCAGACTTCCATTTGCTCCCATTACCCTGTGACAGGGAATGATAATGCAAATGGGATTCCAGCCCACTGCCCCGCCGACTGCCTGCGCAGACATCCGTGTTAATCCTCTCTTTTTGGCAATGATTGCAGCGATTTCGCCATAAGTAATCGTCTCACCATAGGGAATCGTTTTCATGATCTCAATAACCTCCTGCCGGAAAGGAGTGAGACCATTGATTTTATATCGGGGAGTAAAGTCCGGATTCTTACCGACAAAATAAAAGTCCAGCCATTGACAGGTCTCCCGAAATACCGGAAGTTCTTTTTCCTCACCAAAGCTGGTATGTTTTGAACCATCTGCCGATCCTTCAAACCATAACCCGGTCAGATACTCTCCATCACTATTCAGCAAAAGATCTGAAAAACCATCCGGAGTTTTATATTTCCAAATACTAAACACAATATCACCTCCCAGTAAAAGCTTTCAATTATTATAGCACAAATCTTTACATTATCACAAAATTTGATTTTTACAATTTTATTAAAAATCTGATTTTTATTGTATTTTTCGCGATTATTATGTAAAATATATCCAGACAGTTATTATTGTAGCAGGAATTTAATATGTTTTAGCGAGGGGGGAATCACCAATGAAAAAGCTTCTTTTTATTAACTGTTGTATCCGCAGTAAATCCCGTACTGAAAAACTGTGCCGGGATTATCTGGATATCATAAAATCAGAATCCGATTTTGAACTGCAGGAATTGTTCGTTCCTTCTCTTCATCTGATGCCGATTGATCGTGCTGCTTTGGAACAGCGAGATGCAGACACTCGAAATCAGCAGTTGCATACGGAATCTTACCGCCTTGCTCATGATTTTGCCTCTGCTGATGCCATCGTGATTGCTGCTCCTTATTGGGATGCTTCATTTCCTTCTATGCTGAAGGTTTATTTTGAACATATCTGTGTCAATAAAATCACGCTGGGCTATGATGAACATGGTAAACTTTTGAAAAAATGCCGTGCCACCCGTCTGGTGTATATAACCACAGCGGGCGGCTATATCCGGAGACACTCCAGTGTCCAGATTTATCTGGAAGAACTCTGCGCTATGTTTGGTATCGAGGATGTACGTTTTTACTGTGCTCAGGGACTTGATATCTATCCGCATAAAGTAGAGCAAATCTTATCAGATACCTTACAGGAAATGCTTCTTGACCGGAAAAAAGTTGCTCTCAGAGGTATTCCGGACATAGAAGTGCCGGCGATTACAGATTATCATACCATTGGACTGGAGGAAGAACTGGTGTCACTGAAGGAACGGGGATTTGAAGTGTGTTCCCAGTATTATCTGAACGGACTTCCCGGTTCCTATCCTGACTGTTATGTTCGAAAGACGGTAGCTGATCTTTTGGAAAAGGCACAGTCTCTGCTTCCCAAAGGGATAAAGTTCAGGATATATGATGCCTACCGTCCCATTCGTATCCAGCAGGTATTGTGGGATTACTTCTATCAGACCGTATCTCAGGAGAATCCGGGCTTGTCCGAAGAGGAAATCGAGCAGAAGACTTCCTTTTTTGTCTCGAAACCCTCCTATGATATGAGCCATCCGCCTCTCCATGCCACAGGCGGAGCTGTGGATCTTTCACTGATGAACGAAGACGGCGAATCTCTGGATATGGGAACGGAATTCGACACATTTAAAGAAACTGCCTGGGCATATTTTACAGGAAGGGATGCTCTTTATCAGGGAATCCCTGATGAAAACTTTCCCGGTCAGATTCATGAATGATGTATCGTATCATGAAAAAAATGATGCGTACTTCGCACAAGGTGCGCCGTGCGTACTTGTATAAAGAAAGGAGACATATCTATGAAAAAGAAATCACTTACTGCACTTCTTATCAGTGCAATGCTTCTCGGTGCCTGTGCTTCTGGTAATTCCAATAACAGCACAGACAAGGAGCCTCAAACCACACCAAAAGTTACAGAAGCCGCTAAAGAAGAGGAGCCGGCTGTAACGGAAGAACCAGAAACTGACAAAAAGGAAGAATCCGGCACGGAAACCCCAGAAGCAGACCAGAAAGAAGAATCCGGTGAAGCCAAAACGGTCACACCAATTCCCTCTGGTATTGATCTGACAAATCTGAATGACATCACACTCCACGTATCCTTCACTGCCAAAAATGCTTATCTGAATGACGATGGTGCACTTGTTCTTGACATGGTTGTGTATGAGCATGATGTCTATGATTCTGTTGATATTACCCAGCTTGCTGAAGGTGATACGATTGTCGTAAACGGTGAAAATGTACTTGTGGAATCCAAAGAAGCCGACGGCGAGCTGATCTGCATTAACGGCGGCGAAGACGAAGGCGGGTTTAATCTTACTTCAAGTGGAGGCGGTACTTTCTGTATCGTAGGTTTGAATGACAGGCACTCATATTATGAAGCTGGAAATGTAACAATTGCTGTCGCTCAGGAATGCGTACTGATTGATGACGCAGATCTTGATAACCCTGGAAAAACTCTGTATGCAGGTGATCTTCTCTCTCTGGAAGATGATGCATACGGTTACACACCTTACAACACAACAGTTACCGTTGCCGGCGGAAAAATCATTGAAATCCATAGAGTTTATACTCCGTGATAGATGGGGTGACTGGGGGACGGGTTCATAGTCACCCCCAGTCACCCCCAGTCACCCTAATGACAATGCCCGCCGCAATTTTTGCAATTTTGACCGCACTGTAAGGATTTCCCGGCTTTTTTATCCTTAACCATGCTTCTGATCACCAGTCCTACAACTCCTGTTAGTACAAGAAGTACAATTGCTGTTCCCACATTTCACACCTCCAGACATACATTCCTGATTCGAATCTCACGACCTGATTCAGCCCTTGTCAAAGGAATCTTAATTCAGCTGCTTTCTTAAAAATCATGTTGTTTTCATAGTTAGTATATCCTTACTTTAATTGTGTGTCAATAACTTTTTTGATATCTTTTCTCTTTCAATGGCAAAGTCTCATTCATACTACCGGTGCGATATCCCAAAAGATCCAATGTCACATAGGTAAAGCCAAAGGATTTGAATTGTTGATAAATGTCTTTTCGAATGGATTCCTGCATTATTTCAAAGACAGTCAGTGGAATGCCCAGAAGGCTGGCATTATCCTGAATAATCTTCCAGTTGTCCGCATTGTAACCCGGATTCATCACCAGAAATACTGCTTCAAAAGGAATCTTTCCATGTCGCTTCAATTCCTGAACCAGTTTTGCTAGGAGCATGGAATCCTTTCCCCCGGAAATACATACTGCGATCCGGTCGCCCTCCTGTATCAGCTGATATTCATTCAGCGCTTTCGTAAAAGGACGCCATATACTCTTTCGGTATTTTTTGATAATACTTCTCTCAATCTCAGCTGTCTTTTCCCTGCGCTTCTCCTCCGATTCTTTCTCCATAAATCTGGAAAGTGACAGTTTCAGATAGGCACGGTATCCGCCGTTTACATTTACGGCATCATACCCTTCTGCACCCAGCTCTTCTGCATAAGCCTGACTGCGTTCCCCTGTATGGCACAAAAGATAAGCTGTTTTTTCTCTCTGGAGTTCCCTTTTTCTTTCATCAAACTGTTCCATGGGAATATTGACTGCTCCCGGGAAAGTACCTCTCCTATACTGGTCTTCCGGTCTGAGATCAACGATACAGCATGTTGAAGGATCTATCCTTTCCAGTTCTTCAATACTAATTACTTTCATCATTTCTCCAGTCTGCATTTTATAATCCGATTGCTTTCAGTGCCTGATCAAGATCCCTGATAATATCATCCGGATCTTCCAGTCCCACACTGAATCGGATAAATCCTTTCCTGAATTTCTCCGGATACAGATGAATCCGTTCATCATAGCTTGGCTGCGGGAAAATAAGGCTCTCATCATGTCCCAGCGAAACAGCAAAGGTCACTACTTTAAGTGCTGCACAGAAATGTTCCACCGTTTTGTCATCCGTATTTAATCCGAAGGAAATCACTCCCCCATAGCCATTTTTCATCTGTTTGACGGCAGTTCCATGACCAGGATGGCCGGGAAGCCCCGGATAAGACACAAAGGTTACATTCTCCCTTCCTTCCAGCCATTCGGGGATCATCTGTGCGGATTGATTGATTCGTTCCATACGTAGAGGAAATGTAACCCTGGACTTCTGCAGTTTTTCCATTGCTTCATTTCCAAGAAGAAGTTGTGTTCTTGAAGCTTGCTATATTTATATCCTATAGCAAGCTTTTTGGTAATTATCATCATTCAAGCATACGATTTTGATACAAAACCATTACTATTTGCTCTGCCAAAGCTGCGTGACCTTCCGCATCCATGTGTTCTCTATCACTGTCGCTGGGACTTACAAAATCCGATGCTGCTAAAAAATGTACCTGCTTTTGCCTGGCAATTTTTTTTGTATTCCTTTTCTAATCCCATGGAAATCTCAACCGATTTCTGATTAAATTCAGGATCAAACTGCTCTTTCCACACATCTTCTCCCAAATGTATGGGAGATACTATTAAAATTTTCTCCGGCTTTATGTATCGCAGCAATTCATCCACACATTGTGACAATCCTTTTGCAATGATATAAGGCGAATTGTGATAATAAGCTTTGCAGTTATTCGTTCCCAACATGAGAACAGCAGCATCAACCGGATACTGTGCTTCCATAATAAACGGAAGGGTTGCGATGCCTTTATAGTTTTTTCCAAGTTCAAATACGCAGTGTTACCCTATCTTACTGAATCATTCAGCTGCATCCTTCTTTTCATGAACGAAGCGGATAAAATCAAATACCTGCTGTTCAGCTTCCAGTCTGACTGTGTACATCTGATTTCCCATGGTGCGAACCATCATTTCAGGCATTCTTTCGCACATCTTCATGACACTGCCATATCGCTCCAGTATTTCTTCATGGGTATGAACATACTGTTTTCCGTCCTTCCGGCTGGCATATGCACAGAAGTACTCTTTTTCCGGTTCCGGAATGAAGCGTTTTCCCGTTGTCACCATATCTGCCCATATCTGATAGACATCCACGCTGTGTGCATAGTTCATCATATCCGGAGTATAACCGCCGGCCGGTCTCATATTTACTTCCAGAGCAACAAAGTCTCCGACTTCTCCCAGATTCTTCTTGGGTTTCGTCAGCCGGAAGAATTCCAGATGCACAAATCGATTAAAAGCGCCAAACGCTTTGATTGCTTTTCTACCCAGAACACGCAGAGATTCCGGCACCTCTTTGTGGGTATAATATGCCAGATCCAGATCCTGATTCACAATATCCGCTATGGACGGCGGCCAGACTGTCATGGACTCAAACAGAGGATTTCCGTCTGCATCCGAAATCGCATCATAGGAGCAGATATCTCCGGTAATGAATTCTTCACATACGTAATCTTCCTCCGGCTTTGTCTCAAAGAAATGTTTCAAGTCTTCTTCTCTCCGGATCGTGTAGGTGTCCGCAGCTCCCACACCATTTTCCGGTTTTGTGATCACAGGATATCCCACTTCGGCAATGAATGCAGCTGTGTCTGCATAACTGCTCACTTTATGACCTCTGGCTGTGGGGATTCCACCCAGCTCATACTTTTCTTTCATAGCCGCCTTGCTTTTGAAAAACAAAATCTGATCGCTCTTTATACCTGTACCGACATTAAAATCAGTCCGAAGCCGTGCATCCTGCTCCAGCCAGTACTCGTTATTTGACTCAATCCAGTCAATGCGGCCATATTTTGATGCAAAAAATGCAACAGCACGGTACATATCATCATAGTTTTCCATATTTGGAACATAGTAATATTCTGTCAGTGCATTTCTGACATTTTCATCCAGAGAAGCATATGAGGCATCGCCGATGCCTAAAACATTAACACCGTTTCTTTTCAGTCTGTCACAAAAATTCCAGTATGTACGTGGAAAATGTGGAGAAATAAATATAAAATTCATAGTACTCTGCCCTTTCTTTTGTATTGACTTAGTATATAACGCATTTCCTACTTTGTCAATATGTTTAGTAGTATTAATCTTAGTAAACACACCTGTCCTACCTTTTAGATTTTGGTAGGCTTCATTGATTAGTTTTCGATTTTTCCTCCTGCCTTTTTTCGTTTACGATAGGCTCTAATAGTTGCTTTTATGATTTCCATCCTATCTTTTTTTGATTTTTATAGGCTATATCATTTGTTTCAGGGATTTACAGCCTACACTTTTACCAACTTTAGTAAGCTCAGTAAAGTATTTCTGAGATTCTCAGCCTACATTTCTTCTTATTTGGTAGGATGAAAACGTGAATACCAAGAAATGAAGCCTACCCAAAGATCAAAAAGGTAGGATGGAAACCGAAAAACCAAACGTAGCAGCCTATTTCCCAGAGAAGATTGTAGACTCAAAACCAGAGTGAACAGTAACACTACAATACCACTGCTTGTTTTTTCATGTATGATAAAGTATACTATAAACAGGAAACCGTATAACGTATCGGAATGGAGGTATCTATGGCCAGAAATATTGCAATCGGATTACAGGATTTTGGAGATCTGATTCAGAAAAAATACTTTTATATCGATAAAACTTCTTTTTTAAAAGAATGGTGGGAAAAAGGCGACAGTGTTACTTTGATTGCACGACCGCGGCGTTTTGGAAAGACTCTGAATATGAGTATGACAGAGCAATTCTTTTCTGTGGACTATGCCGGTCGGGGAGATTTATTTGAAGGTCTTTCTATCTGGAAAGAGGAAGAATACAGGAAGCTTCAGGGCACCTATCCGGTAATCAGTCTTTCTTTTGCCAATGTGAAAGAAGTTAATTATTCCAATACGAGAGAAAGAATCTGTCAGCTGCTTACAAATTTATTTGTAAAACATTCTTATTTAATAGAAAGTAAAGTACTGACAGATACAGACCGGATTTTTTTTAACAGGATTTTGTCGATGGATATAAGAGATACTGATGCAACCCTGGCACTTTATCAGATTTCGGATTATCTGTACCGTTATTATGGGAAAAAAGTTATTATTCTTCTGGATGAATATGACACGCCGATGCAGGAAGCATATGTCAATGGGTTCTGGGATGAATTAGTTGCCTTTACCACAAGTCTTTTTAATGCCACATTTAAAACGAATCCATGGCTGGAACGAGGGTTGATGACAGGGATTACCAGAGTCAGCAAAGAATCTATTTTTTCTGATCTAAATAAT
This sequence comes from Eubacterium sp., assembly GCA_022764165.1. Taxonomy (GTDB): domain Bacteria; phylum Bacillota; class Clostridia; order Lachnospirales; family Lachnospiraceae; genus Oliverpabstia. The sequence continues at coordinate 8,251 of JALERM010000176.1, read as the reverse complement.
CTTGAAGTTGTAACAACAACTTCGGACAGATATGCAACATCTTTTGGATTTACAGAACAGGAAGTCTTTCAGGCATTAACGGAATATGGTCTGGAACAAGAAAAAGAGAAAGTAAAACAATGGTATGATGGATTTATTTTCGGAAAACATAAAGATATTTATAATCCCTGGTCGATTTTAAATTTTATAGACAAAAAAAAGTTTACAACGTATTGGGCGAATACCAGTTCCAATAGCCTGGCAGGCAAACTCATTCGGGAAGGAGACCGCAGACTTAAAGAAAAGTTTGAGATTCTGCTACAGGGGGGAGTAATTCAAACTCCTGTGGATGAGCAGATTGTTTACAATCAGCTGAATGGTAATGAAGAAGCTGTATGGAGTCTGCTTCTTGCAAGTGGATATGTGAAAGCTTTATCGTATGAAAGGCTTGATCTTTTAGCTCCCGGCGAGGAACAGATGTATGAACTGACACTGACTAATTACGAAGTAGCGAGAATGTTTCAAGGAATGGTGCGAAGCTGGTTTTCGACAGCAAAGGCAGATTACAATGATTTTATAAAGGCAATTCATTTGGGAGATATCCGGGCAATGAATGCCTATATGAACCGGGTAGCCCTGAGTACATTCAGCTATTTCGATACGGGAAAGAATCCTTCCTGGGATGAGCCGGAACGGTTCTATCATGGGTTTGTGCTGGGGTTAATGGTTGATTTACAGGATCGATATGTCATTACCTCCAATCGTGAGAGTGGATTTGGCAGATATGATGTGATGCTGGAACCGAAAAATCCAGAAAAAGATAACGCTTTGATCATTGAGTTTAAGGTACATGATCCAATAGATGAAGATAATTTGCAGGATACTGTAAAAAAGGCCCTTTCACAGATTGAGGAAAAACAGTATGCTGCCGGGCTAATGGCACGAGGAATTCCCCAGGAGAAAATCCGTTGCTATGGATTCGCTTTTCAGGGGAAAAGAGTATTAATCGGATAGAAAACGCATAACCACAAATGAACAGTAACTCTTGAGTTTATTTCCAATAACTGCTACAATATAAAGAAACCTTAGTGATAAAAACTCCGGGAGGAAGGTATATCTATGAGAAATAACAGATCTTCAGAAGATTATTTGGAAACTATATTGCTGCTGAGCAGAAAGCTGCCGGTTGTGCGTTCGATTGATATTGCTGTAGAATTGAATTTTTCGAAACCAAGTGTCAGTGTTGCGATGAAACATTTGCGTGAAAATGGATGTATTGAAGTGAGCCATGCGGGTTTTATCACATTGACGGAAAAGGGAATGGAGATTGCGTCCAGTGTGTACGAACGCCATCTGGTACTTTCCGACTGGCTGATCTCTCTGGGTGTCGACCCCAAAACAGCCACCCATGATGCCTGTGAAATGGAGCATCAGATCAGCGATGAGAGTTTTCAGGCTATGAAAAAGTTTATCAAAGAACATACATCTGCAGGTGATGAGATCAGGGATACTGTTGAATCATGCTGATTTTCAGCTGCCCGGTAAAGCATCTAAACTGAGAACGGGGTCTATAAATCTGTATAGACCCCGCATAATAACAGCAGATGAACACTAATTCACCCGAATTCATCTTCATGTTTTTTAAAGAAACGATAATACTCCCGTACATTCTCCAGTTCTGTCCATCGTTTCACATCCACCGTCTCTTCATCCATATCATATATTTTTGCACCTCTCATGGAAAGCAAAAATGGGGAGTGTGTCGCCATGATAAACTGACAGCCAAAGAATCGTGCGGAATCCTCCGGGTAACTTTATAATCACACATATCCGTATAATATTCAAAAAAACTGGAACGATTATACAACGTATCTCTTTCCAGTCCCAGCTTTTCCGCAATCACATTCAGCACCGTGCTTTTGCCTGAGCCATTTCCCCCATAAAGAATCGTCACCGGCTCAAAATCCAGCATCGTCAGCCGATGCTTTGACAATACCTGAAACGGATAATACGTATCATAACATGTTCGTTTCAATCCCAGAATAAAATCATATTCCCGTTCAATATCAGGGAACCCAAAATGCGACAGATAAATCATAATCACTTATTCCTTTTCAACAAAAAACTCTATACACTGCGTCAGTGAATATAACGGTAACCATAGTATACCGTGAAATACGTCTGACTGAAAGATAAACCTTACACAAAAAGTATACTTTTTTGTAATTCTTTTGGAGGGGAACGGAGAATCTCTGGTATTTTTCAGAAGCAGGCCGCTCCTCCTCAACTCTGCACTAAGCGCGACTAATTGACGCTCAGGAAAGCCTTCGCGCCAAAGTCTTGCTAAGTGCATATTTTCGGACTCGCTTTCCCCAATGCTTCTGAAAAATACCAGAGATTCTCCTGTTTCATTCCAAAAGAAACAAAGTACGCCCGAAAGGAATGTATGTTGAACTTAAATCACAATAATTACAAGTTGGGGAACGGATATTCCTTGTGTAAAAGTACAACATCTATCTCTCCCGCACGTATTATGTTACATTTGGGAGAGAACAGGAAACTTCCTATCATTTTTTCAGAAGCATTGGGGAAAGTGAGTCCGAAGATCCGACGCTTACGGAGACTTTGGCGCGAAGGCTTTCCTGAGCGTCAATTAGTCGCAGTTAGCGGCTAGCTGAGGAGGAACGGCCTGCTTCTGAAAAAATGATAGGAAGTTTCCGTCCCCTTTCAAATTAACAAAAAAGTATACTTTTATAGCAACACCGAAGTCCACTATGTCCGCATACATATGCTGATATCCAAATCTTCCAGCCATTCCTCCAGATCATCCGGGGCGTTTCGGCAGAAATCTTTGACCCAGATGTCATACTGACGAACATCCGGTTCCTGTTCTTCCCATTTGTTTCCAAATTTCGATGAATAATCCTTCCATATTCTCATATGAAACGCAGATAATCCAAAATGATATGTCAGATAAGATAATCTCACAAAATCTTCCCGTGTCATAGTTTCCTGATTATTTAAAATTTTCCTGTCATGTTCTCCGCACAGATACAGAAATGCGAAGTGCTCAATATCTTCCTGATGCATAAGTTTTTTCCTCTCTGCAAATTATTCTATATAGCCAATGGTTTGTTGTCTCACTTTTACAATCAATTCTACCGTGACTTGTCGTTAAAATCAATATATATGAATCAAAAAGTGAGACAAACTTATATGTGAGTCTTGCATACCTATAGTTACAGTTCAGATATCCATTATCCCTTGTCGTACTGTTCCTGGTAGGCTTAGATAGTTGTTGCTGTGGCTTTCGTCCTGCTTATTTTGCTTTTTGGTAGGCTTCATTGATTAGTTTTCGGATTCTATTCCTACCATTTTTCGTATTCGATAGGCATTAATGGTTATTGTTATGATTTCCAGCCTATCTTTTTCTAATTTTTTATAAGCTATATCATTTGTTTCTGGAATTTGTAGCCTACCGTGGACAGTTATATTAGAATTCAAAAAAGTGGAGGTTTGATACCTCCACTCATTTTTGTGCTGTAATCTCCTCTACCTTATCTCTGCTATCCAAAAACACCTCCACCAGAATGGGATTAAAATCCTGTCCACTGCCCTTCTCGATAATATCAAAACACTGATTTAACGGAAGTGCTGCCCGATAACAGCGATCTGCAGATACTGCTGATCATCGATTCTCCCAAAAGTCTTTCGAATAATGTCCCCTCCCTTAGAGGCATGCAGCTTCATCTGTTCGAATTCTTCGTCTGTTAATTTTCCGGGCTTCTGCAAAATAGCGTCAGACACGGCAATCTTTCCAATATCATGCATGGGAGCCGCCAACAGAAGATTTTTCATATAATCTTTCGTCAATATTTCCCTGTACATTCCCCTTCTGTGCAATTCTTCCGACAAAAGTTTCACATACCGTGTTGTCCTTTTTACATGGCCGCCGGTATTCTCATCCCTGCTCTCAATCAAGGTCGCAAAACCCATGACCATTTCTTCATTATATCGGTTCAGCTCCGTCACCGCAGGATCTTCCTGATTCAGATAAGCACTTAATATGATCAACGTCACACCAATACTGGAGATCAGAGTGTCCGGAAACATCATTTGATATCCGGTCACTCCGGTTAAAATCAGAATACATGACAAAATACTGTATCGACTGCGGCTCTGCATATAATCCCAGCGTCGAAACACCAGTATCAGAGTCAATATCACATACAGAGCAGCCATGATAAAGCAGGTATAGACGGAAATGCCCATGGAATACCGGCTAAGCTTTCCGCTCCTGTACTCCAGCTGCCGCAGAAATAAAAGAACCACCATAATATTGAGCAAAAACGGAACAAACAACACTGCTCTTTTCCACTTCTCAGCAGGAATCCCGTCTGTCTTGGACAGCATATATAAGAGCATGGTAAAAATTATGGTATCAATACTGATCAGAAACATACCGTGCAGTACCATATTCAACGCAGTATTGACATATTCCGGCTGATTAACCATATATGCCGTAGTCCCATCAAGGATTAAATTGATAACACCTGTCAGCATCAGCCCTTCATAAATAGAAAACCGGTTCCGTCTATGAAAATGGAACTGCTCTTTATAGTAAATCATCATGATATAGAGAACAACCATCAGGCAGCCGATCTGTAATTTACAGTACCCCATAACTTATCTCCCTTCAAATGTATGATAGTTCCATTTTACAAAAAACTTAATTACTTCTTTTTTTCTCGGGTATGAGAAAGATAAATATCAGTGAACTGATCAGCAACAATCCCGGATAGAACAGATTGGGAATTACATCAAAGGCTGATATTTCAAATCCCATCTCGTGCACTGCAGAGATGGCCACCAGCATCTGTGCACCGTAAGGAATGATTCCCTGAAAAACACATGAAAATGTATCCAGTATCGACGCCGCTTTCCTCGGTGTCACTCCATATTCTTTTGCCATCTCAGCGGCAATCGGATTGGCCATAACAATGGCAACCGTGTTGTTGGCTGTGGCAATATCCATCGTGCCAACCAGCAATCCCATACCTAGCTGACCGCCTTTTTTTCCTTTGAAGACTTTTTTGATAGCCGAGAGCAATGCAGCAAAACCGCCATACTCTCTGATCAGAGCACACATGGCAGATACCAGAATTGCTACCATACTGGTCTCAAACATTCCGGCAGCTCCTGATCCCATATTTCCGATCAGATCTACCATCGTAATCTGTCCGGCAGCAAGCATGATGATGGATCCGGATACGATTCCCACCAGAAGCACCACAAATACGTTGATGCCTATAATTCCTCCAATCAAAACAAGAACATACGGAATAATCTGAATCAGATGATAGTCCTTGACAACAGCACCGGAAAGTTCTGTATTCAGGGATAATACAAGAATCAAAACCAGTGTTACCAATGCCGCCGGAAGGGCAATTCCGAAGTTTTCACGGAACTTATCTTTCATGGCACAACCCTGACCATTACATGCTGCAATCGTTGTATCTGAAATAAATGAAAGATTGTCACCGAACATAGCACCGCCCATTACAGAAGCAACACACAACGGCAGACTGAATCCGGATGCTGTAGACACTGCTACTGCAATCGGTGTAATCAGGGTGATCGTTCCCACAGAAGTTCCCATAGCAGTCGATACAAAACAGGCTACTACAAACAGCACTGCAACAGAAAATTTCGCCGGAATCAGTGACAGCATAAAATATGCCACACTTTCTGCACTGCTTCTCCCCACTACGCCCACAAATGTACCTGCTGCCATGAAAATCAAAAGCATGGTAATAATATTCTTATCCGCCATACCTTTGGCCATGATTCCCAGCTTTTCATCAAATGAAACCTTTCTGTTCTGAATACATGCCACCAGAATCGCTGCCAGAAATGCAATTACGATCGGGATGTTATAAAACCCCATTGGAATCTTCAGCACATACTCAAATACAATTCCCATTCCCAGATAGAGAACGAGAAAGACGCCTATCGGCAATAATGCTATTGGATTTCCTTTTTTCAACATGATACCTCTCCTTTTGCTAAATGATATTCTTTTATATTATGACAAGTATCATTTGTAATGTCAATTTATTATTTCATCACCCACCCCAACAGAGTGGACATAATAATCATAATCACAGAAAACACAAATGAATTGACTGAGATTAACGTCGCCCTCTGCTCTGACGGAATCATCTCGTTTAATATCACATCAGTTCTTACTTCCAGAAAATCATCTGCAAAAGCACCAATAAAGCCTCCGCCAATCATAAGATATGGATTTTTCGTAAATGTCATACCCAGTGCCAGAAGCACACAGAGACTGCCTGCTGTCACGACCTTTTTATAAGGACTGTCCGGGAAATGTGATACTGCCCTTGATCCCATGGCAGCCCCCAGCCCCATAACAAAAAGTGCCGGTCCAAGCATGGCATGATTCAATCCGGCCAATGGAAGTTTTGCCTGCAAAAAGAACAGCACTAAGGTTGATATGGCACCAATCAGTGCATTGATTACCATAATTCTTTTTGCCTTCTTATTCGTCATTAGAAACTTCCAGCTTTCTTTAATGACATTTATCAGATCCTGGAAAACATTTCCATTATTCTGTCTTTCTCCAAGCTGAACTTCTTTTAAACTGCATGCTATTAACACCGCAGCCAGACTAAATACAATATCAACCACATAAGCTTTTCTAAAGCCAAGCCACAATGCCAGACCTGCACACAGAGTTGCGGTAGAATTAGTAATTCGATAAAGCATCATTTCTGTGGAAGCAAATTTCTGATAGTCTTCTTCCTGTCCTGCCAGCTTAAGACTGTCATAAGCCAGTGCTTCTCTTGTGCCGGAAGCCAAATTGTAACTTAAGGCACTGAATCCTATAGCAACCGCTGTTGTAGCGAATCCCGTTGAAAGAATCATCAAGACACCGGATAAAAGTGACGTAATCTGACTCAACACTAACACCTTCTTACGTCCAAAAACATCTGCCATAACACCTGAAGGCATCTCAAAACAGCAGCTTACAATATGAAAAATACTTTCCAGTATTCCAATTTCCAAAAGGGAAAAACCCCTGAGTGCCAAAAGCGCCACCCATGATGCTCCTGCGATCTGGAAATATCCCACAGAAGTCACCATATATAATTTATTGATTTGTTTTTTAATATTAAATTTTTGCATAAAAAAATCTCCTTTTCAAAATATATTTGATCTGGAGATAGCGGCTCTTATGTATGGTTCAACTGGACTGTTTACCTGAAAAAGAGCGCACTATCCCTGTTAACAGCTAAATTATTACCTTTCATGAGATGAATATTCGTTGTTTTCCAGCTCATAGTATGCTCCTTTCAATAAACTGTTCTATGCACATAGAATATCAACCAAATCATGGAATGTCAATAAAAATATTCTTATTGGAATTCAATCTTACTGCATACAATTCATAACCACACTGATCATCATTTCTTTTTCTTCCGGTCTTGATAACCAACGGAGATGATTACATCCAAATTATAATATTCTGTCATATGAGTTTGTGTTTTTCCCTCGATAGCACCATGTTGAGTGGTAGTCGCAAATTTTGCGACTACCACTTGATTTTCTAATTCTTCTTTCAAAGCATTATTGATATGTTTACCAATTGTTTTTACATCTCTGTCAAACAATTCCGACATCTGATTGCGATTTAGCCATACCGTCTCGTCTTCTATCGTTACAGGTAATTTCACCTGATGATCTTCCGTTTCAAAAATTACAATATCATTCCCTTTATTCATCTGTTTTCTCCCCTTCTTTCTTCTTATTCACCAATTTCTCATACATTAACTGATACTCAATCACCTTGTTTAGGACTTTTATTTGCAATATCACATTTAGTTAGCCTATACAATTTATATATTTGTATTCGCATATTATATATTGCATTTCAGCAGCTACTATATTGAATCTCAACTTGACTGTTCATAGTAGGCGAAAACTTCATTATATACGGTGCTGAGCCTGTTCAAACACGTATAGGTAGGCCAAATATTAAAGGAACTGATATTATGTCCTACCAAATACGAAGAGATGTAGGCTGGAAATCCCAGAAACAGCTATTAGTTCCTACCAAATAAGAAGAAACGTAGGCTGAGAATTCCGGAAATAAATTAATAAGCCTACAATAATTGGTAAACTGTAGGCTACAAAGTCCATAAACCAATGATATAGCTTATAATAATCAACAAAAAGTAGGCGGAAGATC
>JALERM010000167.1 GCA_022764165.1 Eubacterium sp. | reverse complement strand
TATTTTCCCGTAAAAAGTAAAGAAAAAACATACGTTTAGGACTGGACAACTTCCACCACTATTATATAATGTAAAAGTACCGATCTATCAGGTGCAAATACATGAGATAAAAGTGGTGGAAGTTTTGAATTATAAAGAAATCGTTGATTATATCGAAGAAATACCAAAGTTTACGTCCAAGAATCCTCTGGACCATACGAAAGAATTGTTGAAGAGACTGGGAAATCCGCAGAATACCATGAAAGTCATCCATGTTGCCGGAACCAACGGTAAGGGAAGCGTATGTGCTTATCTGGATTCCATGCTTCGAAATGGAGGCTATCATGTGGGATTGTTCACTTCACCGCACCTGGTGAAGATTAATGAGCGGTTCAAAATTGATGGTGTGATGGTGACCGATGAAGAGTTTATTAAGGCTTTTGAGGCGGTAAGGGAGATTATTCTGCAGGCACAGCAGGATGGTCTGGATCATCCCAGTTATTTTGAGACACTGTTTTTGATGTGTATGGTTATTTTCCAGAAAAAACAAGTGGATTATGTTGTACTGGAGACAGGATTGGGAGGAAGACTGGATGCCACGAATACGGTGGATCGTCCTCTGGCATGTATTATTACATCAATCAGTAAAGACCATGTAGAATATCTTGGAAATACTATCGCGGAGATTGCAGGAGAAAAGGCGGGAATCATTAAGCCGGGAGTGCCGGTAATTTACGATGGCAAGAATCCTGAAGCAGCAGAGGTAATCCGAAAACGGGCAGAGGAGCTGGGATCTCCATCCTTTGCCTTGACGGATGAGATGTATGAGATGGTGAAAAATACCCGGCAGGGCATTGATTTTTCTTTCCGTTGTCAGTATGATAAAACTGTCAGCCTGTCGATTCCCTATATTGCAGCATATCAGATGATGAATGCTTCCCTTGCATTTTTTACCATGGAACAGCTGCAGGAAGAACATGGAATACCGATGGAAAAGCTGATCGAGGGAATTGCCAATACCCACTGGGAGGGCAGAATGGAAACAATTTTGCCGGGTGTTATCGTGGATGGCGCACACAATGCTGACGGTGTAGCCCGTTTTGTGGAGACTGCCTGCCATTTCGCAAAAGACAACAAAATCACGCTGCTGTTTTCAGCAGTGGCAGATAAGGATTATCGGGAGATGATCCGCACGGTCAGTGAAAAGATTCGGCCTCATGCAGTCGTGGCTACACAGATCTGGGGCAGCCGTGTAGTGCCCGCAGAGGATCTGGCACAGTTGTTCCGTGAGAACGGGTGTCCGGTGGTGGAGGCACAGGCAGATGTGGGAAAAGCTTTTGACAGAGCCTGCAGTCTGAAAGGAGACGGTATGCTGTTCTGCGTCGGTTCTCTGTATCTGGTGGGAGAAATCAAAGGCTGTCTTGCCCGGAAGAAGCATCCTTAAAATTCCGGAAACGCACAAGTTTCATTGAGGAGAGATAATATGATTAATTACGAAGAAGAACTGAAGAAATTTAAACCATGTCTGGATGTGGATGAGGTGGAGAGTGCGATTTACACCCGTGACCTGACAGATATTGTGGACATTCTAAAAGAAATGATGACAACAGAAGGACAAAAACGAAAAGAATAAGGGGAAAAGAATGAACTGTATGAATTGCGGTGCGCTGCTGACATCTTCTCACTATTGCCCCAATTGTGGATTTCATGTGGAAGTACAGAAGAAAGTGTGGCAGCTGTCCAATCTGTATTATAATCGAGGACTGGAAAAGGCTGAGATACGTGACCTGTCCGGTGCGATTGATCTGCTTAAGAGGAGTCTCAAATTTAATAAATTAAATATACAGGCCAGAAATCTCCTGGGACTTGTATATTTTGAAACAGGAGAAGCGGTTGCTGCATTGAGTGAATGGGTCATCAGTAAGAATATTATGCCTGAAAATAATGTGGCGTCCGAATATATCGACCGTCTGCAGCAGAATGCCAATAAACTGGATGTGATTAACCAGACAATAAAAAAATATAATGATAGTTTAAAGTGTTGTCGGAGCGGCAGTGAAGATGTGGCTGTGATTCAGCTGAAAAAGATTTTGAGTCAGAATCCGAAGCTGATTAAAGGGTATCATTTGCTGGCTCTGATCTATCTGAAACAAGAAGAGTACGAAAAAGCAAGAAAAATCCTGAAAAAAGCGGCCAAGATTGATAAGACTAATTCAACAACTCTTCGTTTTCTGAAAGAGGTAGATGAACAGACGGGTACTATGACAAGTCTGGAGCCGCGACGATGGGGATTTGGTGCAAGAGAGAAGGTCAGGCCGGAGAGAGGACAGTCCATTGCCTATGTTGCTGACAATGAACTGGTGATACAGCCCCCTGCCTTCAGGGAAAGCTCAATGACTGCCACTCTGCTGAATCTGGGATTTGGTTTTCTGGTTGGTGCATTGTTGGTATGGTTTTTGCTTGTACCGGCTAATACACAGAAAATCAACAGAGAAGCAAATGAGAAAGTTGTAAGTTATAGCAATACCATGGCCAGTCAGACGGCAGAGATGAACAAATTAAAAGAACAGATTGAGAAATCGCAGGAGACGGTTTCTTCTGCCCAGGCGCAGATTGAACAGGCCAATGTCCAGGTGACAACCTATGAGAATCTGATCAAAGCATATTCTGCTTATCAGGCAGGGAATTATACTTCTGCGGGAAATGTTCTGCAGAATGTGCAGCCGGATCTTCTGTCCGTGGATGCTAAAGAAATTTATGATTCCATTTATGCCGATATCAAGAGTACGATGATGAAGAATCTGAAGACGCAGGGTGAAGTTGCATTTTATGCAAAGGATTATGCAACGGCGATTGACTACTTCACTCAGGCCATGGAGATGGATGATAAGAATTATGAATTGCTGAATCTTCTGGCCCATTCTTACCGATATAATGAACAATATGAAAATGCTGTGGAAATATTCCAGAAAATTGTAGATCAATTTCCTGGAAAACGTGCACGAAGTGCTCAGAATTACATTGACAGTCTGAAGCAGAAGATGGAAGCGTCCGGACCGGATACCGGTGACATGGGAAATGCGAATAATCCAGGAAATGAACAGTAATAGAAAAACCTCTGAATTGGGGATATGTGTAATGCATCTGCCTGATTCAGAGGTTTTTTTCTATCATACGAAAAACTCTCCCCAGGGGATGCACGCTTGCTACATTGCAAAAAGGGAAACAGGAGGTATTGAGATGGAACAATTTCAGATTAAAAAAAAGTCTTTGATTATCCGTATGCCGCAGGAACTGGATCATCACACTGCGGAAGTGATCCGGCAGGAGTCAGACAGACTTCTGGTGGAAGAGAATGTCAATCATATCGAATTTGATTTTCGTAATACGGAATTTATGGACAGTTCAGGAATCGGGGTAATCATGGGAAGATATCAAAATGTGAAACTTCTGGGGGGAAGTGTAACAGCTACCCATGTCAGTGACAGAATTTACAGAATTCTGCAGCTGGCAGGGATTACTAAGGTGATTAGAATTGAAAAAGAACGCTTGTGGAATTATGGGGAATAGGGGGAAAGAGAATGGAACAGAATAATGAAATGACAATTATCTTTGACAGCCGCTCCTGTAATGAAGGGTTTGCCAGAGTGGCTGTAGCGGCATTCTGCACACAGCTGAATCCAACATTGGAGGAAGTGGCTGATATTAAGACAGCTATATCAGAAGCTATTACGAATGCAATTATTCATGGATATGACAATCAGGTTAAGAAAATAACGATTACGTGCCGGACAGAAAACAGGATACTCTATGTGGCGGTTAAGGATGAAGGAAAAGGAATCCCGGACATTGCAAAAGCGATGGAACCCATGTTTACTACCCGGCCGGAATTGGAGCGTTCCGGCATGGGTTTTGCCTTTATGGAGGCTTTTATGGATCAGGTGGAGGTGGAATCGGATGTGGGAAAAGGCACCATTGTGCGGATGCAGAAAAAAATAGGCAATCCTCAGCCGCCGTTTATCTGAACCGGAAGGAGATTTTATGGAGCATACCCTTGTGTTACTGAAAAAAGCACACGAAGGGGATAAAGAAGCGAGGGATACATTGATTGAGGAAAATATGGGACTGGTCAGAAGTGTTGCGGCACGATTCCGGAATCGCGGTGTTGATCTGGAGGATCTGTTTCAGATTGGAAGTATTGGCCTGATTAAAGCTGTGGATAAGTTTGATCTGACGTATCAGGTGCAGTTTTCAACGTATGCTGTTCCTATGATAGCAGGAGAAATCAAACGTTTTCTGCGGGATGACGGTATGCTGAAAGTCAGCAGAACCTTGAAGGAGATTGCAATAAAAGCGTATGGGATCAGAGAAAAAATGGAAAAATCAAGAGGAAGGGAACCAACAGCTGCAGAAATTGCTGAAGAATTACATGTGCCCGTGGAGGAATTGATGATGGCACTGGAAGCCGGGGTTCCGGTGGAATCTCTGCAGCAGATGATTTATCAGGGAGATGGAAATGAAATCACATTGCTTGATAAATTAGAAGAAAATGAGAACCAGAGTGAACATGTAGTAGACCGCCTGTTTCTGGAAGAATTGCTGGGAGGGCTGGACGGAAAAGAAAGAGAATTGATTTATCAGAGATATTTTATGGAAAAAACACAGGCGGCTATCGCTGATGAGATGGGCATATCCCAGGTACAGGTTTCACGGATGGAGAAGAAAATCATAAGAGAAATGAGAGGAAAATTGTAAACTGTTGCAGAACGGGAGGGGCAGGATTGTCCCTCCCGTTTATGTATGTTTTTTTAAAAAATGCAAATACTGTTCATAGAAGGAGCGATGATATGATTTGGAAAAAATGCTTATGTTTGTTTCTGGCTTTTCTGACAATAGGACTGATTTTCTGGTATTGCTGGAAAGATGAAGAAACGGAAGATTTCAACAGGGGAATGTTGGTAGACAGGAAATGGATGGAGGCAGTTGTGTGAACGATGTATTGTATATACAGACTGATAAAAATGTAAAAGTTACAAAGGAAAGGATTTATCTGCAGGATATTGCGGATCTTTCCTGTGGTAATCCTTCTGTTCTGAACCGGTGTAAGGTGATTCCAGTCAGACAGCTTACCAGAGGAAAATACGGAAGATATGCAGGAACGGTATTGGAATTAATCAGAGCTGTACAGAGGGCAGAACCGAACCTGGAAGTGATTCCTGTGGGTGAACCGGAATTTATTATGACTTATGCGAAACCGGAAAAAAGAGAAACATTGCAGGAATGGTGCAAGACAGCAGGCATTTGTATGATTGTGTTTTTTGGAACGATGTTTTCGATTATGACATTTCAGACAGATGTGGATGTGAACGGATTATTTCAGAAGATTTATCAGCAGTTTACCGGGAGGTATTCGGATGGTTTTACAGTTCTGGAAATTACGTATTCTGTCGGCATTGGAATTGGAGTGATTTTATTTTTTAATCATTTCGGAAAATGGAAGTTGAACCAGGATCCTACTCCCATGGAAGTGGAAATGCGCAGTTATGAAGATCAGGTTGATATGACAGTGCTGGAAATGCAGAACAGGGAGGAATCCTGAAGTGACAGAACAGGTGATGCTGGGAATCATTGGAATTAGTTCCGGCATTGTGGTAGCCGGCAGTGCGGCTGCATTTATTATTTCCCTGGGAATTGTTCCCCGGTATGCCGGTATTACAAGAACAGCACATCGTATCAGATTGTATGAGGATGTTGCTATGCTGGGGGCTGTTGCAGGAAATCTGTGTTACCTTTATCACGGAAGACTGCCGTTTGGTTCTCCCGGACTGGCAGTCTGGGGTTTGTTTTCCGGTATTTTTCTGGGAAGTTGGATCATTGCTCTGGGAGAAGTGGTAAATGTATTTGCAATCATGGCAAGACGTTTGAAAATCAGACAGGGAACAGGCTGGATGATCTGCACGATGGCTCTTGGTAAAACGCTGGGGTCTTTACTTTTTTTTCAGAAAGGATGGTAGAAATGGACGAACTGAAAACAGAACAGCAGAGAAAAGCGTATGAGGATTATGTCAATGCTGTCACACCTACACATTCACTTCCTGCCAATATGGTAAAAGCGTTTCTTGTGGGGGGAATCATTTGTGTGCTGGGTCAGGCAATCCTGCACTGGTGTGGAAGTATGGGAATGGATGAAAAAACAGCCGGTTCCTGGTGCTCGGTAACGCTTATTTTTCTCAGTGCACTGACAACGGGGCTGAATCTGTACCCCAGGCTGGCAAAATGGGGAGGTGCAGGAACGTTGGTGCCGATTACCGGATTTGCTAATTCTGTCGCTGCACCAGCACTGGAATATCAGAAAGAAGGACAGGTTTTTGGTATCGGATGTAAAATTTTTACGATTGCAGGTCCGGTTATTTTATATGGAATCTTATCCAGCTGGGTTCTGGGTATTATCTATATGATTATGAAATAAAAATCCTGTGTGAGAAGATGATTGTTACTATTCAGCCTTTCAGGCTTCATAGCAGGATAGTGGTAGGCTGAACTGTAACAGATGATTTTTGTTAGGAGGCACAGAAATGGAAGAACAGAATAAAAAAGAAAACCAGATATTGGGAAAACAGAGTATCGCATTTGCCCGCCCCGCATATATTCGGAGTTATGCATCTATCGTGGGGAAAAAGGAAGGGGATGGACCTCTGGGAGCACATTTTGACCAGATTGAAGAGGATGATAAATTCGGACAGAAATCATGGGAAGAGGCGGAAAGTGTGCTGCAGAAGCGAACTGCAGAACTGGCTATTCAGAAAGCCTGCATGAAAGCAGATGATATCCGTCTGATTTTTGCCGGAGACCTGCTGGCACAATCTATTGCATCCTCTTTTGGAATCGGAGGACTGCATCGTCCGATGTATGGGCTGTTTGGCGCCTGTTCTACGATGGGAGAATCGCTGGCCCTGGCAGCCATGAGCGTATGCGGGGGCTTTGCATCGACAGCACTGGCTGTTACATCCAGCCATTTTGCTACAGCAGAAAAAGAATTCCGTTTTCCGCTGGGATATGGGAATCAGCGCCCCCTGTCTGCTAGCTGGACAGTGACAGGAAGCGGTGCCTGTGTGGTAGATACACAGAAAAGTCGTGTAAAGATTACAGGCGTTACAACGGGAATTGTCACCGATTATGGAATGAAAGATTCGCAAAATATGGGAGCCTGTATGGCTCCGGCAGCCAGTGGAACTATTCGGCAGAATCTGGAGGACTTCGGGCGTAAACCTGAAGATTATGATCGTATTATTACAGGAGACCTGGGATATGTGGGTCAGCAGATTCTTCTGGATTTGCTTGAGACAGAAGGATACCGGATACACAAGCAGCATGATGATTGTGGGATAATGATTTTTGACAGGGAAATGCAGGACACCCACGCCGGAGGAAGCGGGTGTGGATGTTCGGCAGTGGTACTTACTTCCTATATTATCCCCAAGATTGCCTGTGGAGACTGGAAAAGAGTACTTTTTGTTCCGACAGGTGCTCTGATGTCAAAAGTCAGCTATTATGAGGGAAACAGTGTGCCGGGAATAGCCCAGGCAGTAGTTCTGGAACGGGAAGAGGGATAGAGATGATGGAATATATCAATGCATTTTGGGTAGGAGGACTGATCTGCGCACTGGTACAGATACTTCTGGATAAAACGAAACTGATGCCGGGCAGAATTATGGTGCTTCTTGTATGCACCGGCAGTGTGCTCAGTGCACTGGGTATTTTTGAACCATTGGTGGAGTATGCACACGCGGGCGTAACAGTTCCTTTGATAGGTTTTGGACATCTGCTGTATCAGGGGGTAAAAGAAGCGATTGATCAGATGGGAGTCCTTGGATTGTTTACCGGCGGACTGAAAGCCAGCGCTGCCGGGATCAGTGCTGCACTGATTTTTGGATATCTATTCAGTTTGATTTTCCAGCCGAAGATGAAAAAATGAGGAACTACTCAGGAGAGGTATAGGAAATTAATTCGGGAATACTTGCATGTTTACCGTTGACTATAGTATAATAAATCCGTATGTATCATGGCGTCAAATGCTTTTGACGCCTTCATCATAATATACTAATATACATAAGTATTGAATATAGAACAGGGGTAAGAACTGTGAAAGAAAATATGAAAAATAGATTTGAAACGATATTGGGTCAGGACAGAATCCTGATGGAAGAGCCGATGAAGAAACATACCACTTTTCGGCTGGGCGGTCCGGCAGATTTTTTTCTGTGCCCGTCAGATGTTAATCAGATTCCTGAGATTATACATATCTGCAGGGAAGAAGGGATTCCATGGTTTGTTCTGGGAAATGGAAGTAATCTTCTGGTCAGTGATCAGGGGTATCGCGGAGTGGTAATTCAGATTTATAAAAATATGAACCAGATTACGGTGGAAGGAACAAGAATCTACGCACAGGCAGGTGCGCTGCTTTCAGCAGTTTCTAAAAAAGCAATGGAGGCAGGTCTGACTGGTATGGAGTTTGCATCAGGGATTCCGGGAACGCTGGGGGGTGCGGCAGTGATGAATGCCGGAGCGTACGGAGGTGAGATGAAAGATATTCTGGTGTCTGTAACAGTACTGACAGATGAAGGTGAACAGAAAGTATTGAAAGCCGAAGAACTGAATCTTGGATATCGTACCAGTATCATTAAAGAGAGAGGGTACATTGTTCTTGATGGTGTTCTTCAGCTGCAGGCCGGTAATCGGGATGCCATCAAAACCAGGATGGAGGAACTGAAGGTACAGCGTGTGACCAAACAGCCTCTGGAATATCCCAGTGCAGGGAGTACCTTTAAACGTCCGGAAGGATATTTTGCCGGAAAACTGATTGAGGATGCAGGCCTTCGAGGCTATCGTGTCGGCGGTGCTCAGGTGTCTGAAAAACATTGTGGATTTGTTATCAATACCGGGGATGCAACGACATCGGATGTAGTACAATTAATTCATAATGTACAGAATATCATATGGAACAAATTTAAAGTAAAGCTGGAACCAGAAGTAAAATTTCTTGGTGATTTTACAGAGATGTCATAATGGTTTTGGCACCAAAAGGTATGATAAAAACGGGATGGTGAAAAGATGAGATTTGTGATTGTTACCGGCATGTCCGGTGCAGGAAAAAGTACAGCTCTGAAAATGCTGGAAGATGCAGGCTATTTCTGTGTAGATAATCTGCCAATCCCTCTTCTGGATAAGTTTGTCAGATTCATTACGGAAGGAAATTCCGGCAATATCCATAAAGTAGCACTGGGAGTGGATATCCGCAGCGGCAGTGCAATGGAGGGACTGACAGATGTTCTGGAAGGACTCAGCATCAGTGGAGTAAAATATGAGATCCTTTTTCTGGATGCTAATGATGATGTGCTGGTAAAACGTTATAAGGAAACCAGGAGAACACATCCTCTGGCGGGGAAGGAACGGGTGGAAAAAGGAATTCAGGAAGAACGGAAGAAAGTAGAATTTCTGAGAAAAGAGGCAGATTACATTATTGATACCAGTCAGTTGCTGACAAGGGAATTGAAAAAAGAACTGGATGATATTTTTGTCAGAGATGAAGATTTCAGAAGTTTGATTATTACAGTGCTTTCTTTCGGATTCAAGTATGGGATTCCCTCGGATTCTGATCTGGTCTTTGATGTGCGTTTTCTTCCAAATCCTTATTATGTGGAAGGGCTTCGTCCTTTGAGCGGGAATGATGCACCGGTGCGTGATTATGTGATGAGCTTTGAAACTTCCAGGATTTTTCTGGATAAACTGGAAGATATGGTAAGGTTTCTTATTCCGAATTATATACAGGAGGGGAAGAATCAGCTGGTGATCAGTGTGGGTTGTACAGGTGGAAAACATCGTTCCGTTACGCTTGCCAATGCACTTTATCAGAGACTGCAGGGAACAGAAGAGTATGGTGTGAGGATTGAACACCGGGATATTGGCAAAGATGCCGTCCGTAAAAATATGGATGAAACGAGGTAGCGGTTATGTCCTTTTCCAGTGAAGTGAAAGAAGAACTTTCCCGCTGTATTCCAGAGGCAAGACATTGCCAGATTGCGGAAATGGCAGCTATTTTGAGTGTCTGCGGGCAGATCTGTATATCGGCTGATGATAAATATCAGATCATAGTGCATACAGAAAATGTGTCTGTGGCAAGAAAATACTTTACATTATTGAAAAAAACATTTAAGATAGAAGCAGACATACGTATCCGGAAGAATACATATTTGAAAAAGGCATCCGTATATCGTGTTGCCGTAAATTCTCATGAGGATACTGTTCGCATACTTCAGGCAACTAAGTTTGTTACACCGGAGTTTGAAATAACAGATGACCTTTCAACGATGAATCATCTGGTGGTTCAGAAAGATTGCTGCAAAAGAGCATTTTTGCGGGGAACTTTTCTGGCAGCCGGTTCAATCAGCGACCCCGAAAAAGCATACCATCTGGAGATTGTCTGTGCTACCGAAGAACGTGCTTTGCAGGTGCAGTCGATTTTGCGGGAACTGGAATTGGATGCAAGGATTGTGAATCGTAAAAAAAACCAGGTTGTTTATCTGAAAGAAGGTTCGCAGATTGTGGAGCTTTTAGGCCTGATGGAAGCGGGAATTTCGTTGATGAATCTTGAAAATATCAGGATTCTCAAGGAAATCAGCAATAATGTGAACCGGAAAGTCAACTGTGAAACTGCCAATATCGGGAAAACCGTTTCTGCGGCAGTTAAACAAATCGAGGACATCAGGTATATAGAAACACATATGGGATTTTCTCAGCTTTCAGAGGGGCTTGAGGAAATAGCGGTTCTGAGGCTGCAATATCAGGATGCTACGTTAAAGGAGTTAGGAGAGATGCTGAATCCTCCTGTGGGAAAATCGGGAGTTAACCACAGGCTTCGGAAACTGAGCAGGATTGCCGATGAATTGCGAACGAACAAGGAGGATTATTATGATTAAGAAACCGATTACTATTCAGATTTCCAACGGTTTAGAAGCACGCCCGGTTGCTATGCTTGTGCAGGTGGCCAGTCAGTATGAAAGTAGAATTCAGGTAGAAAGTGGTTCTAAAAGGGTAAATGCAAAAAGCATCATGGGAATGATGACTTTGGGACTGAATGTAGGCGAAAGCGTTGTCATCAGTGCAGAAGGAAGTGATGAGGAAGATGCTATTGCCGGAATCGAAAAATATCTGACAAATAAATAAAAGATGTCTGGAGGGGTCGGAGTATTGCTGCTGGTAGAGCTTCTGGGCTTTACAGGGATCGTTCTGACAGATCCCTGTGCCTGGCTGGCAGCCCTGATTCCTATCGTGCCCGTTTACTTTGTACGTATGAAAAACATGCAGGGTAACCGGCAATAATCCATAAAATAAGCAAAATGTAAGAAATAATATGCCCCACAAGATTCATTTGCAGGGTATACTTAAAAAGAATCTTTAGAAGTATAACACTGATGAGCCCGATGCCAAAGCGTTGGGCTTTTCCTTTGGCAGTCTGAGGAAGAACAAAATTGATGTATCTTCGTTCGAGAAAATATCCCAGTGCAAAACCCAGACCGGCGCCGCATGCTATCAATGCATCTTCGGACATATCAGGATCGGCGGTACCGGTCACATAGAGATATACGGTATAAATAAAAAGAAGAATACAGCACAACAGAAGGCTGAAAGTAAACACAGGAACTTTCCGGCTTTCGCAGATAGTGTCTGAAAGGACATAATACATGAGATATGAGATAACCAGGGTAATGCTCATGGCTGTTACAACATCTTTGGGCGTGTGTACCCCCAGATACATTCGCGAAAATCCGACCAGAACCATCAGGAAGAAGAAAATAGAACGCCAGGGTTTCTTTTGGGTGTGAAATCCGAGGGTGGAAAAAAGAGCAGTGCCGCTCTGCGTGTGACCGCTGGGAAAAGAATAACCGGTGGCGGCAGGAACGGCAGAGGCAACAGGCTGAAACTCAGGGTCAAGTATCCAGGGGCGTGGGATTCGAAAAGTCAGCTTCAGCCCCTGAACGAAAAGACCAGAGAAAAAATACGTAAATCCCAGCGTATAAGCGAACTTTTTATTCTGGCACCAGTAAAGCCAGCAGATGATGACCACAACCAGGGTTTCCTGTGCCAGATAGGTAACAAGCTGAAAAATGGTATCCAGAACAGGGGTGCGAAATTCAGCGAGCAATCTTAAAAAATCCATAGGATCCTCCTTTAGAATAATTCTTTGACCCGGAACCAGTACTGATAAAAATCCTGAAATCCCAGAGACGTATAGAGTTTCTTTGCAATCGTATTTCCATAGACAACCTGCAGATATGCTCCCTCCAGACTCATATCTTTGCCGGCATTCAGCAGCGTGGAACACACAGCCCGTGCATATCCTCTGCCTCTGTAATGAGGATGTACATGAATCGCATAGATTCCCATATAGGAGCGGTCAAGAATCCCAAGACCGATTGCCACAATCTGTCCCTGGTCATTCTGAATAGAGGCTGCCAGAGTATCTTTGGGAATGGCACGGTACATGGAAGGAACGATCTGGCGGTGAATGGCACTTGTGGTACCTTTCAGTGCGAAAAGACCGTTGATCCAACGGGAGTTGATCGTGTGCTCTAAAAGTACAAATACTGGTGGATCAGATCTGCGATACATATTGAAATCCAGCAGCATAACTTCGGTAATGTGCTGCGTGAGATAACCGCGGTTAATGAGGCGTTTCTCAAAGTCATTATCCAGCAGAGGTGTGATCTTAAAAATACAGGGAGTTCCCCAATGATGATAGGCATCTTCACAAAAATCAATCTTTTCATCAATGGGCAGAACGGAATGTCCCAACTGTTCCACACTGTTGGTTCTGTGGGTATAAAAATAAGAAAAACGCAGCAGCCAGCCGTCATAATATTGGATTTGATGAGATGGCCATGCATTCAGAGAAAAATCCTCGATCATTTTGATAGCTGCAGATTCATCTTTAATCAACATAATGTACCTCCATGTAGAAGAATACGGAATCGTGTTCAGTATTGGATTACAGATAGTATTATAATAAAGAAGCAACATCCTATCAATTACTTTTTTATATCAATTTTGAAAACTGGTTGCAGAAGTGTGTAAAAAAGGATATAATGAAGTTCATGAACAGAAATTACCGTTGATATGATGAGGAGAGTAAGAAATGTCTAAATTTTTGAAAGTTATAGTGAATACGATCCTGTTTTTGGCGATAGTTGTAGCGGGAGGTCTTTTGATTCCGCCGTTTGCCGGAGTGACCACTGTTATAGTGGATGATACAAATATGGAAACTAATCTCGCAAGGGGTTCGGTCACATATGCATTAAGCAAAGACAGCAGTCAGCTGAAAACCGGAAATAAGGTGTTGGTATATGAAGGTGATGGTCAGTACGTATACGAAGTTACTGGCGTTAACAGTGAAACCATCAGTGTTGAAGACAAGCTTAGTGTTGATGGTCAGACAAAAGAACTGTCTGCCGGAAGCTCGATAAAGAAAGTGCTGTTCACTGTTCCTTTTATCGGATATGTAACAATGGCACTTGGTACAACTGAAGGAATCATTATCGTTGGTCTTGCGGTAGTCTTTGTTATTATTCTCTTTATTCTTGCTGAGATATGGAAGAAAGATGAGGACGAGGGCGACGAAGATGAGAGCGATGATGTTGACCCGGATGAAGAAACTGATGATGAAGAAGCGGAAGAAGAGCCTGTTATGAGCCGCAGAGACCGCAAAAAAGCCAGAAAAGAAGCAAAACGAAAAGCAAAAGAAGAGAAGAAAGCATTGAAAGCTGCGGCAAAAGCTGCGGCAAAAGCTAAAAAGAATCGGTCTGATGAGGATGAGGCAGAGGAACCGGAAAGTCAGCAGGATATTCATGCACTGGAATCTGGAATGGAGGGTGAGTCTGAGGATTCCCGCATTACAGAGGAAGATAAAAAACTGTTTGAAGAAACCGGTAATTTCCTTGCTGCAAGTATTGCTGATTTGATGGATGAACAGCAGGAGGAGGCTGCCGCAGCAAAAGATTATGGGGATGTCGCGGAAGAACAAAATAAGATTACAATTCGGCAGACTGCAGAAGAGGAGCCGGATATAGAAGCCGGGGTATATGGAAGGAAAATGGCTATACCTGTATACACCAAGGAAGAACTGTTGGAGAAGGCCCGAGCTGCCGGAGAGGAACCGGATGTTGTGGAAGACGAAAACAGTGGAATTACATTCCTGGACTATTCTGATATATTGTAGAATACATGGAATGTATTGTAGCTACTCAGCCTTCAACTATCCTGCGAAGCGTGTTACAAGTCACGAAGCGAACGGTAACAATGTATTCAAAAAAGTACAATTATTTTTTGAAACCCCTTGCTTTTGTAAGGGGTTTCGTTTATAATAACCCATGTTGTGACATTGATAGCGAAGAAGCGTGAGGTTGCTGCAGGAATTGCAGGTTTTCCGTGGAGCGAATGTCAAGTTAAGAAACTGGCGACAAGTCACTGTATACAAGGAAATAAGGCTGCGAATAAAAACGCAGGAACGCGTGTGGAGTCGGGATGACACACACGGGAAAGTGTACAGTCACCGCTTGTCGTACTCGTAAAGTGCGAAAAGGAGGCGACTTTTTTTATGGCAAGTCAAGTAATGAGAATCACATTAAAAGCTTATGATCATCAGCTGGTTGATGCATCTGCAGCAAAAATTATTGAAACTGTAAAAAAGAATGGATCTGTAGTGAGTGGACCGGTACCACTTCCCACTAAAAAAGAGGTAGTAACTATCTTACGTGCGGTTCATAAGTACAAATATTCCAGAGAACAGTTTGAGCAGAGAACTCATAAAAGACTGATCGATATCATCGCGCCGACACAGAAAACTGTGGATGCTCTGGCAAGACTGGAGATGCCGGCTGGTGTTTACATCGATATCAAGATGAAAAACAAATAATTTCATCACAACAGGTTATCTAGGAAGTTTGATATAGAAGCAACACATTCTTGAGGAATCAACATCCCATCAGGGTCATAGTGTTCCACGTATATCGGCTGTTCTAGGATGAACACCCGGGTGGTGTTCCGCTGTAGATTAAGCAGGAGGTAAAAAGAATGAAGAAAGCAATCTTAGCTACAAAAGTTGGAATGACTCAGATTTTCAACGAAGATGGAGTATTGACTCCGGTAACTGTATTGCAGGCTGGTCCTTGCGTAGTAACCCAGGTAAAAACAGTAGAAAACGATGGTTACAGTGCAGTACAGGTTGGTTTTGTTGACAAGAGAGAAAAACTTGTGAACAAACCAATGAAAGGACAGTTCGACAAAGCAGGCGTTTCTTATAAGAGATTCGTTCGCGAATTCCGTTTTGAAGATGCTGAAAGTTATGAAGTGGCTCAGGAAATCAAAGCTGATATCTTTGCAGCAGGAGAAAAAGTTGACGCAACTGCAATCTCCAAAGGAAAAGGATTTCAGGGCGCTATCAAGAGACATGGTCAGTCCAGAGGACCTATGGCACATGGTTCCAAATATCATCGCCATGCAGGTTCCAACGGTGCTTGTTCCGATCCGAGCCGTGTATTCAAAGGAAAGAAAATGGCTGGACACATGGGCAACAAGAAAGTAACAGTACAGAATCTGGAAATCGTAAAAGTTGATGCAGAAAACAATCTGCTGCTGGTAAAAGGTGCTGTACCAGGTCCTAAGAAATCTTTAGTAACAATCAAAGAGACTGTTAAATCCGGCAAATAATAACGGAAGTAACGTGGACCCGATGCCGTAAGGCATGAATCTTGAAAGGAGGATCACACAGATGTCAAACGTATCTGTATATAATATGGAAGGCAAAGAAGTTGGCACACTGGAACTGAACGATGCTGTGTTCGGTGTAGAAGTGAATGAACATCTTGTTCATATGGCAGTAGTTCGCCAGCTTGCAAATAACCGTCAGGGAACTCAGAAAGCAAAAACCCGCTCTGAAGTAAGCGGTGGTGGAAGAAAACCTTGGAGACAGAAAGGAACCGGTCATGCAAGACAGGGTTCAACCAGAGCTCCACAGTGGACAGGCGGCGGAGTTGTATTTGCTCCGGTACCAAGAGACTATTCTTTCAAAATGAATAAAAAAGAAAAAAGACTGGCTCTGAAATCCGCTCTGACATCCAGAGTACAGGAAAACAAACTGGTAGTTCTTGATGAACTGAAATTAGACGCTATCAAAACAAAAGATATGCAGAATGTACTGAACAACCTGAAAGTTGAAAAGGCTATGGTTGTTACAGACAATGAAAACGTAATCATTTCTACAAGAAACATTCCGAATGTAATTACAGCATCTGTATCTACACTGAATGTATTCGATGTACTGAAATACAACACAGTTGTTCTTGATAAAGCAGCTGTTGCAAAAGTTGAGGAGGTATACGCATAATGGCAAACGTTCAGTATTATGATGTAATCCTTAAACCGGTTGTGACTGAAAAAAGTATGAACGCTATGAGCGAGAAAAAATATACTTTCCTGGTTCATCCGGAAGCAAATAAAAGCATGATTAAAGAAGCTGTTGAAAAAATGTTCGAAGGAACAGAAGTAAAGAGCGTAAACACCATGAATATGGATGGAAAAAGCAAACGCCGCGGTTACACCGTAGGAAAAACAGCTAAGACTAAAAAAGCAATCGTTACACTGACCGAGAACAGCAAAGATATCGAGATCTTTGAAGGACTGTAAGATTGTTTGAAGCGGAAAAAAGTCCACAGGACTTGGGCGGATGTCCGATCCGCTCTTACTATCGCTAATTGAAAGGAGATATTACAATGGGAATTAAAACATACAGCCCATATACACCGTCCAGAAGAAATATGACAGGACTTGATTTTGCTGAAATTACAAAATCTACACCAGAAAAATCTCTGGTAGTTTCTCTGAAAAAGAATTCCGGACGTAATAATCAGGGTAAAATCACAGTAAGACATCGTGGAGGCGGAAGCAGAAGAAAATACAGAATTATCGACTTCAAGAGAAGAAAAGACGATATTCCGGCAACTGTAACTGCAATCGAATACGATCCGAACAGAACAGCTAACATTGCACTGATCTGCTATGCAGATGGTGAGAAAGCTTACATTCTGGCTCCGGAAGGTCTGAAAGTGGGTATGAAAGTGATGAGTGGTGTGAACGCAGAGGTTCGTCCTGGAAACTGCCTGCCACTGTCTCAGATCCCTGTTGGTACAATGATTCACAATGTAGAACTTCATCCTGGAAAGGGCGGACAGCTGGTTCGTTCTGCTGGTAATGGAGCTCAGCTGATGGCAAAAGAAGGCAAATACGCAACCTTGAGACTGCCTTCAGGCGAAATGAGAATGGTTCCGATTGAATGCCGTGCATCTGTAGGCGTTGTTGGAAATGGAGAACACAACCTGGTAAATGTTGGTAAAGCCGGAAGAAAACGTCATATGGGTATCCGCCCGACAGTACGTGGTTCCGTTATGAACCCGAATGACCATCCACACGGTGGTGGTGAAGGTAAGACCGGTATCGGCCGTCCGGGTCCGTCTACTCCATGGGGTAAACCTGCTCTGGGCCTGAAGACCAGAAAGAAAAACAAACAGTCCAATAAATATATCGTAAGAAGAAGAGACGGTAAAACGTTAGGTAAATAAAGGAGGTTACGCGAATGGCTCGTTCATTGAAAAAAGGACCTTTTGCAGATCAGAGCTTATTGAAAAAAGTTGATGCTATGAATGCAGCAGGAGATAAATCAGTTATTAAAACCTGGTCACGTCGTTCCACAATTTTCCCTTCCTTCGTTGGACATACAATCGCTGTTCATGATGGAAGAAAACATGTTCCGGTATATGTTACCGAAGACATGGTAGGACATAAACTTGGTGAGTTTGTTGCAACAAGAACTTACAGAGGACATGGAAAAGACGAGAAAAAATCAGGTGTTCGTAGATAAGGGTACAGCCCTAGCTTGAAAGGAGGATTTTAGTCATGGCAAAAGGACATAGAAGCCAGATTAAAAGAGCAAGAAATGCTAATAAAGATACCAGACCATCTGCTAAATTATCCTACGCAAGAATGTCCGTACAGAAAGCTTGTTATGTACTGGATGTAATTCGTGGAAAAGATGTACAGACTGCTCTTGGTATCCTGACATACAACCCACGTTACGCTTCCAGCGTGATCAAAAAACTGCTGGAGTCTGCTATTGCAAATGCTGAGAACAATAACGGCATGAGCGTAGAAAATCTTTACATTGCAGAGTGCTATGCAAACAAAGCTCCGACAATGAAGAGAATCAGACCTAGAGCTCAGGGTAGAGCATATAGAATTGAGAAAAGAACAAGTCATATCTCTATCGTGTTAGATGAAAGATAATAAGGAGGGTAATCATGGGACAGAAAGTTAACCCACACGGCCTCAGAGTCGGTGTTATCAAAGACTGGGATTCCAAATGGTATGCAGAAAAAGATTTTGCTGATAACCTGGTGGAAGACTACAATATCAGAACATTTCTGAAAAAGAAACTGTACAGTGCAGGCGTTGCTAAAATCGAAATCGAAAGAGCTTCCGAGCGTGTAAAAGTTATCATTTATACTGCTAAACCGGGTGTTGTTATCGGTAAAGGCGGAGCAGAAATCGAAAAAGTAAAAAAAGAACTGCAGAAATATACAAGCAAAAAACTGATCGTAGATATCAAAGAAGTTAAGAGACCGGACAGAGATGCTCAGCTGGTAGCAGAAAACATCGCACTGCAGCTGGAAAATCGTATTTCCTTCCGTCGTGCTATGAAATCTACCATGCAGAGAACAATGAAAGCCGGAGCTAAGGGTATTAAAACATCCGTATCCGGACGTCTTGGTGGAGCAGATATGGCTCGTACTGAGTTCTACAGCGAAGGAACTATTCCGCTTCAGACACTGAGAGCAGATATTGACTATGGCTTCGCTGAAGCTGATACAACTTACGGAAAAGTTGGTGTTAAGGCTTGGGTTTATAATGGCGAAGTTCTTCCAACCAAAACTAAGGAAGGGAGCGATAAATAATTATGTTAATGCCTAAGAGAGTAAAACGTCGTAAACAGTTCCGCGGTTCCATGAAAGGAAAAGCATTAAGAGGAAATAAAATCAACTACGGTGAATTTGGTCTGGTGGCTACAGAACCATGCTGGATTAAATCCAACCAGATTGAGGCAGCCCGTGTTGCCATGACTCGTTATATCAAACGTGGTGGTAAAGTCTGGATCAAAATTTTCCCGGACAAACCAGTAACAGCAAAACCAGCAGAAACACGTATGGGTTCCGGTAAAGGTGCTCTGGAATACTGGGTAGCAGTTGTTAAGCCAGGCCGTGTAATGTTCGAGATCGCAGGTGTACCTGAAGAAACAGCTCGTGAAGCATTACGTCTCGCAATGCATAAGTTACCATGTACATGTAAAATTGTTTCTCGTGCAGACTTAGAAGGCGGTGATAACAGTGAAAATTAAAAATTATGTAGAAGATTTAAAAGCAAAATCAGCTACAGAATTACAGGAAGAATTAGTAGCTGCTAAGAAGGAACTCTTTAACCTGAGATTCCAGAATGCAACCAATCAGTTGGATAATACAAGCAGAATCAAAGAGGTTCGTAGAAATATTGCCAGAATTCAGACCGTAATCGCTGAAAAGGCTAATGTTCAGTAATCTAAGAAGGAGGCACTAAACCGTGGAAAGAAATCTTAGAAAAACCCGTGTTGGTAAAGTTGTCAGCAACAAGATGGATAAAACAATTGTAGTTGCGATCGAAGACCACGTAAAACATCCTCTTTACAAAAAAATCGTAAAGAGAACATATAAACTGAAAGCACACGATGAGCAGAATCAGTGCAGCATCGGTGATACCGTTAAAGTTATGGAGACCAGACCGCTGTCCAAAGATAAAAGATGGAGACTGGTTGAAATCGTTGAGAAAGTAAAATAATATTATTCTTGGTAAATTTCGTGAAGGAGGAATACCAGCATGATTCAGCAGGAAAGTAGACTTAGAGTTGCTGATAACACTGGAGCAAAAGAAATTCTGTGCATCCGTGTTATGGGCGGTTCTACTAGAAGATATGCCAATATCGGTGATGTGATCGTTGCTTCCGTCAAAGATGCAACACCAGGCGGCGTTGTTAAAAAAGGCGATGTTGTGAAAGCCGTTGTTGTACGTACCGTTAAAGGTGTTCGTCGTAAAGATGGTTCTTACATCAAATTTGATGAGAACGCAGCTGTTATCATCAAAGATGACAAAACACCAAGGGGAACTCGTATCTTTGGACCAGTAGCAAGAGAGCTTCGTGAGAAACAGTTTATGAAAATTGTATCTCTGGCTCCCGAAGTATTATAAGGAGGTAACCTGATGGCAAGTTTAAAAATCAAAAAAGGTGACACCGTTAAGGTAATCGCCGGAAAAGATAAAGATAAAGAAGGCAAAGTTCTGTCCGTAAAAGACGGAAAAGTAATCGTTGAAGGTATCAACATGGTTACCAAACATGCCAAACCTTCTATGGCTAACCAGCAGGGCGGAATCATCAACAAAGAAGCTCCACTCGATGCATCCAATGTAATGCTTGTTTACAAAGGAAAAGCTACTCGTGTAGGCTTTAAAGTTGAAGATGGCAAAAAAGTCCGTGTTGCAAAAAGCACTGGTGAAGTAATCGATTAATTGAGAGAGGAGGCAATCAAAAGTGAGCAGACTGAAAGATACTTACAAAAATGAGATCGTAGATGCTATGATCAAAAAATTCGGATATAAAAATATCATGGAAGTGCCAAAACTCGATAAGATCGTAATCAACATGGGTGTTGGCGAAGCCAAAGAAAACGCTAAACTTCTGGACGCAGCTGTAAAAGACATGGAGACAATTACCGGTCAGAAAGCTGTACTGACAAGAGCAAAAAATTCCGTAGCTAACTTCAAAATTCGTGAAGGTATGCCAATCGGCTGTAAAGTAACCCTGAGAGGTGAAAAAATGTATGAGTTCGCTGATCGTCTGATCAACCTGGCTCTGCCTCGTGTACGTGACTTCCGTGGAGTAAATCCAAACGCATTTGATGGAAGAGGTAACTACGCACTGGGTATTAAAGAACAGCTGATTTTCCCGGAAATCGAGTATGATAAAGTTGATAAAGTAAGAGGTATGGACATCATCTTTGTTACAACTGCAAAGACTGATGAAGAAGCCCGCGAATTATTGACATTATTCAACATGCCGTTTTCAAAGTAAGAATAGGAGGGAAAATTCATGGCTAAGACAGCAATGAAAATCAAACAGCAGCGTAAACAGAAATTCTCTACAAGAGAATACAATCGTTGCAGAATCTGTGGTCGTCCACATGCTTACTTAAGAAAATACGGAATCTGCAGAATCTGCTTCCGTGAATTAGCATACAAAGGACAGATCCCGGGTGTTAAAAAAGCAAGCTGGTAATCGAAAGCAGCTTAATGAGTACTGTAACACATTAATGACATGAAAAGTCTAAATATTTAGGAGGAAACTATCATGACAATGAGCGATCCAATCGCAGATATGCTTACAAGAATTCGTAATGCAAATACTGCTAAACATGACACTGTAGATGTTCCGTCTTCCAAAATGAAACTGGCTATCGCAGACATTCTGGTAAAAGAAGGTTACATCGCAAAATACGACATCGTTGAAGACGGCAGCTTCAAAAACATCCGTATTACTCTGAAATACGGTGCTGACAAAAATGAAAAAATTATCTCTGGTCTGAAGAGAATTTCCAAACCGGGTCTTCGTGTTTATGCAGGCAAGGACGAACTGCCAAGAGTACTTGGTGGTCTGGGAATTGCAATCCTGTCCACAAACCAGGGTGTTATCACTGATAAAGAAGCCAGAAAACTGCAGGTTGGCGGAGAAGTTCTGGCATTTGTATGGTAGGCACTGAACACTTAACGAAAGCAAGCCAAAGCGCAGCTTGAGTTTAGTGAGAAGGCCGTTCTGCGAACGAAGGGAGCAGAACCTCCTTAGCAGAACGAAGGGAGCAGAACTTCCTTAAGCAGAATGTTGATAAATTGAATACTGAAAACAGAGAGGACCCATGAGTCCTCTCCGAAAATCTAAGTTAGGAGGAAAATAGTATGTCACGTATTGGAAGACTGCCTGTAGTTATTCCTGCTGGTGTAACAGTTGAAGTAAAAGAGAATAACTACGTTGTTGTAAAAGGTTCTAAAGGAACTCTGGAAAGAAATCTGCCTGTTGAAATGGACATCAAAGTTGAGGATGGACATGTAGTAGTTACAAGACCAAACGATCTGAAAAGAATGAAATCTCTTCATGGTCTGACCAGAACTCTGATTCAGAATATGGTGACTGGTGTTAATGAAGGATACCAGAAAGTTCTGGAAGTAAACGGTGTTGGTTACAGAGCTGCAAAACAGGGTAAAAAACTTGTTCTTTCCTTAGGATATTCTCACCCGGTTGAAATGGAAGATCCGGAAGGATTGGAAACAACTGTTGATGGTAACAAGATCATTGTAAAAGGTATCAGCAAAGAAAAAGTTGGTCAGTACGCTGCCGAAATCAGAGAAAAGAGAAAACCTGAACCTTATAAAGGAAAAGGTATCAAATATGCTGATGAAGTGATCAGACGTAAAGTTGGTAAAACTGGTAAGAAATAAATAAGGAGAGTGTGAAAATGATTAGTAAAGTATCAAGAGCGGAAGTTCGCGCTAAAAAGCATAGAAGAATGCGTCATCATATCGTTGGAACAGCTGAAAGACCACGTCTGGCCGTATTCAGAAGCAACAATCATATGTACGCACAGATCATTGATGATACAGTTGGAAAAACATTGGTTTCCGCTTCTACTCTTCAGAAAGACGTAAAAGCAGAACTGGAACATACCAATACAGTAGAAGCTGCAGCTTACCTTGGAACTGTGATCGGAAAGAAAGCAGTTGAAAGCGGAATCACATCTGTTGTATTTGACAGAGGTGGATTCGTATACCATGGTAAAGTAAAAGCCCTTGCTGATGCAGCAAGAGAAGCTGGACTGGAATTCTAGGAAAGGGAGGAGCAAAACACATGAGACATGAAATCATCGATGCAAGTCAGCTGGAATTGCAGGAAAAAGTAGTTACTATCAAACGTGTAACAAAAGTAGTAAAGGGCGGACGTAATATGCGTTTTACTGCTCTGGTAGTTGTTGGAGACGGTAACGGACATGTTGGTGCCGGACTTGGTAAAGCAGCTGAAATTCCTGAAGCTATCCGCAAAGGAAAAGAAGATGCTATGAAAAAATTAGTTACTGTAGCAAGAGATGAGAACAACAGTATTACACACGACTATACAGGTAAATTCGGAAGCGCAGAAATGCTGCTGAAGAAAGCACCTGAAGGTACTGGTGTAATTGCCGGTGGTCCGGCTCGTGCCGTAATCGAACTGGCAGGTATCAAAAACATCCGTACAAAATGTATGGGTTCCAGAAATAAACAGAACGTTGTACTTGCTACAATCGCAGGTTTAAGTCAGTTAAAGACACCGGAAGAGGTAGCTAGACTTCGCGGCAAATCTGTAGAAGAGATCTTTGCTTAAGGAGGACTGGAAAATGTTAAGAATTACATTAGTGAAATCTACAATCGGTGCAGTTCCAAAACATAAAAGAACAGTTGAAGCTTTGGGACTGAAGAAACTGCACAAAACTGTTGAACTGCCGGACAATGCAGCAACAAGAGGTATGATCAAACAGGTGCAGCATCTGGTAAAAGTTGAAGAAGTGTAAAGAAATAGAAGGAGGTGCCACAATGGATTTATCTAATTTAAGACCTGCTGAAGGTTCCAGACAGAGTGATGATTTCCGCAGAGGCCGTGGACATGGTTCAGGAAATGGCAAAACAGCTGGTAAAGGACACAAAGGTCAGAAAGCTCGTTCCGGAGCTCCAAGACCAGGTTTTGAAGGTGGACAGATGCCTTTATATAGAAGACTTCCTAAGAGAGGTTTCCACAACAGAAATACTAAAGAAATCGTTGGTATCAATGTTGAGGCTCTGAACAGATTTGAAGACGGTACAGTTGTTACCATCGCTACACTGGTTGAAAGTGGAGTTATCTGCAATCCAAAAGACGGTGTTAAAATCCTTGGTAACGGTGAACTGACCAAAAAATTAACTGTAAAAGTTACCGCCGTAAGCGAAGGTGCTAAAGCAAAAATTGAAGCAGCAGGTGGAACAGTAGAGTAAGAGGTGATCTGATGTTAAAGACTCTTCAGAATGCGTTTAAAGTGAAAGATGTCAGACATAGGATCTTCTACGTGTTAATGATGCTGGTAGTTGTGAGAATTGGCTCACAGCTGCCGGTACCTGGTGTAGACAGCAGTTATTTCCAGCAGTGGTTTGACAGCCAGACTGGAGATTCTTTTAATTTTCTGGATGCATTTACAGGTGGATCATTCTCACAGATGTCTATTTTTGCATTGAGTATCACGCCCTATATTACATCCAGCATTATCATGCAGCTGCTTACCATTGCTATTCCGAAACTGGAGGAAATGCAGAGAGATGGAGAAGACGGCAGAAAGAAAATCGGTGCCATTACCCGATATGTAACTGTTGGTCTTGCTCTTTTTGAATCTGTTGCAATGGCAATCGGTTTTGGTAATAAAGGATTGATTCCTGACAATAGTTTTGCTAAAATAACAGTTGTAGTAGCTGCACTGACAGCCGGCTCTGCATTCTTGATGTGGGTTGGTGAGCAGATTAATGAAAAGGGCGTTGGAAACGGTATTTCTATAGTCCTCTTGATTAATATTGTATCCCGTATCCCGAGTGATATGGTAACTCTCTACGAAACGTTTATTAAAGGAAAAATCATTGCCAAGGGTATTCTTGCTGCAGTTATCATTATGGCTGTGATCGTTGCAGTTGTTATTCTGGTTTTGATTCTGAATGGAGCAGAGAGAAGAATTCCTGTTCAGTATTCAAAAAAGGTACAGGGAAGAAAAATGATGGGCGGACAGTCCAGCCATATTCCTTTAAAAGTAAATACAGCCGGCGTAATTCCAGTCATCTTTGCATCGTCAATTATGTCTTTCCCAAGTGTTATTGCCACATTCCTCGGTAAGTCCGGAGGAACAGGATGGGGAAGCAAAATTATGGCCTGCATGAACAGTAATAACTGGTTTAACATTAATCAGCCTGTATATTCAATCGGTCTGATTTTCTACATTGTGATGGTAATTTTCTTCGCATATTTCTATACATCCATTACTTTCAATCCTCTGGAAGTTGCGGATAATATGAAAAAGCAGGGTGGATTCATTCCTGGTATTCGTCCTGGAAAACCAACCGTTGATTACCTGACCAATTTGTTGAACTACATTATTTTCATCGGTGCTGCCGGACTTACCATTGTCGCAGTCATTCCATTCTTCTTCAATGGTGTATTCGGAGCTAATGTTTCTTTCGGCGGAACATCTATCATTATTATTGTGGGTGTTGTCCTTGAAACATTGAAGCAGATTGAGTCTATGATGCTGGTGAGAAACTACAAAGGTTTTTTAAATGACTAAAAGGTTGTGGCGTTTTCGCCACAGCCTTAAAGTGCTATATAAACAAAATACAATGATAACAGGAGAGGATGAAAGATGAAATTAATTATGTTGGGCGCACCTGGCGCCGGAAAAGGTACTCAGGCGAAAAAAATTGCTGAAAAATACGGTATTCCGCACATCTCCACAGGAGATATTTTCCGTGCAAATATCAAGAATGGTACTGAGCTGGGAAATAAAGCAAAAAGCTATATGGAACAGGGACTTCTGGTTCCGGATGAACTGACCTGTGATCTGGTTGTTGACCGTATTCAGCAGGAAGACTGCAGTAATGGATATGTATTGGATGGTTTCCCAAGAACAATTCCACAGGCGGAAGCACTGAAAGCAGCACTGGAAAAACTGGGAACAACAATTGACTATGCAATCAACGTAGAAGTTCCGGATGAAAACATTGTCACACGTATGGGCGGACGTCGTGCGTGTCTTGCATGTGGATCCACATATCATATCGTATACAATGCACCGAAGGTGGAAGATGTATGTGATGTGTGTGGCGCAAAGCTTGTACTTCGTGATGATGACAAGCCGGAAACTGTGCAGAAACGTCTGACTGTATATCATGAACAAACACAGCCGTTGATCGACTTCTACGGTAAAGAAGGTGTACTGGTAGAAGTTGATGGAACACAGAATCTGGAAGATGTGTTCCAGGCGATTACCAAAATCTTAGGAGCGTAAAACATGTCTGTATCAATAAAGACTGCCAGGGAAATAGAATTGATGAGGGAAGCCGGCCATTTGCTGGAAAAAGTTCATGATGAACTTGCCGCAGCAATCAGACCAGGGATTTCAACCTGGGAAATCGATCATTTGGGTGAGGTAATTATCCGCAGTTTTGGATGTACACCCAATTTCCTTCATTACAATGGTTACCCCGCATCCATTTGTGTATCAGTGAATGATGAGGTAGTACACGGAATTCCCTCCAAAAAGAGAATTCTTAAGGAAGGGGATATTGTCAGCCTTGATGCCGGATTGATTTATAAAGGATATCATTCCGATGCGGCACGTACCCATGCTGTGGGTGAAATCAGCAGGGAAGCAAAACAGCTGATCGATGTGACGCGTCAGAGTTTCTTTGAAGGAATCAAGTATGCGAAAGCCGGTCACCACCTTCATGAGATTTCTGCGGCTATCGGTGCTTATGCAGAAAGCTTTGGATATGGTGTTGTAAGAGATCTGGTGGGACATGGAATCGGTACAAGTCTTCATGAAGATCCACAGATTCCAAACTTTGCTCAGCGGCGCAGAGGACTTCGTCTGGTGCCTGGAATGACACTGGCAATTGAACCGATGATCAACATTGGTCGTCCGGATGTGTGCTGGCTGGATGATGACTGGACAGTAGTCACAGAAGATGAGAGCTTGTCTGCTCATTATGAAAACACTGTGTTAATCACGGACGGAGAACCTGAAATTCTGACATTAACCAAACCATATGATACATTTGGGCTTGTGTGAACAGAGGTGGCGAATGGAAGAGTTTAGTATCGGCATGATGGCCAAATCCCTTGCTGGTCATGATAAGGGAAAAATATATCTGGTATCCGCTGTGGATGAGCAATACGTATACCTGGTCGACGGGAAGTATCGCACCATGGAGAAGCCCAAGCGGAAAAAAAGGAAACATGTTCAGATTGACCACAGAATCCCCCTGTGGATAGAGAATATCCTGTCCGGGGGAAATAAGATACAGGATTCAGATGTCATCAAAGTAAGAAAAGATTATGGGAGGTTATAATATGTCAAAGGCAGATGTTATTGAAGTTGAAGGAACAGTCCTTGAAAAATTGCCAAACGCAATGTTCAAGGTTGAACTGGAGAATAAACATGTGGTACTGGCACACATCAGCGGAAAGCTTCGAATGAACTTCATTCGTATCCTTCCGGGAGATAAAGTTACCATGGAACTGTCACCGTATGATCTGACAAAGGGCAGAATCATCTGGCGTGATAAATAAGTTTTAGAAAGAAGCTGTATATGTATCATACAGCTTCTTTTTAGTGTAAAAACTTTAAAAAACCCCGAAAATCTGCTTGCATTTCAAGATACAAGGTGATATACTATAAAACGAACTTTTGTGAAAGGTTATTTTTTTGTGCTTAAAAACAAAAGTTTTCACACCGGGGCCATTCGGCCCAGAGAGAGGAAATCCCCAAGGGGATACCACTACGGCCATACGGCCGTAAGAAAGGAAACCCGCAAGGGATACCACTATGGCCATTCGGCCTAGAGAGAGGAAAGGAGGATTCCAATGAAAGTTAGATCATCTGTTAAACCTATCTGTGAAAAATGCAAAATCATTAAAAGAAAAGGAAGCATCAGAGTAATCTGCGAGAATCCAAAACACAAACAGAGACAGGGCTAATACCGTCATATTAGTAGTTTTTGTTTGAAAGAAGTTAAAAAACTTCAAATTTAAGTGCGGCTGCAGTAGGACACATCTGGATGTGTTGTACTGTTTAAATATTATAATGTGAGAACTCCGGCGTGGTGTACCGGGGAGCCTCCGGCGGATGACGCCCAGGGCGCGCATCCCTTATAATATTGCTTAATACCGGCTCAGCCGGAAAGGTCATGGGATTCCATGGCTGGATGCTCACATACCGGCATCCCAATTAGGAAAATATTAATACGATCAGGAGCACATCATTTCAGGCATATGCGAGGCATATGGGCTGCGTACTGATCAGGAAGAAAATGGAGGAAAAATACATGGCACGTATTGCTGGTGTAGACTTACCAAGAGAAAAACGTATTGAAATCGGATTGACTTATATTTACGGAATCGGAAGAACAAGTGCTAACCGTATTCTGAAAGAAGCTAATGTTGACCCGAATACCCGTGTGAGAGATATCACAGACGAAGAAGTAAAAAGAATCAGTGCTGTAATCGACGAGACTCAGACCGTTGAAGGTGATCTTAGAAGAGAAATCGCTATGAACATCAAACGTCTGCAGGAAATCGGATGCTACAGAGGAATCCGTCATAGAAAGAGCCTGCCGGTTCGTGGTCAGAAGACCAAAACAAACGCAAGAACCAGAAAAGGTCCAAAGAGAACTGTTGCTAACAAGAAAAAATAATTTTCGGGTGACAGAAGAATGCCGGATAAAGGCAGCTTGATAAAGAATTGTAACCATTAAAAAGAATATAAGAAAGTGTAGGTTAGTTTTTAAAATGGCTAAAGTGACAAAGAAAACGACAAAACGTCGTGTTAAGAAAAACGTTGAACGCGGACAGGCACATATTCAGTCATCTTTCAACAATACAATCGTAACATTGACAGATGCTGAAGGAAATGCTCTTTCATGGGCAAGTGCAGGTGGTCTGGGATTTAGAGGTTCAAGAAAATCTACTCCTTATGCAGCTCAGATGGCAGCAGAGACTGCTACAAAGGCAGCATTAGTTCATGGTCTGAAGACTGTTGATGTATTCGTTAAAGGACCGGGCTCAGGAAGAGAAGCAGCAATCCGTGCTCTTTCCGCATGCGGACTTGATGTTGTAAGTATCAAAGACGTAACTCCGGTACCACACAATGGTTGCCGCCCACCAAAACGTAGAAGAGTCTAATTTAGGAGGTCGTAGATTATGGCAGTAAATAGAGTACCTGTACTGAAAAGATGCAGATCCCTTGGTCTGGATCCGATCTATTTGGGAATTGATAAAAAATCCACAAGACAGCTGAAAAGAGCAAACCGTAAAATGTCTGAGTACGGTCTGCAGCTGAGAGAAAAACAGAAAGCAAAATTCATCTATGGTGTTCTGGAAAAACCTTTCCGTAACTATTATGAAAAAGCTGATAGAATGCCGGGAATGACTGGTACCAACCTGATGACTATGCTGGAAATGAGACTGGATAATGTTATTTTCCGTCTTGGTTTTGCAAGAACAAGAAAAGAAGCTCGTCAGATCGTTGACCACAAACATGTACTGGTGAATGGTAAACAGGTTAACATTCCTTCCTATCAGGTAAAAGCTGGTGATCAGATCGAAATCAAAGAGGCTAAAAAAGGTTCTCAGAGATATAAAGACATTCTGGAAGTAACTGGCGGAAGACTGGTTCCGGAATGGCTGGATGTTGATCAGGAAGCATTAAAAGGAACTGTTAAAGAAGCTCCTGCAAGAGATGCAATTGACGTACCTGTAAACGAAATGCTTATCGTCGAGTTGTATTCCAAATAATAAAGAGCTGCTGCATATATTGCAGCTCTGGTTACCCTCAGTGAAACTAAATGTCCCGAGAAGGAGGGCTTGGAATGTTTGATTTTAACAAACCAAAAATTGAGATCACAGAAATTTCCGATGATAAAAAGTACGGCAGATTTGTCGTAGAACCGCTGGAAAGAGGTTACGGTACTACTCTGGGAAATTCCCTGAGAAGAATTATGTTGTCTTCCCTGCCGGGAGCAGCAGTAAGCCAGGTTAAAATTGAAGGCGTTCTGCACGAATTCAGTTCTATTCCAGGCGTCAAAGAAGATGTTACTGAGATTATCATGAATCTGAAGAGTCTTGCTATTCGCAATACCAGCGAGAGCAATGATCCGAAGATTGCATATATCGAATATGAAGGCGAAGGCGTGGTACGGGCTTCTGATATCCAGGTTGATCAGGATATCGAAATTATGAATCCTAATCAAGTAATCGCCACTCTGAACGGCGGACCGGACAGCAAATTGTATATGGAAATCACCATTACAAAGGGTCGTGGTTATGTCAGTGCAGAAAAAGGCAAGACAGATGATATGGCAATCGGTGTGATTGCTGTGGATTCTATCTATACACCGGTAGAACGTGTAAACCTTACGGTAGAGAACACCCGTGTTGGTCAGATTACTGACTTTGATAAACTGACACTGGATGTATATACAAAAGGAACACTGGATCCGGATGAGGCAGTCAGCCTGGCTGCCAAGGTATTGAGCGAGCATCTCAAACTTTTCATTGATCTTTCTGAGAATGCCAAGACTGCAGAAGTCATGATTGAGAAAGAAGATAATGAAAAAGAAAAAGTTCTGGAAATGAATATCGATGAGCTGGAGCTGTCTGTTCGTTCCTACAACTGTCTGAAGAGAGCAGGTATCAATACCGTTGAAGAGCTTTGCAACAGAACTTCCGAAGATATGATGAAGGTTCGTAACCTGGGTCGTAAATCTCTGGAAGAAGTGCTGGCTAAGCTGAAAGAGCTGGGACTTCAGCTGAATCCCGGTGAAGAATAAAATGCAGTGATGCCTTTGGCAGGCTGCGACTGCCGGATAAAACGGTAGGGTAAAGTAAAATTTGTAGAATAGAAAGCAGTATATCAGTAAGTCCGAAGAAGCATGATATATTGTTCCACAAATGGAGGAAAATATAATGGCAGGATATAGAAAACTGAGCAGAACATCTGATCAGAGAAAAGCATTAATCAGAAACCAGGTAACAAATCTTCTGTATCACGGAAAAATCGTGACAACAGAATCCAAAGCAAAAGAAATCCGTAAAGTAGCTGAAGGACTGATTGCTCTGGCAGTAAAAGAAAAAGACAACTTTGAAAAAATTACTGTTACAGCAAAAGTTCCGCGTAAAGATGCTGATGGAAAGAGAGTAAAAGAAGTTAAAGATGGTAAGAAAGTAACTGTATACGATGAAGTACAGAAGGAAATTACCAAAGATGCTCCGTCCAGACTGCATGCAAGACGTCAGATGCTGAAAGTATTCTATCCAGTAAAATCTGTTCCGACTGAAGCAGCAGGAAGAAAGAAAAATACAAAAGAAGTAGACATGGTAGATAAAATGTTTACTGAAATCGCTCCAAAATATGCAGGACGTAATGGTGGTTACACAAGAATCATCAAAATCGGACCTCGTAAAGGCGATGCAGCAATGGAAGTAGTTCTTGAGCTGGTATAAGATGCAGTATTTGCCCCCGGATTTTTCCGGGGGCTTTTTTCATTCACTGGTAAACAGCTAAAAATTCTGTTATAATAAAACAAATGTTGTCCGGGAGGGGTTAGCTATGGAGAGAGCGGAGTCAGATCTTTTGTTTGGAAAGTTTTCTTTTTGGAATAATTTGAATGAGACAGAAAAAAGACTGTTGGAACAGCAGATAAGCTGGAAGGTCTATCAGGAAGGTCAGCTGGTTACAGGGAACGGCAGTGAATGCCTGGGACCGTTCCTAGTAAAATATGGAACGGTACGTGTGTATCTGGTATCAGGGGATGGGAAGGAGGCGACTGTTTGCCGCCTGCACGAAGGCGAACTGTGTATGCTGTCCGGTTCCTGTTTACTTCCAGACATACCATTTGATCTGCAGATCGATGTGGAAACCGAAAGTGGAGTCTATATACTGCCGACCGGTGCTGTACGGAAGATTATGTCGGCAAATATTTATATGGAGAATTTTGTATATAAGACGATGAATGAAAGTCTTTCAGACATTATCGCAGCTGTCCAGAAAATTTTGTTTGCAAGTCTGGAACAGCGTCTGGCGGAATTCCTTCTGAATGAAGCTGCCCGTTGTCACTCCGATCAGATCATCATGACGCAGGAGCAGATCGCACGGGCCATCGGCAGCGCAAGAGAGGCTGTCAGCCGCACCCTGAAACAGATGGTGCAGGAAGGAAGTGTACAATTATTTCGCGGAGGCGTAAAAATTATGAGCCGCCAGAAGCTGTATCACAAACTATAAACAAATTGTCCCTATTTATTAAGCAGTTCCTTAAGTGCTGCTTTCGGCTGTACTCCCACGGTGGAAGCTGCAACCTTTCCGTTTTTGAATACAAAAATGGAAGGGATACTCATAATACGGTATTTTTGTGCCAGTTCAGGTTCCTGATCCACATCAACTTTACCTACTTTATATCCATCTGCCTCGGCAGCGATTTCTTCGATGACCGGGGCAAGCATTTTGCAGGGCATACACCAGGTTGCCCAGAAATCCACCAGAACAGGGACATCGGACTGCAATACTTCTTTTTCAAAATTTTCTGTTGTAAATACGTTTGCCATAATAATATCTCCTTTACTTTATTTGTTGCACATATTTTATCACAGTATTTAAAAATAATTCTGTGACAGAGTCACATTGATGAAAACAAATATTGTTTATGAAAACTTCATAGTTCTTTGATTGCCGTGCAAATAGAAATAGTGTATGATAATAGCAGAAGACAGACGGGTAGAAAGAAACTGTCAGACATAAAAGGAAAGGAAGATAGATATGAAACAAAAACTTCTTTTTATTTTTAATCCAAGATCTGGAAAAGGACAGATACGGGGCAAACTGCTGGACATCATAGATGTATTTGTTAAAGGTGGCTATGAGGTTATCGTTCATCCCACACAGGGTCCCATGGATG
The DNA here is from genome assembly GCA_022764165.1 of Eubacterium sp. Taxonomy (GTDB): domain Bacteria; phylum Bacillota; class Clostridia; order Lachnospirales; family Lachnospiraceae; genus Oliverpabstia. The sequence continues at coordinate 16,794 of JALERM010000167.1, read as the reverse complement.
CCTGTAATATGGTTCAGGAAATGGCCAGTGAAGTGGACCTGATTGTCTGCAGCGGAGGAGATGGTACACTGGATGAAGTGGTTACCGGTCTGAGAAAGAGTCATGCGGCAACTCCGATTGGTTATATTCCGGCAGGAAGCACCAATGACTTTGCCAATAGTCTGGAGATACCCCGGGATATGGTTGAGGCGGCCCGCGGTATTTTAGAGGGAAAGCTGTATTCCTTTGATATCGGAGACTTCAATCATGATACCTTTGTTTATGTGGCTGCATTTGGCCTGTTTACGGATGTTTCCTATCAGACCAGCCAGAATCTGAAGAATATCCTGGGACATCTGGCATATGTGATGGAAGGGGCCAAGAGAATTTTTGATGTACGGACCTATCATATGAAAGTGGAAGCGAATGATAACACCTATGAGGGTGATTATCTGTACGGTATGATTACAAATACCAATTCTGTAGGAGGATTTAAAAATCTGACAGGAACTGATGTGGAACTGAATGACGGGCTTTTTGAAGTAACGTTGATCAAACAGCCCAGAAATGCCAGAGAGTTAAATGAGATTATCGCTTCTCTTTTGAATGCCATTGATAACACGGATATGATTGATGCATTTAAGACAGATCGTCTGCGGATAGAGGCAGATGAGGAGATTGCCTGGACTCTGGATGGTGAATTTGGAGGAAATCACAGAGAAGTAGTGATAAAGAATAAAAAGCAGGCAATGGATATTCTTATCAACTCTTGAATTTCCTGTCTGATTGGAGTATAATAGTGTAGAAATTAGTAACTGACCAGAATTGGAAGTTACACAAATCGAAAGACAGAACGTAGGAGGTTCGAAAATGTTAGTATCAGCTACAGAAATGTTAAAAAAAGCTAAAGCTGGCCATTATGCTGTTGGACAGTTCAACATCAATAACCTGGAGTGGACAAAATCTATTCTGCTTACCGCACAGGAGTGCAATTCCCCTGTAATCCTTGGTGTATCTGAAGGTGCTGGAAAGTACATGGCAGGATACAAGACCGTAGTAGGTATGGTTAATGGTATGCTGGAAGAACTGAAAATCACAGTTCCGGTTGCTCTGCATCTGGATCACGGCAGCTATGAAGGATGCCTGAAATGTGTAGAAGCTGGTTTCTCATCCATTATGTTTGACGGTTCTCATTACCCGATCGAAGAGAACGTTGCAAAAACAAAAGAACTGGTTAAAATCTGTGCAGAACACAATATGTCTCTGGAAGCAGAAGTTGGTTCCATCGGTGGAGAAGAAGACGGTGTTGTAGGAATGGGCGAATGTGCTGATCCGAACGAATGCAAGATGATTGCTGATCTAGGTATTGATTTCCTGGCAGCAGGTATCGGTAACATTCATGGAAAATATCCTGCAAACTGGCAGGGACTGAGCTTTGAGACTCTGGATGCTATCCAGCAGCTGACAGGAGATATGCCTCTGGTACTGCATGGTGGTACAGGTATCCCTGCAGACATGATCAAAAAAGCTATTGATCTGGGTGTTTCCAAAATCAATGTAAATACAGAATGCCAGCTGTCCTTCGCAGCAGCAACCCGTGAATACATTGAAGCAGGAAAAGATCAGCAGGGTAAAGGTTATGACCCGAGAAAACTGCTGGCACCTGGTGCAGAAGCTATCAAAGCAACTGTTAAAGAAAAAATGGAATTGTTCGGCTCTGTAAATAAAGCCTGATGCTTGTAAAGACTGGGACAGTCCGCTTGTGAGTAAAGTGGACTGTCTTTTTTCTTCTTATATGAGAGTTCGGGGAGTACGGTTTGTTCCATTGAAAGGATAAGAAAAATGAGTGAGTATGTAAATGTAGTTGAAATTTTTGGAGAAAATGTTTTTAATGATTCTGTCATGCAGGCACGTCTGCCGAAAAAAGTCTATAAAGAATTGAAAAAGACGATAGAAGAGGGCAAAGAACTTACCCTTGAAATTGCAGATGTAGTTGCACATGAGATGAAAGAATGGGCAATTGAAAAAGGAGCTACACATTATAGCCACTGGTTTCAGCCGCTGACCGGTGTAACTGCAGAAAAACACGATGCTTTTATTACAGCTCCCATGTCAGATGGTAAAGTACTGATGAGTTTTTCCGGTAAAGAACTGATCAAAGGTGAACCGGATGCTTCCTCTTTCCCTTCAGGCGGTCTTCGTGCCACCTTTGAGGCGCGGGGGTATACAGCCTGGGATTGTACATCTCCGGCATTTGTCCGTCAGGATGCAGCAGGAGCTACTCTTTGCATTCCGACTGCTTTCTGTTCTTACAAAGGAGAGGCACTGGATCAGAAAACACCGCTGCTGCGTTCTATGGAAGCAATCAACAAAGAAGCTTTGAGATTGATTCGGCTTTTTGGAAATACAACTTCTAAAAAAGTGACCCCGTCCGTTGGTGCTGAACAGGAATATTTCCTTGTGGATGCCAACAAATTCATGAAGAGGAAAGATTTAATTTATACCGGAAGGACTTTGTTCGGAGCGATGCCGCCGAAGGGTCAGGAATTGGATGACCACTATTTCGGAACCATCCGTCAGAAGATTGCCGGATATATGAAAGATGTCAATGAAGAACTGTGGAGACTTGGTGTATCAGCCAAGACACAGCATAATGAGGTTGCTCCGGCACAACATGAACTGGCGCCGATTTATGCTCCTGCCAACATTGCTGTGGATCACAACCAGATTATTATGCAGACTCTGAAGCGTGTAGCGAGAAAACATGGACTGAAATGCCTGCTTCATGAGAAGCCTTTTGATGGTGTCAATGGTTCAGGAAAACATGATAACTGGTCACTGGTGACCGATGATGGAATCAATCTTCTGGATCCGGGAAAAACGCCACATGAAAATGTACAGTTCCTTCTGGTGCTGAGTTGTATTCTGAAAGCGGTTGACCGTCATGCAGATCTGCTTCGTGAATCTGCCGCTGATGTAGGAAATGATCATCGTCTGGGGGCGAATGAAGCGCCTCCGGCAATTATTTCTGTTTATCTGGGTGAGCAGCTGGAAGACGTTGTGGAACAGCTTGTGAGCACCGGAACCGCAGATCACAGTCTGAAAGGCGGAAGATTGCTTACTGGTGTTCGTACATTGCCGGATCTGGCGAAAGATGCAACAGATCGGAACAGAACATCTCCATTTGCATTTACAGGAAATAAGTTTGAATTTCGTATGGTCGGTTCCGGAGATTCTGTTGCCTCACCCAATATTGTTCTGAATACAATTGTAGCAGAAGCATTCCGTGAAGCAAGTGAAAAGCTGGAAGCTGCTGAAAACTTTGAGATGGCAGTACACGATTTGATTAAAACGAATTGTGCAGAACATCAGAGAATTATATTCAATGGAAATGGATATTCAGAGGCATGGGTAGAAGAGGCAAAACGCCGTGGTCTGCCGAATATTAAGTCAATGGTTGATGCGATTCCTGCCCTGATTACGGACAAATCCGTACAGCTTTTTGAAAAGTTCCATGTATTTACCAGAGCAGAACTGGAATCCCGTGTGGAAGTTAAATATGAGACATATTCGAAAGCAATCAATGTAGAAGCCAGAGCAATGATTGATATTGCAGCAAAACAGATTATTCCTGCGGTAATCCGCTATGCGAAGACACTGGCGGATTCCATTAATGCCATCCGTGCAGTGGGAGATGTGGACGTAAGTGTGGAAGTGGAACTGCTTACCCAGACATCCACGCTGCTTCGGGAGACTCAGACCGCACTGCAGGTTCTGAGGGAGAAGACGGAAGCTGCAGGGCTGATGGAAGAGGGAGAACTTCAGGCAAGATATTATCATGAGGAAGTATGTACTGCGATGGAAGCACTCCGGTCACCGGTGGATCAGCTGGAAATGCTGGTAGACAAAGAAATGTGGCCGATGCCGTCTTATGGTGATCTGATGTTTGAAGTGTAAAAATGCTTATGTGATAAAAAGGAGGGTGCCAGGTAATGAAGATTACCTGGCGCTATTATGAAAAAGTTTATCAAAAAAGTAATTGGCGTGTATTGATTTGTTACTTGTATTATATGTGATAGAAATGAAGAATCCATGATGTAGAAATGAATGCATTTTAAAAGATAAATGAACAAAATGTGAATAAAATAAGATAAATAATCTGAAAATATAGAGGAGAAATGGTATGAAGGTCTTACAATATCTGGAAATGCAGAAAGTTAATCAGGCACTGATACATGATGTGGAAAGGTTCCGGGAAAACTATCCGGTAGAACGGGAAACAGAATATCGTGTGATTGAGCCGTCAATGCCTTTTTTTGGGAAAGAGATTCTTGAGATGAGCATTGCCGCACTTCTTCAGCAGCAGAATCTTCTTCTGACGGGAGCGAAGGCTACGGGGAAAAACGTGCTTGCAGAAAATCTTGCATGGATATTCGGAAGACCGTCCTATAATATTTCTTTCCACGTCAATATAGGAAGTGCGGAACTGATCGGGACGGATACCTTTGAAGACAATCAGGTAAAACTGAGAAAGGGAAGTATCTATCAGTGTGCACAGTATGGGGGATTTGGCATTCTGGATGAAATTAACATGGCAAAAAATGATGCTGTTTCTGTCCTGCACGCCACATTGGACGACAGAAGAACCATCGATGTGCCCGGGTATGACAAAATCGATCTGCACCCGGCTTCACGTTTTATTGGTACTATGAATCATGGATATGCCGGTACAAGAGAGTTGAATGAAGCACTGGTATCCCGCTTTCTGGTGATTGATATGCCGCCTCAGACAGAGGAAATTCTTCAAAAAATATTTGCGGAAGCATTTCCGGATGGGAAGAAGGAGGCATTGGAACAGTTTATCGGATTGTTCCTTGATCTGCAGATGAAAGCGGAAAATGGTGAAATATCCACAAAAGCGCTGGATCTCAGAGGAATCCTGGCGGCTCTTCGCACCATTCGTCAGGGATTGCGTCCATCTGCGGCTATTCGTATGGGAGTGATTAATAAATGTTTTGACACCTTTGAGAAAGAAATCGTAGAAGATGTGGTTCTGACACGGATTCCGGATGACTGGACGTCAGAACAGGTGTTTTAGAAAGGACTGATTGGTATGGAGGAGCGGCAGCTGGAGATTGCCAATCGCATGAAGAATCTTATCTGGACGGTTTGCGGGGATTACTCTATGGAGGCCAAACCGGATGTGGATGGATTCTTGCGTTGTAAATACCTTGCTTTGTACGATGGAATCAAGCAGGGAGCATTTGCAAAATATTTTGATAAGGAACAGCTCAGCCTTTATCTGGTCAAGAAAGTATATCTGCAGGCGAGAGAAGAACCTCTTTTGGGAATTGCCCGGCTGTGTATGGAAGAATCTGTGGGAAAGAGAATTTCCCGGGAACGCAAAGGTGTGGACAGTATCCGGAAAAAGGCATATGAGTATCTGCTGGATCATGAACTGCATCAGATGACCCGCAGCGAACTTGGGAGGCTGCAGATTGCTCTGATGCGTAATTGTCTGATGGGTGAACAGCAGCAGGAACAGCGGCTGCAGGAGAGGATTGACAGTCTGAAAGAACTGCAGCAGGCAAATACTACCATGGAGATTATCAGAAAAATTGATGAATGTTATAATGAGTGGGTCGATCCGAAGTTTGAAACGATGCATGGGAGTCTGGAACAGGTACTGGCGGTTACTCTGGAAGAATTGACAGAGTATAACTGGAGAGACTTTCTGACTGAGGAGATGTATGAAGAAAATTTTGCGGCGTACCTTGAGCAGATGAGTGAACAGATGACGGCAACCGGAGGGGTGGAATCATCTGATGAACAGAAGAAAACATTTCGGCGTCAGGTAATCCGGGTATCAGAGGAAGAACTGAAAAAGGTTTATACGTATGTGGAACTGAATTTCGGGAAAACATATCTGAATCCATTGGAAGAAAAGAAGCTGAATTATCAGTTATGCCGCGGAGTTCACGGAGACTGCGGTCTGTATTTTACCGATGGAATCCTGGAGCGGCCGGTGAAAAGAAATTATCAGTTGGAGTATGCCAAAAAGCAGAGAGAAAAAAATAAGTATGTGTATTATGACAATCACCGGGTCGTAAAACACAACATTCAGATCCTGACGGATATCTTGAAAAAAGCTATGGCCATGCGTATGGAAAGCTGTGATATCATCGCTGACCGGGGTGTTCTGCGGCCGGAAAGATTGTGGCGTGTGGGACGAAGCAGGGATGCAAGATTATTCACCCGCACAGAAAAGCAGGATGGCAATGCATTTGTTGTGGATCTTCTGATCGATGCCAGTGGGTCACAGAGGGTGCGCCAGGAAAAAGTGGTTCTTCAGGCGTATATCATCATGGAAGCATTGAGCAGAGTGGGGATTCCTCACCGTGTGATGAGTTTCTGCACCTTCTGGGATCATACGATTCTTCAAAGATTTCGTGAGTATGACGAGGATGCCTCTGCGAATGAACGAATTTTTTCTTTTACCACATCATCTAATAACCGGGATGGTCTGGCAATCCGGGCAGCCTCCCTGGGGCTTTTGGAGAGGGAAGAGGATCACAAAATTATGATTATACTCAGTGACGGAAGACCTTATGATGTGATCTTAAACCGTCCGAATGCAAGAAATCCATTGCCCTATCAGGGGGAATATGCGGTCAAAGATACGGGATTGGAGGTTCGTCGCCTGAGAAACTACGGAATATCAGTTCTTGGAGTATTCGTGGGGGAAGAAAAAGAACTGGAAGCCGAGAAAAAGATATTTGGAAAGGATTTTGCCTACATCAGGGATATATCTAATTTTTCAAAAATAGTGGGACGCTATCTGACAAAGCAAATGGAGGAGAATAACTGATATGTGGAGCAAAAAAAGCTGGGTATGGGATTATATATTTATTTTTGCCGGAACGGCATTGATGTCCATTGCGCTGAATTCGGCATTTGATATGAATGGGTTGGTAGATGGGGGATTTACCGGTATTGCCATTATTGTAAAATCACTGACTTCATCACTGGTGGAAGGAGGCATTCCGCTGTGGCTGACCAACTTGGTGATGAACATTCCCATGTTTTTTCTGGGGGTAAAAATAAAAGGATTTCGTTTTCTGGCGAAAACAATCTGGGGGACATGTTCCCTGTCTTTCTGGCTATTTGCGATGCCGGTTTTTACGATTGTGAAGGGAGAATTGCTTCTGGCAGTGATATTTGGCGGAGTGATTCAGGGAATTGGTATTGGCCTGGTATTTCTGGGAAAAGGAACAACAGGGGGAACGGATATGGTGGCTGCACTCATTCAACACTATGTGAAGCATCTGTCTATTGCCCGTATCATGCAGTGTGTTGACATTTTGATCGTAATAATCGGAGCTTTCGTATTTGGTCCGATTAATGCACTGTATGCAATTATGGCCATTTACATTGTGGCAACGGTTACTGATAATTTCCTTGAAGGTATGAATTATGCCAAAGCCGTTTATATTATTTCAGATAAATCAGAGGAGATAGCGAAAAATCTGATGACAGAACTGGATCGGGGAGTGACTGGTGTTCCTGCCAGAGGAATGTATGCGGGTAAGGAGCGTATGATGCTCTTTTGTGTTGTGGGAAGAAAGCAGATTGTTCGTCTGAAGGAGCTGACAGTGCAGATTGATCCGGATGCATTTATGATTGTCACAGATGCAAGAGAGGTTCTGGGGGAAGGATTTATAGAGAGTTTTAATGGATAAATGATATTTTCTCTTTTCTTTTTGGTGATTTTGTATTAGAATATAGTCTAAGGGACTTTGCTTTTAGGGGTAAGCAGCAAAGAGAAAACTATATACTATACTGAAAGAGGGTAAGATTATGATTTCAAACCAGATACTTCAAAGTACCATTGACGGTCTGAAGGGAATTTCCAGAATTGATTTTGGTATGGCTGATACAGAAGGTAAGTTACTTGCCACCACGTATCAGAATTTTGAAATCGGAGAAACCGAGATTATAAGTTTCGCAGAGTCACAGGCGGACAGCCAGGTAGTCCGGGGATATCAGTTTTTTAAGGTATATGATGAGACTCGTCTGGAATATATTCTGATTGCAGGCGGAGGAAGTGATGATGTGTACATGGTAGGCAAGATGGCTGCATTTCAGATTCAGAATCTGCTGGTTGCCTATAAAGAGAGATTCGATAAAGATAATTTTATTAAGAATCTTCTTCTGGACAATCTTCTTCTGGTGGATATATATAATCGTGCCAAAAAGCTTCATATTGATGTGGAAGCAAGACGTGTTGTCTTCATTCTGGAGACGGGACAGGGGAAGGATTACAATGCCCTGGAGAATGTGAAGAGTGTTTTCCATGGAAAAAGTGGTGATTTTATCACTGCAGTAGATGAGAAGAGTATTATTATCGTGAAAGAAGCTGCTCCCGGGGACGGATATGAACAGATGCAGAAAATTGCAGAACATATCCTGGATGCTGTGGGACGGAATCCCGATGGCAGTACCCATATTGCTTATGGAACGATTGTAAAAGAATTAAAGGAAGTCTCTCGTTCTTATAAAGAAGCACGGATGGCGTTGGATGTAGGTAAGATTTTCTTTGATGAGAAAGAAGTGATCGCCTACAGTTCTCTTGGAATCGGCCGCCTGATTTATCAGCTGCCCATTCCGCTGTGCAAAATGTTTATCAAGGAAATTTTTGAAAATAAATCTCCGGATGATTTTGATGAAGAGACACTGACAACCATCAACAAGTTCTTTGAGAACAGTCTGAATGTATCTGAAACATCAAGACAGCTCTATATCCACAGGAATACGCTGGTATATCGTCTGGATAAACTGCAGAAGAGTACGGGTCTGGATCTTCGCGTATTTGAAGATGCCATAACATTTAAAATTGCTTTGATGGTCGTAAGATACATGAAGTATATGGAAACTTTAGAGTATTAGCAACAAAGACAGGAGGAGTATATGATTACGTTGGAAAATGTCAGCAAATCATACGCAAAAGGCCAGCCGGCTCTGAATGACGTATCTTTGCACATTGATAAAGGGGAGTTCGTATTCATCGTAGGTAACAGTGGATCTGGTAAATCCACGCTGATCAAGCTTTTGCTGAAGGAACTGGAACCCACATCGGGGACGATTAAGGTCAATGGTCAGGATCTGGGAAAACTGAAGAGAAGGAATGTTCCTAAGTACCGCCGTGGGGTAGGCGTTGTATTTCAGGATTTCCGTCTGTTGAAAGACCGGAATGTATATGAAAATGTGGCTTTTGCACAGAGAGTTATTGAAAGACCGAACCGTGTCATAAAGAAACGTGTGCCGGAGATTCTTACGCTGGTCGGTCTTGCGGAAAAGTATAAGTCATTTCCGAGGGAATTATCGGGTGGTGAACAGCAGAGAGTAGCACTTGCCAGGGCACTGGTCAACAGGCCGAATATTCTGCTGGCAGATGAGCCTACCGGTAATCTGGATCCTAAGAACTCACTGGATATTATGAGACTGCTGGAAGAAATCAATGAACGCGGTACTACGGTACTGGTAGTAACTCACAACAGGGAGATTGTGAATTCTTTTAAGAAGCGAGTAGTTACAATGCGTAAGGGCGTAATTGTAAGCGATGAACAGGAAGGTGGCTATCTTGAGGATTAGTACGATTGGCTATAGTGCCAAACAGGGTATAAAAAATATCTGGAGAAATATCATGTTTTCTGTGGCATCTATAGCAACAATGACGGCATGTATTTTCTTATTTGGACTGTTTTTTGCACTGGTGATCAATGTTCGTTACATTGTGAAGAATGCGGAAGAAGGTGTGTCTGTGACGGTATTATTTGATGACGATGCCGATCAGGCGACAATCAATGCTATTGGTGAACAGATCAAACAGTTTGATGGTGTGATTGATGTTGACTACATATCAGCAGAAGAAGCATGGAAACAGTTCAGTACACAGTATTTTGGCGGCGAAGAAGAGGCAGAGAAATGGAGCGAAGGTTTTGAAAATGATAACCCGCTGGCAAACTCTTCCAGTTATGCGGTTTATGTGGATCAGATAGAAAAACAGGATGAGCTGGTACAATATATTGAGGGTCTGGATGGCGTTCGTGATGTGAATCAGATGAAAGGGGCAACACAGACGTTATCTACATTTAATAAGCTGATCAGCTATGTGGCAATTGCTATTATTTTGATCTTGCTGTGTGTTGCAGTATTTTTGATCAGTAATACCGTTTCTATCGGTATCTCTATACGTAAGGAAGAAATCGGCATTATGAAGCTGATTGGAGCCACGAACTCTTTTGTTCGTGCACCATTTTTGATAGAAGGAATTATTATCGGTTTTATCGGTGCACTGATTCCACTGGTATTGCTGTTCATTCTTTACAACAAAGTAGTACAGTATATATTGACAAAGTTCAGTATGCTGAATAATGTGATGCAGTTTTTGAATGTCTATCAGGTGTTTGAGGTTCTGGTTCCTGTGGGACTGGTTCTCGGAATGGGAATTGGTCTGTTTGGCAGTATTATCACCATTCGCAAGCATTTGAAAGTATGATAAACGGAAGCTTCAGAAGATATATTTCTTCTGGAGCTTTTCCAGTTTCCTGAATATGAATGAAGCGGAGAGAAGTGTAATATGGTAAAAAAGAAAGCAGCATGGTGGTCAGGTTTTGTGGGTGGTGTGGCAGTGACAGCGGCAGCAGCCTGTGGTCTTCATTATTATCAGTATGGTACGCTGCCATTTGCAGGTGACAGTCTGGTGACTGGCTCATCCGCAAGGAAAACAGCAGCCATTGAGAAGATTATAAACGAACAATATCTGGAGGAGACCGATGAAGAAACTTTGGCAGATGGAATGTATGCCGGAATGCTGGCAAGCCTGGAAGATCCCTATTCAGGATATTTTTCTGCCGAAAATTATCGGAAGCTGAAAGAATCCATGGAAGGAAAATATACGGGAATAGGGCTGGTTATGCAGCAAAACAAAGAGAGCGGTGAAATATCTGTAGTGCAATGTTATAAAGGCAGCCCCGCCTGGGAAGCAGGGATTCAGGCGGGAGATATCATCTGCACGGTGAATGGGCAGTCTGTCGAAGAACTGGATGTGACAGAATTATCGAAAACAATCCGGTCAGATGAGAGTGGAGAAATACAGCTTTCGCTGAAAAGAGAAAATGAAATTGTCCAGGTGACGGTAAGGATTGAAGAGGTCGAGATTCCTGTCGTGAGCAGCAGGATGCTGGAGAACTCGGTGGGATATATCCGGATTCAGGAATTTACAGATGGAACATCCGGGCAGTTTGCAGAGGCATTACAGGAACTGCAGTCGCAGGAAATGAAAGGATTGATTTTTGATCTTCGTGAGAATCCTGGAGGATTGCTGGATGCAGTCTGTGATACTCTGGAACAGATTTTGCCGGAAGGACTGATTGTATATACAGAAGATAAAAATGGCAAGCGCATTGAATATAAATGTAAGGGGGAAAATCCATTGGAAATTCCGGCGGTGGTATTGGTGAATGAAAACAGTGCCAGTGCTGCGGAGATTTTTGCCGGAGCTGTCAAAGATCACAACGTGGCAAAACTGGTGGGGACAACCACATTTGGAAAAGGGATTGTACAGAAAACCTTCCCGTTAAGTGATGGAAGTGCAGTGAAAGTGACAACGTCAAAGTATTATACACCCTCCGGTGTCAATATCCACGGAACGGGTATTACACCTGATGTGGAGGTTGAACTTAAGGATGCACAGAAAGAAGAATTTTATATGGATGAACTGGAAGAATTGCCATTGGAAGAATGGATACAGCGTGATGCACAGATTGAGGCAGCCTGGTTAATGTTTGACCATTGACTCTCAGGTTGATAAAAAAGTGAAATAATGATAAAATGGGTAAAATAATACAGGAGGTTTTTGCTATGACAGATTATGTAATTGTAACAGATAATACGGCAGATTTGCCTTATTCATATTATAAAGAACATGGTATGGAGTATACCTATCTGACCTACACGATGGATGGTCAGTCCTATGGAAAGAATCAAGAATTGGAATTTTCTGATTTTTATGCACGGATGAGGAATGGCTCTATGCCTACCACTTCTCAGGTGAATGCGGAGGAGGCGAAAGAAGTTTTTTGCCCGATTCTGGAACAGGGAAAAGATATTCTGTATCTGGCTTTTTCCTCCGGACTCAGTGGAACCTACAACAGTGTGCGGCTGGCAGCAGAAGAATTGCAGGAAGAATATCCGGAACGGAAAATCGTAGTGATTGATACGTTGAGTGCATCCCTGGGCGAAGGACTGCTGGTGGATAAGGCTGTTGAATTGAAGGAACAGGGACTCTCTCTGGAAGAGAATGCGGCATGGCTGGAAGAACATAAGCTGAATCTGTGCCATGTATTTACTGTGGATGATCTGTTTCACCTGCACAGAGGTGGGAGAGTTTCAAAGGTTGCGGCAGTAGTGGGAACAATGATCAATCTGAAACCCGTTCTCCATGTGGATAATGAAGGCCATCTGATTCCTCTGAAAAATGTCCGTGGAAGAAAAAAATCCCTCAGTGGTCTGGTGAGCCTGATGGAAGAACAGATAGGTGAATGGAAAGATAAAAATACAAAAATATTCATCAGCCATGGTGACTGCCGGGAAGATGCAGAGTATGTGGCAAAACTGGTGAAAGAAAAGTTTGGTTATGAGACATTTTTGATTAATTATGTTGGTGCTACGATCGGTGCCCATTCCGGTCCGGGAACAATTGCCCTGTTTTTCTGGGGAGATCATCGATAAAGAAAAAAGTAAAATGGAGCAGGGAATCAGGACAGCTGCAAGGTGTCTTTCCCTGCTTTTTTTCATATAAGCTTGACTTTCCCCCTGGTGGAAGGTGTATATAGTATGATAGGTAACAGTTTAGTACCTTTACAGGTACCAATATTGAATGTGGGAGGAAAAATGGATGTTAAAAATTGAGCATTTATCAAAGGTGTATGGTGAGAAAAAAGCAGTGGATGATTTGTCGCTGCATATCCTGCCGGGAGAAATCTATGGTTTCATAGGACATAATGGGGCAGGTAAGACAACGACGATCAAGGCCTGCTGTGGAATCCTGCAGTATGACAGTGGAGAAGTTTATGTGGATGGAGTTTCTATGAAAGAAAGTCCTCTTTTATGTAAATCCAAACTGGCATATATTCCGGATAATCCGGATCTGTATGAATTCATGACGGGTATCCAGTTTTTGAACTTTGTCGCAGATATTTTTAAAGTCAGTTCAACAGTGCGCCAGGAAAAAATACGCAGATATGCGGATGCTTTTGAATTGACTGGAGATTTAGGTCAGACGATTTCTTCCTATTCTCATGGTATGAAACAGAAACTGGCAATCATATCTGCATTGATTCATGATCCACGCCTGATTATTATGGATGAGCCCTTTGTAGGACTTGATCCGAAAGCTTCGCATCTTCTGAAAGGAATTATGAGGGAAATCTGTGATAACGGCGGTGCCATTTTCTTTTCGACTCATGTGTTGGAAGTGGCAGAGAAACTGTGTGACAAGGTTGCAATCATTAAAGGCGGAAAACTTATTAAATCAGGAACAATGGAAGAGGTAAAAGGTGATACTTCTCTGGAAGAAGTATTTTTGGAACTGGAGGGAGAGCAATGACGAAGGCATTATTAAAAAAACAGATGATGGAAGTCTTCTCCTGGATTTATCAGAATAAGAAGACGGGAAAAAATCGTTCTGTTCAGGGAGTAGTTTTGTATGTACTGCTGTATCTGCTGGTATTTGGAATGTTAGGAGGAATGTTCTGGGTGACGGCAGACATGCTTTGCGAACCGTTGGTTCAGGCGGGATTTGGCTGGCTCTACTTTGCACTGATGGGAATGATTTCAGTAGCTCTCGGTGTATTCGGAAGTGTGTTTAATACATATGCATCATTGTATCAGGCAAAGGACAATGATCTCTTGCTGGCGATGCCGGTGATGCCCTCCCGGATATTGCTCATCCGCCTGTCTGGTGTATTTATGATGGGGCTGATGTATGAACTGATTGTTATGATTCCTGCAGTGCTTGTCTATTTTTTGCGGGCAGATGTGGGAGCCGCAGCGGTGATTTTCACATTGCTCATTCCTTTAATTTTGGCGATTCTGGTTTTGACTCTGTCGGCCGTACTCGGCTGGCTGGTGGCCGTGATCAGCAGCAGATTGAAAAATAAAAATGTTATTGTAGTGTTTTTATCGCTCATTTTTATTGCGTTATATTACTATGTGTACGGACGGGCTTACCAGATTTTGGGGATGATAGCAGCCAATCCGCAGGCAGTGGGCGATAAAGTCAGAAGTATTCTCTATCCATTTTACCATATGGGACTGGCTGCAGAGGGGAATATGGTATCCATGCTGATCTTTACCGGTATTGTGGGAGCATTTTTTGCTCTGGTGTACGTGATACTTTCCCGCAGTTTTCTGGGAATTGCCACTTCTAACCGGGGAACCGTGAAAGTACAGTATAAGGAACGGTTTACCGAAAAGAAATCAATCAGTCAGGCTCTTCTTGGAAAAGAATTGAAGCGATTTCTGGGCAGTTCTAATTATATGCTGAACTGTGGTCTTGGCATTGTGATTATGTTTGTAGGCGCTGTCGCTTTATTGATCAAAGCAGATGTGGTGAGAACTATGATTCATGAAATACTGCGAAATCAGGAAATTACTGCATTGATTGCCGCTGCCGCTATCTGCATGTTTACTTCTATGAATGATATTACAGCACCATCAGTGTCCCTGGAAGGAAATAATCTCTGGCTGGTGCAGGTATTTCCCATATCCGCTAAACAGGTGCTGATGGCAAAGCTGAAGCTTCACCTGATTCTGACACTTGTTCCTGCGGCTGTGCTGACAGCTGCTGTGGAGTGGGTGATAAAACCTTCTGTACCATTTGCAGTGATGATTCCCCTGGCATCGGCGGCTTTTATTGTGCTGATGGCAGAGTTTGGTTTGTTTATGAATCTGAAAATGCCGAATCTGACCTGGACAAGTGAAATCGTCCCGATCAAGCAGAGCCTGAATGTCATGATTGCTCTCTTTGGTGGATGGGCAGTGGTGGTAGGACTTGCAGCCGCATATTATTTTCTGCGGAATGTGCTGAGTCCGTTGGCTTATCTGATGGCGGCAACTGTGGTGATTGCGGTGGTTGATGTGATATTACTGAGGTGGATTTGCGGGAAAGGTGCACGGATTTTTGAGACGCTTTAACTAAAATATATTTTTGGCTGGCTTGCTCCGCAATTGGAATCATGGTAAGATGAGAAAGAACAGATACTGCAGTGAGATAGAAAGGAGACGGTGCATATGGGGTTTTATCTGAACAGTCGTACGGCATATTCACTTTACAAGAACGAAGTCGGACAGACTTATTTTGTGGATAAATCTGAAATGCTGAAAGAATTGTTTCCACTTGTGAGAGCTGGAAACAAGCATATATGTCTGACAAGACCGAGAAGATTCGGGAAAACAATCATGGCGAATATGGTAGCTTCTTTTTTTACGAAAGCCTGTGATACAAAAGCACTTTTTGATAATCTTGCGATTGCAGGGGCAGAGGAGTATGAAACGTATAGAAATAAGTACGATGTGGTTCATATATCCTTTAATGATGTTCCAAGAAACTGCAGTTCTTATAGCCAATATATCAAAAGGATCGAAGACCGTCTGTTGAATGATCTTCAGAGAGAGTATCAGGATGTGGATTTTGATAACCAGGATGCCCTTTGGGATGCTTTTATGATGTTGTACATGGAACACCCGGAGATTCAGTTTGTATTTGTGCTGGATGAGTGGGACTTTATCTTCCATCAGGATTTTGTATCCGAAGCTGATAAAAAGGCATACCTTGTTTTTTTAAGGAGCCTTTTGAAAGACCGTCCGTACGTACGTCTTGCCTACATGACCGGAATTTTGCCGATTTCCAAGTATTCCAGTGGCTCAGAACTGAATATGTTTGTGGAATATAGCATGGCAAAAAGCAGGGCTTTCAGTGAGTATTTTGGTTTTTCAGATGATGAAGTGGATATGCTTTATGACCGATATTGCAAAATGCAGGAAAAAAGTCTCTTTGTAGAAAGAGAAGAATTAAGACGGTGGTATGATGGATATGCCACACCGTCTGGTGTTCGCTTATATAATCCACGTTCCGTCGTACTTGCGCTCAGTAATAATAGCCTTGACAATTACTGGACCAGTTCAGGTCCCTATGATGAAATTTTCTATTATATACGGAATAACGTGGATTCTGTCAGGGATGATATTGCGTTGATGGTATCAGGAGAGAGTGTTCCCACAAAGATACAGGAGTATGCCGCTACTTCGCAAAACTTAAAAACAAAGGAAGAAATCCTTTCCGCAATGGTCGTATATGGTTTTTTAAGTTATGAAAACGGTACGGTCTCCATTCCAAATAAAGAGTTGATGGGTCATTTTTCGGATATGCTGAAACGGGAAAAATCCCTTGGGTATGTATACCAACTTGCCAAAGAATCCGAGAAAATGCTCCGTGCCACACTTTCCGGAGATACAGGGACAATGGAACAGATTCTGGAACTGGCACACGATACGGAATCACCAATCCTTTCTTACAACAATGAGACGGAACTGAGTGCGGTGGTGAATCTGGTTTATCTTGAAAGGAGATAAGACTCCCACCTCTATAGGTGGTGAGTGGCAACAAATTAGTCTTGGTGGGAGTCCAATCTCCTTCCAAGATAAAGCCTCCGGCGGATTGCAGAGGTGCGCAGATGTATTATGTCATGCAAA